>JAKIVF010000027.1 GCA_021647145.1 Methylococcaceae bacterium | reverse complement strand
TATCATATATCATGAAAAACTCCTCACTGATTTTGCTAATGGGTCAAATTAAATCCGTAATACTTTCGGCTGCTCTTTTCACATCCAGAAATATTAATCCTAATTTTGCATTAGGTTTGGCCATAACGGTCAGAACCGCTTCTTCACCGGCATAAGTCATTAAGACATATCCATTGTCCCCTTTGATCAGTACTTGTTCTAACCCTCCACGATTCAATTCTTGCGCTGTTCTATCACCCAATGAAAGCATCGCGGCACTCAACGCCCCCACGCGGTCTTCATCAAGACCAGCGGGTAAAACGGATGCCATCATTAAACCGTCAGTGGAGATGATTCCCGAAGCTTCTATATCTGCTGAGGTTCCATTTAGTTCAGTTAACACTGAAGTAAGCATATCTTCTCTCATAATTACGCCTCTTAATTAATTTAAAATGTTAAGAAGCATTCGCTATAATTTATTGTGCATAACGAATACTTAAAGCCCAAATAAGTGTCACAAAATCTGACCTATTAAAATGAGGAATACCAGAAACAGTAATAACAAACTGATTATCACCAATAAATATCGGCCAAAAACCTAACTGACTACTACCAAATGCATCAACAATTGCCCAAGCATGACTGTCTATCGTTAATTGATTTTCCATCAAATTCAATCTCCTTTTATGTACAGTTTCTATTTCAGCACTAATAGCTGAAAGCTGCTCTGCCATTTCATGGGTAAATCCACTACAAGCAAGGTGAAACCCTTGAGTGTCAGATAAAAGTACATTTCCCGTTTCAGATATCTTATCTAATAAAGGAGGTAATAATACATCCAATGCTCCGTCAGGGAATTTTATACTCTTTTTAACACCTTGAATCCAACCCATTTTTTGACACAAATAGAGTAGCTCTATGGCATCATCTTGTGATTCTGCATCCATTAAATCTACGAGTGTTTCTATATTCAAAACGGGGGTACTAGTTAATTGTAATAACCGTTGAATAAACCCCCTTGGCTTTTCATCAGCTATAGACGATACCGCATAGTAACAACCAATTGGTGTTGGGTAGATAAATAATCCATCAACTAAAACATGTTTTCTCACTCTATATTTATCCTTTTATTTTAGTTTAAAAGAAGGAAAAATTGCTTGAACCAATAGTGAAACATCTTGTTCAATTCTGGCATCAATAGAAAACACAGCTGGTTTTATATATGAGTTATCAAGCTCATTTTGATAGTCTCTAATTCGAGGCTCACTTTTTAAATCCATCTGAGTTATGCCGATAACAACATTAGAGTCAGATATAAAATCTTTAAATGCATTAAGATAATAATGCATGTCCTGAAACGGATTCTCTCTTGTATTATCTAATAATATAATCAACCCATCCCCCCCTATAGTAAGAATATCCCACATAAAGTCAAAACGTTGCTGTCCTGGTGTACCATACATATGAAGCTTTTGGTTATTGGCAAGATTCATTACCCCGTAATCAATAGCTACGGTTGTTTGTTTTTTGAACCCTTCCGTTGAATCAACATCTGTTTTAATTGGAGCAATATCACTGACCGATTTAATTGCAGTTGTCTTTCCTGCACCTATTGGCCCTGTGACAATTATTTTTGACTGACACATTTTTAATTAAACATATTTATTTATTATTAAACATCCTGCTCAACTACAATTTGTATTTTGTTAACTAAATATCAAAAAGAAGTAAAGCTATAACTCTTTCTACTTGTTTTTACTAATATATTATTGGATACTGCAATATAATAATGAGAGATATCCTTAAGGTTCAAGTCATAATTATTTCTGCTCTATAAATAAATTAGAAACTCCTACAAGCCCTTTAGTAAGCACTGTAAATTTATTCTCAATTAATTTATTCGTATTTTGAGCCTTTAAAAAACAAGTTAATGTTTCATATTGCTGTTCAGTTAACAACGAACGGGTATGAGTTATCATTCGAGCGCTTAATTGCTTGCCGCCCCCATCCAACACTACAAGTAAGTCAACTAAGGCTGCATACAATAGGTCATTCATACTCAAATTATAAGTAAAATATATTCTTTGTACATGAGAAATTAAATATTTAGGGTCTCTAAGTACCTTAAATATAATTTGTGTATATAAATCACTATTCTTTTTTTTATCTGTAATCCATAAAACCTCTTCAACTGTAAATTTATGATCAGATTCAATAGATGCAGGACTAATTTCGCTATCGTCTTCAAACAGGGAAAAACTCTGTAACATAGTTTATGTCTCTATAACATTTATACTTTGATTGAAAATCTTGTTAATAGCCCCATATGAGTTATGATCATATTGCTTTCAACTTAACTTTAACGCAAATATTTCCAACCTGAATTAGTAAGAAACTGCCTAGCAATAGCTATTTAAATATATTATTTATCCACTCTACATGTTATAAATTGATAATACTTAAAGATAACTTTTAGCTCCTGTAAAACTATACTTGCGCTATAATTTCTAATCAATTAATTTTCAAAGTTAGATCAGTATACAACTAGACCTTAATAAATCAACGATAAAGAAAGGCACATACAAAAATTTTCTATTGAATCAAGGTAAAACATGAAAGTTAAACATTCTCTAAAAATATCATTACACGGCATGGATAGCCGGATGCAATCAATGATGGCATCATATTTAGAGCTAAACTGTAAAGGGATTGCTTGTGTTGCTAAAGAGTTTGAAGCAGAAGCAGAAATTGTTGATGTTGATTTAGCCGATTCAAAAAATATTTTACAAGAAAGGCTAGCACAAAAACCAGCAAAACCCATTATTGCAATTTCTTTATATGATATTTCATCTCCTCTAGCTATTTACGTCAAAAAACCTATTAAGACTCAAGACCTGATTAAGACAATCAATACAGTAAAAAAAAATCTTTTTGATAAGAAAACGAGTAAATTTAATACTAACCCTAACCTATCTTCCTCGGAACGAGAAGTTTCTAAAATATTTCAACAGAACCCCATTATTGAAACAAAAAAGACTATTATTAATAAGCTAAATTCTTCTTCAAAATTTGAAACAAAAAAGAACATCCACTCTCGGCTTTCAAGACAAAAAAATAAACCTATCAACAATCAACAGAAAAACGTGACTAAACCCAAGAAAAGTATCCAGCCAACTCTACAAAAACCATCTAAAAAACCAACACAACCTAGCCAGGAAATTGATAAATTCTTAAAAGAATTTGATCAACGTCTCCGTATAATAACGCCAAATAAAACATCAATTTCTAATATTTCAGAAAAAAACCGAAGAAATACTGTCAGATATACCTTTCAGCAGCTCAGAGGACAATTGAAAAAAAATTCACTTCTAGGGATTAACAAAAACATACCCATATTAATAAAATCCATCAGCAGTAAAGGGACGCTCATTAAGTTAAAACGAACACTTAAGCTAAATGAGAAAGTAACATTAAAAATCAAACTTGATTCACTTCATGTTTTTACCATTCCAGCTACAGTTATTCGAAAAAACAGCAAAACAACCTATGGATTAGTTTTTGTAGATTACCAACATACACTAACCGAATGTTTGATTAGCTCGAGGGACTCATTCAATATGCAAGTATAAAAGGCTATCAGTTAATCAATGCTTTTTCACTAGTAGATTAAAGACTCATACTAATCTAAACCCAATAAGATTAAGAGCCCCTAATTTAGAATTTCTTTATAATAAATCTAACTATTTGAATAGTAATAATAAAACTAACTTTCCAAGGAAAAACCAGCCTCGTAACAGCCATAAACTTCCTAGCAATATATCACTATTTTTTCAATCCTAAACTTTAAATGGATTTTCATTGTTCTTGATCTTGGGTTAAAATCTGTTAACAATTTCGAATTTTGCTGCTAAATGTTCTTAATATATACTTGTCTGTCATAAGGAACACTGAAATAAAAATGAATCGTCTATCTCTTGTTTTCATGCTCATCATAGTGTGCCACTTCACTCCGGCTAAAGGTGATACACCTTTACTGATGGCAAATAAAAATAATCTCTACCAGAGAATTCTAACACTCCCTGGTGCAATACTGTATTCCCAAGCAAAAGAAACTCAAAAAGAAACTGAGCCACTTCCAGTTTTTTCTATCTACTATGTCTACTCACGAATGAAGATCGACAATGTTCAATGGTTGAAAGTCAGTTTAGGCCGATATGGGAATAGAATGAGAATGGGCTGGATTAGGGAAGACAAAACTTTAGAATGGAGTCAGAGACTAACCTTATCTTTTAGGGAGCCCGTTGACAATCAAGACAGAGTCTTACTTTTCAAAGATAAAAAATCAGCTGAACAATTAGCCACAAGTTCAAATATTAACGAATATGAAAAAATTTATCAGGCAGCCGTTAAAGGAGAAAAACTAGCTAACTCCCCTGTAATCGCCATACAACCTTCTGAAAACATCGACATCAGAAAAAACTTTTATTTAGTTCCAATTCATGAATATGAAGATATTTTTATGAAAGGCACTACTGCACGGTTGTTGCAAGTGTCTAGCATCCCTATACCAGTGGAAAATAAATTTAATAAAACCCCAGAAAAAACACAACTGCAAACAAGTCTATCAGCTCAACCTAATAGAGCTAATAACGTACCCTATACAGCAGGTATTACATTTGTGGTGGATTCAACACTATCCATGCAACGCTTTATAGATCGTACTCGACAAGCAGTCAAAACAATTTTTAATGATATAAAACAAGCAAACCTTTTAGGTAATGTAAGTTTTGGCTTAATCGCCTATAGAGATAATATTGAAATAACACCAAATGTTGAATACGTTACAAAACAGTATGTTAGCTTAAAACAAGGGGGAGACCCTGATGTATTTATGAAACAGGTTGCTGACCTTCAAGCTACTGAATGGACAACAAAAAATTTCATCGAAGATGGGTTTGCAGGGATTTACCAAGCAATACAGGGTATGGATTGGTCACCTTTTTCTGCTCGGTATATTGTGTTAATTACTGATGCAAGTTCGAGAGATGGAAATGATCCTTTATCTAGCACTGGACTAAAATTAGCTGAATTAAAAAAACTTGCACATGAAAAGAATATTGCCATTTTTGTTATGCACCTGTTAACACCCGCCTCTAAATTTAATCACAACGAAGCAAAAAAACAATACACAGCACTTTCAGAGTATCCAAATATTGGTAGTTTTTACTACGGTGTTCCCACTGGAAATACCAATGAACTTGGTAACGTTATTGAAAAATTATCCGAGCAAATTACTACTCAAGTTGGACAAATGACAACGGGTGATAATAATACAAAAGTAATTATTGAGGCAAAGAAGCAAGAGCCAACCCAACTACAAGATTTAAAGACAAAAGTAGATAAACTTGGATACACCTTACGTATGCGTTATTTACAAGAACAAGGCGAGCAAGCACCTGATGTATTTAAAGCCTGGATAGTCGATAAAGACTTTAAAACTCCGGAAAAAAGAACAGTAGATGCCAGAGTTTTATTAACAAGGAATCAATTATCAGATTTACATTCTATTTTAAAACAAATATTAAATACTGCCCGAAAAGGTGTAATGTCCCCCAAAAACTTCCTAAATGATCTAAAAAGCCTTGCAGCAACAACATCTCGTAATCCTGATAGACTAGGAGGAGCAACGTCGATGACTGCAGGAAAAGGGAATAGTCTTGCTGAAATGGGGTTTATGAGAGAATATATTGAAGGTTTACCTTATACCGGTAAAGTCATGAATTTATCTTTAGACGATTGGCAAAGATGGCCAGTGAAACAACAGACTGAGTTCTTACAAAATATTAGAGAAAAAATCAATTATTATCAATTTTTACATGATAATGTAGACCTCTGGGTTAGCTTAAAAGGCGGAGCAATAGATGGTGATTCTGTTTTTCCAGTGCCACTAGTTTTACTCCCTTAAGTTAAACCTTTATATCTTATGCAAGAATTTAAATCTCAAAAACACAATAATCGTTTGCCAACTAGTATTGTATATGACATTCGTGGCGTTCAAAAAAATAGAGAAGCAGAAGGAGTCGCTTTTCAATTAACAATCCCAACATTACAAATTTCTAAAGGAGAAAAAATTGCACTAATTGGACAAAGTGGCTGTGGAAAATCTACCTTATTAGATATGCTGGCATTTATATCTCAACCTACAAATAATAATTCTTTTTTTTTTCAACAGAAAAATATTGCAGATTTATGGAAAGATCGACGCTACAGTCTTTTGTCTAAAATTCGTAGAGAAAGTATCGGCTATGTAATGCAAACGGGAGGCTTACTTCCTTATTTAACAGTCAAAGAAAATATAAACTTGTCAAGAGACATCCTCGATCTCCCAGAAGATGACACAATAGCAGACCTAGTGGAGAAACTGGACTTAAGCTACCATTTAAACAAACGGCCTACCGATCTATCTACTGGAGAAAGACAACGTGTTGCTATAGCAAGGGCTTTAGCTCATCGCCCAGACATTGTCATTGCTGACGAACCCACCGCCTCCTTAGACCCATACGCATCAAAAACAGTCATGGCAATGTTTATTAACTTAGTCGAAGAAATGGGAATTACCGTTATTATTGCAAGCCATGCCTGGAACGATATTAAACACCTTGGTTTACGACGATTGTCACATCATTCATTACGCTCACCTGATGAATTGAAAACTGAAACTATAGTGACAGGGTAAGGACATTAATATGCGTAAAATTTCACGATTAGCAATCAAAGACTATTTAAATGAATGGCAAATTTCCAGCTGTTATATTCTTGCCTTAGCCGCTGTTCTTGGTCCCATGATGGTTTTATTTGCTTTAAAATTTGGTATTGTGACAAGCATGTTTGATCAGTTGCTTGATAATCCAGTTAACCGTGAATTAAGACCAATATACAGTGGGCACTTTGATAAGAGTTGGTTAGAACAATTACAAAAACGTCCAGATGTTGGTTTCTTAGTCCCAAAAACTAGAAACCTCGCAGCAAGTATGCTGCTAAAAAGTAAAAATGCTCCCAGTATTATAAATGTTGAGCTTATTCCTACCGCAGAAAATGATCCATTACTCTCTGGTATAAAAAAATACCCCGAAGGGTTTGATTCGATTATTTTGTCAAAATCAGCCGCAAAAAAATTAGCTGTTGGAACAGGGGATACTATTCAAGCCAGTGTACAAAGACATTATTTAGGCATAAAAGAACAAAAGCAATTGTCATTAAAAGTGCTGGCTGTTGCAAACAGTCAAGCTTTTACGCGCGAAGGAGCATTTGCTTCAGTAAAATTACTGGAAGCATTTGAAAGTTATAAAGATGGACAGGCCGTAGCAGAATTAAACTGGACAGGGTCACAACCCACAAACGCAAAAAAATTTCACCCTAGCTTCCGGCTTTTTTCTCAAACCATTAATGATGTTGAAGGGTTACAAAAATGGTTAGAAACTCAGGGCGTTGAAGTGATAACTCAAGTTGAAGAAATTAAATCTGTTCAGCAGATGGACAATACCCTTTCAACTATTTACTGGGCAATTGCCATGATTGGCATCATTGGTTTTTCAACATCTCTGGGTGCTAATTTATGGGCAAACGTTGAAAGAAAACGTAAAGAACTCTCAATCATCAGGGTTATAGGTTTCTCTACCTTTGATATAACTATTTTCCCAATTATACAAAGCCTGCTAACTGTTTTTTTCGGCTGGCTTTTATCTGTAGTGATTTATCTGGGGATTTCTTTCTGGATTAACTCTCTAATGAGTAACCAATTAGAAGCCGGAATCCAGGTTTGTGTTCTTCTGCCTCAGCACTATTTTATATCCTTATTTGTTGCCGCTGTTCTTGCTGTATTAGTTGCTACTGTAGCAGGTGTTCGTGCGGCATATATTGACCCAGCTGAAGGAATGCGCGAGATTTAAGAAATTTATAGACCAATATTTTATTGTTCTAAATTGTTAGTTGTAATTTTTATTCAAAAAAGAGAGAGAGAAAATGATCAAAATAATAATCCCCCCGCTAAAAATCATGGAAACGGAGCGATAGCGGAGTGATGATTTTTAGTCCGCAGTAGGCCACAGGGAAATTTGCCGATTCGACGTGTGCGATAGCACGCGAGAGAAGCTAAAATTTTATCCCGATAAGCCGTCAAGTCAGTGAGGTAAGCTTTAACGGAGCGGCTTTTGTGCGGAGTTGAAGCTGGACGCAGGACGTACTGGGGCACTCTATTAATTCGCCCGAGCAGAATGGGTTTTTGGACATGGATGTCCTAAAAAGATATGTAGCGAGGATGGCGCGCTAGTTTTGGGTTTTAGTCTTCTAAATTCAGCTTATGCTGAGTCAACAGCCTATGACACGGCTACCAATGTTATGACCATCCCATTTGTTCAGCTTAATAATCATAATTATTCAAATGTAAGATTTATATGTGATCCAGAGGATGGCTATAGCTGTAGATTGCTTGGAGGCGAACCTAGCGACTGCGCGAGTGGTATTTATAATGTCAATGGTAGTGCTTCGAGCACCTATTCAATTCATACCCGTTCATCTGGAGGTATTCAATTTGGAGGGATACTATTAAGTAATCCTGATGGCTTAGAATTTACAGCATCTTGGATTAAATCACCCAAAGATCAAAACCCCTATTTGGTTGGGCAAGATTTAACTCAATTTTCAGATAATATTGCTTATGGAGTTATTGGTGGAGGGAAAGCTTCCCCAGGTTTTTCTATGGGTGATTTGATTACTGTGACTGGTGATTCAACGGGGTATTCTGTTACACAAGTTAACGGTGATGCCACTCTTGCTTTTACCAAGGGTGAAAAAATAAATGTTAATAATAGCTGTAATTCACAGACAGGGGAATACACAGGCGATCTCGACTATAACAAAAATAACTTCTACAACATTAACATACTGAATAATACAAGTGGAGGTATTCAATTAGCGAATACGAAAGGCTATGTCTTCACAGCCTCATGGGATGGAACAGAAAAACTATTAAACAAATATAGTCTTGCTAATCTTGGAGCTATTTATACCAACCCTTACCCAGGCTTTTCCGAAGAAGATCAAGCATTTGTTACTGATATAGGAAACGGGATTGTATTAACATCTATTGATGCATTTACAGGTAAAGTCAGTTCCACTGCGGTTTTTATTCAGAATCAATAACGTTTAAATAAAACTATCCCACCCTCTTTAACCTGTCTGCTGATGGGTTAAAAAAAACAGGTATGGGTTCAAGTAAGGTGCATAGCCGGAGAGGCTGCGAAAGTATTCCAGCATTGAGAAATAATGCTCATTTTAAAAAAATCAATAACTTATTTGTGGTTTTCCATACTGTTTTTATTGATTTTTGGTAATACTTTCTCAGTCTCGAAAGCATATTACACTATTTTACTAAGGAAAATTTTTCCCAAAGCAGAAAATTTGTATATGCCAAGAGATTAAAACCTAAAATAAAAGCACATTATTTTAAACCTCTACTACTTTCATAGGCTTCAACATGGAAGTTCGTCCAACCATAATATCAACTGCCTTGAATAATCTTTTAAACACAGATTCCTGGCGATATAAAATTCCATGTTTTTTACACACCTCCATTACTTTGGGTTGAACATATTGGTATTGGCTTAAAGGGATATCCGGCCATAAGTGATGCTCTATTTGATAATTTAACCAACCATAGAAAAAGTCATTAAAATCTGATCCTGTAGGGTAATTTACCGAACCAAGAATCTGTCGTAAATAAAATTCCCCCCGTCCTTTACCTTTTTCCTCAAACATCATCACATCATCACCAGCATGATTCGGTACAATCACTAAAAATGAATGCATGTTGATCAATGCTTCTGCAAAAATTGAATTCAATAATACATTCAGCACAGCTATTCCACCTAACGGTATAAATAACAAAGGGAGTAAAACAAAGCGGAAACTTATATAAGGTAAAAAACTTTGAAACCATAATGCTCTCCCCTCTTTGGTATATATGCTCCATGCTCCTTTCCGTGTCATTTCTGGCAAACCTTCCCCATTTTGGCGTGCGCTACTCAATCTTAATTCTTTATGAGTTCTCGGTGTGTAATACAATATTTTCCACACAGTTGTAAAAGCCCCAACAATTATAAACCTTAACCACATTGGTACCTTAGATTGTCTAAGCCATTCCATGTTATGTTGTAAATGATCAGGATCTAATTCTTCCCCCAAATTATAATGATGTAATACATCATGTTCTTGATGCCAGCCAGCGGGAGTAATCCAATCAGACCAGTCTAAAAAACGACGCCAACCTTTTGCAAACTTTTTACTGGTGTACCGAGGTGGAATATTTTCAATTTTGTCATATCCTTTATGAACAACCGGATGTGTCAGTTGCGTCCAGCGGGTAAAGCTACCTTGACTCATCAATAAAGCAGAAATTGGATTAGGAAGTATCCAAGCCGTTCCATAACCAAGTATTGAACACGCTCTACCCCAACGTTCCATTTTCTTTAAATGCTGAAAATCTGGCTCTCCAATCCTAGTTAAAACATTTTTATAAATTGCATTAAGATCTTTTGCTAATTTCTCCCTATCAACATTATTGTAACTTTTTAAACTCAACTTTATCTCCTGTACACTTAAACTTAACTAAGTGATCGTTAAGTTTTTATTATTATTTTTTTTAGGTTACAGCAAACCTACTATTTTGTAGTTGCCGCGAGTATTTAAATTTATCGTGACATCTTTATTTGTTTTATTTTTCCAATACCAGCCATGAACACCAGTGAATGGTGCAGTTAATGAACCACTGGATTGACTATCTGTGGTTACTTTATAGCTTTTAAAATAACCTGTGGTATCTCCTTTCGGTTCACCATGAAAGTCAAAATATAACTTTGTACCATCGTTGGTATTCCAGACAAATTCAAACTTATCGTCTTTATTAATACTAAATTTATATTCCAGCTCACTATTAGCAGGAAGCTTAATAAGTACCGTATCTTTCCATTCTGGTTGATCAGAACAAGAAACTACAGACGGTTTAGCAGCCTCATTTTCTTTTTGTGATAATACTGTAAACCCAAACTTTTTTCCAAGCCCCGTTGGGTCTATATTAAATTCTGCTGGTAATACCGCAACAAGCAATATAATAATGGCTACTATAATTGAAAAAAAACATGCTATTAGTAATGATTTAACAGAAGGCTGTGGAATAGTATTCATTTTAAAGTGTCGTGAAATAAGCGGTTAATTGATAGCCCAGTAATACGAAACCTCCAGACATAAGTAAAGTATTTGTTATGGTTGAAAATTTATAATAACTGGAATGTCTACGCCAAAAACCTAATATTGTCAGTATAAAAAGTAATGCAATACATTGCCCTACTTCCACGCCTATATTAAATGCTAACAGGTTAATAAATAAATTTTCTTGCGGTAAATCAAAGTTTTGTAGTTTTGTTGCTAAGCCTAAACCATGAAATAGCCCAAAAATTAAAACAGCACTTTTAGTATTTGGTTGAAACCCAAATAATCTTTTAAACCCACCTAAATTATCAAACCCTTTATAGACAATTGAAAAACCAATAATTGCATCAATCAAATAGGCATTTACACTAATTTGATTCAGAACTCCACCTAGTAAAGTTAAACTGTGTCCTAAGGTAAATAGACTGACGTAAATTAAAATATCTCGGCCGCGAAACAGAAAAAAAAATAACGCCAACTAAAAATAGTAAATGGTCATAGCCTGTTAACATATGTTTTGCGCCAATATAAAGAAATGGAGCAATGGCAGCATCACGATTAGTGGTTAAAAATTGTTCAGTACTACTATCAACTCCATGAGCAAAACAGCTACCGTTAACTAATAACAAGATAATAATAAAAATAATTTTTTTTGTTGCGTTGTTCATAAGCTTGTAAAAATCTCCACTATCATCCAGCGATGAAAAATAATATCAAATAGAAATAGCTGCTTTTATATGTTCATGAGCTTGATATTCCTCAATCTCAAAATCTTCAAACTTATAATCAAAAATTGTATCAGGCTTTGTTTTAATCTTTAACCTAGGCAACTGATAAGGCTGACGAGTTAATTGTAATTTTGCCTGTTGTAGATGATTTAAGTATAAATGTACATCGCCTCCTGTCCAAATAAACTCGCCCACCTCTAAATCGCTCTGCTGAGCCACCATATGCGTCAATAATGCATAACTGGCAATATTGAACGGCAAACCTAAAAACGTGTCACAGCTACGCTGATAAAGCTGACAAGAGAGCTTTTCATTAGCCACATAGAATTGAAAAAATGCATGACAGGCAGGTAATGCCATTTTTCCATTAGCCACATTCTCTTGTGGACTGATAGTTTCATCGGGCAAATCAGCAACATTCCAAGCAGACACAATAATTCTCCGACTATTAGGAGTTTTTTTTAATTGCTGAATAACCATTGCTATCTGATCAATTGACTGCCCTTCTGGTGCTGGCCATGATCTCCATTGATGTCCATAAACAGGCCCTAGTTCTCCTTTTTTATCAGCCCAGTCATCCCAAATTTTCACATTATGTTTTTTTAAATAAGCGATATTTGTTTCACCTTTTAAAAACCATAATAATTCATGAAGAATAGATTTTAAGTGTACTTTTTTTGTGGTTATTAACGGAAAGCCTTGTTGTAAATCAAAACGCATTTGATGGGCAAAAATTGATAGAGTTCCACTCCCCGTTCTATCCCCTTTTTTAACGCCTTCTTTAAGTATTTTATCCAATAATTCTAAATATTGTTTCATGCTGCTTTTTTATGCGCATAAAAAAATAATCCAGCACCAATCATAATCATTGGCGTTGATAATATCTGCCCCATGGTTAGCCAATCTGATGCCAAGTAACCTAAATGAGCATCGGGTAATCTAAAAAACTCTACAAAAAATCTAAAACAACCATAGAGAAATAAAACTAATCCTGTAGGAGCCATTACCGGTCTTTGCTTACGCGTATAGAACCATAAAATAACAAACAAAAGTAAGCCTTCTAATAGAGCTTCGTATAGTTGTGATGGATGTCTAGCTAAAGGGCCTGCATTCGGAAAAACCATTGCCCAAGGAACATCCGTAGTTTTTCCCCATAACTCTGCATTGATAAAATTCCCAATCCTGCCGGCTCCCAACCCAATTGGAACTAAGGGAGAAATAAGATCAGTCAATTCAAACATGGTACATTTTTGTTTTTTTGCAAACCACCACATGGTGATAAAAACACCTAACATACCCCCATGAAACGACATACCCCCTTCCCAGAGTTTAAATAATATGAGTGGATCATCAATAAAGCGAGAGAAATTATAAAATAGAATGTAACCAATCCGCCCACCTAAAATAACACCCAATGCACCGTAATAAACCAAGTCCTCCATTGCTGCTGGTTTAATTACAGAATAGGGTTTTTCAGCTCGCTTTTTTCCTAGTACCCAGACAGCAGCAAAACCAATTAAATACATAAGACCATACCAGTGTATTTTTAATGGCCCTAAAGAAATTGCGACTGGATCAATTTGGGGGTAAGTTAACATAACTAAATTGTGAATATTATAAAAAAAATGGTTTAAGGGTTGTCACAAAGAAGAGTAAAAACTCTGCCTGCTTTATATTATTTTAAGTATTAACCAAGACTAATAACTACACATCTAAATTAGCAACATCTAATGCGTTTTTAACAATAAAATCTCTTCGCGGTTCAACTATATCCCCCATCAGGGTTGTAAAAATTTCATCTGCTGCAATCACATCTTCAATTCTTACTTTCAATAGTCTTCGACTATTTGAGTCTAGTGTTGTTTCCCATAACTGATCAGGGTTCATTTCTCCTAATCCTTTATACCTTTGAATATGTTGTCCTTTCTTGACTTCTTTCATCATCCATTCAAATGCTTGTTTAAAGTTACTAACTTGCTCCTGCTTTTCTCCTATTTTCATATAGGATTGATCAGTAAATAACCCTACTGTATCTCGAGCATATTGAGCAATTTTTAGATAATCTTTTCCAGCAAAAAAAGTAGAATGTAAAACAAATGTTTTAGTAATACCATTCATTTTTTTATTCACAACCAGATCAAAATTATCTTCGCTCTTATAATTTAATTCCATAGAATATACAGCCTTGATTTTATTCAAGGCAATATTTTTTTCTAATTGTTTATACCACTCAGTCATTTTTTCCTGACTTTGTTTAATCTCTTCAGTTAAAGGAGGGATATATGTCATTTCCTCTAAAAAGATAGAATCATAACGCCTGCTTAACCGATTAATGACAGAGGTAACATCTGCATATTCAATAGCCAGTTTTTCTAAACCTTGACCTTGAATCATTGGAGTTGAGTCATCTGTATATAGTTGGGCCTTATCCAGAGCTAATTGGATTAAGTATTCATTTAATTCGGCATCATCTTTTACATAGTGCTCTTGTTTACCTTTTTTAATTTTATACAAAGGTGGTTGGGCAATATAGACATATCCATTTTCTATTAGCTCAGGCATCTGTCTATAAAAGAAGGTCAGTAATAAGGTTCGAATATGTGATCCATCAACATCCGCATCAGTCATAATAATAATACGGTGATAACGCAGCTTTTCAATATTATATTCATCCTTGCCAATACCACAACCTAACGCGGTAATTAAGTTGCCTACCTCATCCGATGAAATCATCTTATCGAAACGAGCTTTTTCTACATTAAGAATTTTTCCTTTAAGGGGTAATATTGCTTGTGTGCGTCTATCTCTGCCTTGTTTGGCAGAACCACCCGCTGAGTCCCCTTCCACTATAAATAATTCTGATAATGCTGGATCTTTTTCCTGACAATCTGCGAGTTTCCCTGGTAAACCAGCAATATCTAGTGTTGACTTACGTCGTGTCATTTCCCTTGCTTTACGTGCCGCATCACGCGCTCTTGCCGCATCTATAATTTTATTAACAATAGTTTTAGCAATTTGTGGCTGTTCTAACAAGAATTCTTGTAACTTCTCATTCATTGTAGATTCAACCAATGGTCTAACTTCAGAAGAAACTAATTTGTCTTTTGTTTGTGATGAAAACTTAGGATCAGGAACTTTAACTGACAACACTGCTGTCAACCCTTCTCTAGCATCATCCCCAGTTGTTGATGTTTTTTCTTTTTTAGCTAAACCACTAGATTCAATATATTGATTAATAGTTCGTGTTAATGCACCTCTAAAACCGGCTAAATGAGACCCTCCATCACGTTGAGGAATATTATTGGTATAACAAAAAATATTTTCTTGATAAGAATCATTCCACTGCATAGCAACTTCAACTACAACATCTTCTTTAGTAGCAGTAAAATGAAAGACATCCTCAAATAAAGGAGTTTTATTTTTATTTAAATGTTGAACAAACGCACTAATCCCCCCCTCAAATTCAAAAACATCTTCTTTCCCTGTATTATCATCTTTTATTGAAATTCTTACTCCAGAATTTAAAAAAGATAATTCTCTGAGTCTTTTAGCCAAAATATCATAATGAAACTCAATATTTGAGAAAGTTTCTTTACTCGGTAAAAAATTAATCAATGTCCCCGTTCCTTCTGCATCACCTACTACTTCCATTGGTGCAACGGGTTCTCCCATTTTATATTTCTGCTTATGTAACTTACCATTCTTTCGGATTTCAAGTATTAACTCTTCCGATAAGGCATTAACCACAGACACACCCACTCCATGTAACCCGCCAGAAACCTTATACGCATTATCATCAAACTTACCACCAGCATGAAGTACCGTCATAATAACTTCTGCAGCTGACCTTCCCTCCTCTTCATGTATATCAACAGGAATACCTCGTCCGTCATCAGACACACTAACAGACCCATTTTCATGAATAACAACATCAACACCTTTACAAAACCCTGCTAAAGCCTCATCTATAGAGTTATCCACTATCTCAAAGACCATATGATGAAGACCTGATCCATCATCTGTGTCGCCGATATACATGCCAGGTCTTTTTCTTACTGCATCCAAACCCTTTAGGACTTTTATATTAGAACTATCGTATTCTTGTTTATCATTACTCATATATTATCCATTTTACACATTTAATCTAAAACATAACTTAGATCTTAATTATAAGAAATCTTTTACATACCTTTAAGCTACAGAGGTGTTCCTATATACTATTGCTTTATATGTTTCACGTGGAACATATAAAGTTATTAATCAATTCAATCTCACCATGTTTCACGTGGAACACATTATAATCTGATATTTTATTTAAATCACCAAAGTTTGAAAGTTCAGTTGATGACATAAATACTTGGCAATTTAACTCAACCAAATAATTTAATAGCTTTTGTGTATTTACCAAATCTAACTCAGCAGTTAAATCATCTATTAACACACAGACTTTATTTTGATTTTGGCTATTAAATAATTTAATTTGAGCTAAATTTAAAGCTAGCATTAATATTTTTAATTGACCTCTAGAAACAAAGTGCTTAGCAAATTTACCATCCAACAACACTTGAAAATCAGACCTATGAGGACCAACATGAGAAAAACCATATTTAATATCTTTATTTAGACTATTTTCCAAAGCCTGTGTAAAGCTTTCAGACTTATCCCAACCTGATAAATAAATTAACTCAAGTTGATCAAAATTAAAAAAATAACGACTAATTTCAATAAAAACAGATTCTAGTCTTGTTAAATACTTTTTTCTATATTCCGATACTATTGTACCGCACTGAACAAGCTCTGTATCCCATACATTAATATGCCTGGTTTTCTTAGTCTTTAATAATGAATTTCTTTGCTGAAGAACTTTTTTATATTTTCGCCAATTATCCAAAAAAAAAGTTTCATCGTTAAACACCCCCCAATCCATAAACTCTCTTCTTATTTGAGGTCCATCATCTAGTAATTTATAGCTTTTAGGATGTATTAATAAAACAGGAAAGGAATGAGCCAGTTCAGCTTTACCACTATTTTCTTGATTAATACGAATAATACAACCACTATTGCTAATCTGTATTCCTAGGTGAAAATTATATTTACTTTGCTCATAAATATTACCTGAAACTATTAATTCAGTTTTTTCAAACTGTATCACATGCTTGGAACTAGGAGACCTAAATGAACGAGCTCTACCCAAAATATAAATAGCTTCGAGTAAGGAACTTTTTCCACTCGCGTTTTTACCAATGATAAAATTAATTTCTGAGGAAGGTTTAATAGAAGCTTTTCTAATATTTCTAAATGAATATATATCAAGTTTATTTAAACTCATTAGCTTGGACTTTAAAATATTACTTAATTTTCATTAGTTAGAAAAAATAAAAATTGATTTTATGAATATACAGAAAGGGGAGGGTGATTAAAAGATAATAAATTTATCAGCAATATAAAAATACATTATTACAATCGCATGGGCATAACAATAAATCGATATAATTGTTGTTCAGGTTCTTCAACAAAACAACTACTTGAATTACTTGCAATACTAAGAACAGCTAATTCTGAATCTAAATTACTGACGGCATCTAATAAATATTGAGAGTTAAAAGCAATTGAAATAGGTTCACCTTGATATTCAATGATCAATTCTTCTTCTGCTTCATCATGTTCTGGGTTATGAGAACTTAATTTGAGCAATCCATTCGTTACTTCAAAAGTAACACCTTTAAATTTTTCATTCGATAAAATAGCAACTCGAGTTAATGCCTCTTTTAATAATTGCTTTTGAACATGAATTTGATTAAAAAAAGGTTGTTCAAATACTTTACTAAAATCAGGATATTTAGAATCAACTAATTTTGCAGAAAAAACATATTCTTTAATCTGAATTTTAATATTACTGTTAGAAAATTGAATATTCAATTCAGAATCTTCATCATCTAATAAACGAGAAAGCTCGACTACACCTTTTCTAGGTAAAATAATACGTGTTTCATAACCTGTTGCAGCACCAATATTATCTTCATAAATAGATAAACGATGTCCATCTGATGCAACTAATTTTAATTTACTATTCGAAATGTGTAATAACAAACCATTTAAATAATATCTAACATCTTGGTTGGCCATACAGAAAACTGTTTTATCTAATGCTTTTTTCATTTTCCCTGCATTAATTAGAAACTGGTTTTCGAAATTAGATTCTGAAAATTCTGGATAATTATTGGCAGCTAAGGTTGATAAAGAAAACCTACTTCGACCAGAAGATACTTTTACTTTCTCGTTAGATAATTCTATTTTAATTTCTGCTTCGTTGGTTAATAGTCTAATTATATCTAAAAATTTCCGAGCAGGAATTGTAATCTCTCCTGTTCCAGAAGAATTTAAATTGATTTTAGCAATTAACTGAATTTCTAAATCAGTTCCTGTTAAAACTAAATATTTTTCATTAACAACAATTAAAATATTAGAAAGAATTGGCATAGTTTGCCTCTTCTCAATAATACTTACAATTTGTTGCAAAGGAACAAGTAAATCCTCTCTGTTAATAATAAAATTCATAATATATACTTAAACCTATTACTGTTATTAGTCTTTAATAAAACTGTTGATAAGCTATTTTTTTTCTTAAATATCAACTTGTTATATTATTTTTAAACGTGTGTGTTAAATACTTTTTAGTTGTGTTTATCTTGGTGAAAAATAATCAAAATAAAATGTTAACAAGAAACAAACATTATAAAGAGCGTTGATTTCACAGAGTTATCCACAATCAGGGTAAAAATTAAAATTTGTTTCTAATGTTAAATTTGATGTTACTTTTAAAGTGACAAAGTTCTTAACAGATTTTGATAATCTTCAGAAACTTTAATATCACTTTCTCTTAATGCTTTAACACGCTTACAGGCATTAATAACCGTAGTGTGATCTCTTCCTCCAAATGCATCACCTATTTCAGGAAAACTATGGTTAGTTAATTCTCTTGCCAAACACATAGCTATTTGTCTAGGTCTGGTGATTGATTGCCTACGATTTTTAGAGGACAAATCTGCGACACGAATCTTATAATATTCGGCTACTGTTTTTTGAATATTATTAATAGTAACTAATTTATCTTGTAATGAAATTAAATCATGCAAAGCTTCCTTAGTAAAATCAATAGTAATCTCTCTACCCGTAAATTGGGCATTTGCAATCACTCTTCGAAGTGCGCCTTCTAACTCTCTTACATTAGAAGGAATTCTTTTAGCAATAAAAAAAGCAACTTCTTGAAGTAACTGTACATTTACCAAGCTAGCTTTTTTTAGTAAAATCGCAGCTCTTGTTTCTAAATCGGGTGGTTCAATTGCAACGGGTAAACCCCAGCCAAATCTAGATTTCAATCTCTCTTCTAAACCTTCAATTTCTTTTGGATATTTATCACAAGTTAAAACTACTTGATGTTTTTTATCTAATAAATTATTAAAAGTATGAAAAAACTCTTCCTGAGAGCGTCCTTTCCCAGCTAAAAATTGAATGTCATCAATAAGCAAAACATCAACAGTGCGATAATAATCTTTAAATGCATTGATAGTATTGTGTTGAAAAGCTTGAACCATATCTTGAACAAATTTTTCAGAATGCAAATAAACAATAGTTGTATTAGGTTTTTTTTCTATAACAGCATTACCGATGGCATGCATAAGATGGGTTTTACCTAAACCAGAGCTCCCATAAATAAATAAGGGGTTATAAGCTTTTCCAATGTTTTCAGAGACTTGAATTGAAGCAGCTTTAGCAAGTTGGTTAGATTTTCCTTCAACGAAAGTATCAAATGTAAATGTTTTATTTAAAAAATTAGAGCGTCTAGGTTTTTTATTATTCTGTGAATTTTTTTTTAATAACTTAGGCTGAATAAAAGGTTTAGTTTTTTTTGCACCAATATCGAACTCTAATAACAAGGTGCCATTTGAAAACTCATAAACAGCATCTTCAACTTTAGATAAATAATGTTGTTTGACATGGTCTATAATAAACCGATTGGGTGCTAACAATTTAAGCGTACCATTTTTTTCTATTGCTTGTAATGGCCTGATCCAGGTACTAAAATCACTGGAAGGGATTTCATTTTCAAGCTTAGATAAACAGTTATTCCATATTGAATTCATTAGTTTTAGTTAAAGATGAATAGATTTTAATTGGGAATTACATTGACAGAGTGTACTATTATATTTTATCATCCGACGTCTTTTTTATCCGTTTTTTGTTAAAAACACATTATAGGGCTTAGCCAAATGAAAAGAACATACCAACCGAGTAAAATAAAGCGTGCCAGAACACATGGTTTTCGTGCAAGAATGGCCACAGTGGGTGGTCGTAAAGTAATTAATGCTCGTAGAGCAAAAGGTCGCGCAGAGTTAACAGTATAGTTGGCAGGCGAGACTTTTAGTTTCCCCAAACAATTGAGATTAGGGAAACCGGCTGAATATAAAAAAGTATTTGCAAAAGCAATTAAATCTACTGATAAGTTTTTTACCTTATTGGTGATTAAGAATGATCAAGGTCATCCCCGTTTAGGGCTTGCAATCGCAAAAAAAAATATAAGAAAAGCAATTACAAGAAATATAATTAAAAGAGCTGTTAGGGAAAATTTTCGATTACAGCAACATTCGTTAATAAATATTGATATTGTTGTTTTAGCCAGAAGAGATGCTGCAAATGCATCACCTACCTTATTAAAAAAGTCTTTGGATAAACATTGGCTTAAAATAATTAATAAATGCGAATCATACTGATAAGGCTTATAAAGTTTTATAAATATTTTATAAGTCCTTTGTTTGGCTCTAGCTGTAGATTCTATCCTACATGTTCAAGTTACAGTCTGGAAGCAATTCAGATTCATGGTGCATTCAAAGGCTCTTTTCTTACACTCAAACGAATATTAAAATGCCATCCCTTTCATCAGGGGGGTATAGACCCTGTTCCAGATAAATTTGGTAAATAACAATGGATAACATTAGATTTCTACTAGTTATTGCATTAGCAATGATTTCTTACATGCTATGGGAAGCTTGGCAATTAGATTATGGACCAAAGCCCGCTGAAGTAGCTGATGTAGAACAACCAACGATTCAAGATTCTAAACAAGATTTGCTTGCTTTAGACCCTTCTAAAAAGGCTGAAACTGAGAAAACTGCTGAGGCTGTACCTGCTCTTGAGGTTTCATCAGATAAGATTATTACAGTTAAAACTGATGTTTTTTCTGTAGAAATAGATGCTAAAGGGGGTACCATACGTAATCTGGATTTATTACAGTATCCACATGAAAAAGAGAATACCATCGTAAATAAAATATTTGCATTGGTAGGGTTAGATCCCCAGGAAAAAGATCTTTCCCCTATTCGTTTATTTGATAGTAATATTGAAAAATTATTTTTAGCGCAAAGTGGTTTAATTGCAAATACTGATTCAGTAGCAGCGCCTGATCATCATGCTATATTTTCAGTAGAGAATGATAATTATCAATTAAGGGATGGAGAAGATACATTATCTGTTCCGTTAGTCTGGACAAATAATGAAGGTTTAGTAGTTACAAAAACCTTTACCTTTAGCCGAAATAGTTACAATATTTCTGTTGAACAAAAGGTCAGCAATGATTCATCAAAAACTTGGTCAGGTAGACAATATGGACAACTACTAAGAATCCCATTTGTAGATGATAAAGGAAATACATTTATAAGAACATATGCCGGTGGAGTAGTTTATACAGAAGAAGAAAAGTATCAAAAAGTAGACTATGAAGATATGGCTGAAGAAAATCTTGATATTAAATCACTAGGTGGTTGGAGTGCCATGACTCAACATTATTTTGCTTCTGCCTGGATTCCTCCTTCAGATCAGGAAAATCAATTCTATACTAAAGAATTAAAAGATTATCGCTATGTTATTGGTTCTTATTCTCCTACAGTTTCAGTAGCACCACATACTGATACAGTTTTTAGCTCACACTTGTTTGCTGGACCAAAAATTCAGCCTATGATGGAAAAAGTTGCTAAGGGTCTGGAATTAACAGTTGATTATGGATGGTTAACTATTATAGGAAAACCTATTTATTGGTTACTTAATAGAATACATGACTATATTGGAAATTGGGGCTTTTCAATTTTAGGTGTTACTTTGTGTATTAAACTATTATTTTTTAAATTATCACAAGCTAGTTATCGGTCAATGGCCAAGATGCGTAAAATACAACCGCGTCTTAAAGAAATGCAAGAAAAATTTGCTGATGACAGGCAGCGTTTCAATACTGAAATGATGGCTATGTACAAAAGGGAGAAAGTAAATCCAATGGGCGGGTGTCTTCCTATCATGGTGCAAATTCCCGTATTTATATCTCTTTATTGGGTATTAATAGAAACAGTAGAATTACGACAAGCACCTTTTGCTTTATGGATTCAAGATTTATCTGCACAGGATCCGTTTTTCGTATTGCCGGTTATTATGGGAATTACCATGAAAATTCAGCAAAGCTTGAACCCTGCACCAATTGATCCTTTACAAGCAAAAGTAATGAAAATGTTTCCAATCGTGTTCACAGTTTTCTTTTTGTTCTTTCCAGCTGGATTAGTTCTCTATTGGGTATGTAATAATACTTTGTCCATTATTCAGCAATGGTATATCACTAAACAAATTGAAGCTGAAAATTGATAAACTACTTAAATAATTAACAAGGAAATATTTTGTAGAGCAGATATTAAGTACCTAAGTAGAAATTTTTAATGGTTTCGCTTGGATACTTAATCTGCTCTTTTTTATGTTAAACCATGATGATTAAGTGAAATATAAAACACAAGATACTATTGCGGCTATTGCAACACCCCCAGGAAATGGAGGAGTAGGTATCATAAGAATTTCTGGGCTTTCTGCTTCTGAAATTGCAAAACAATTAACTAATAAATCCTTTCTTCCTCGACAAGCTTTATTCACATCTTTTAAAGATAAAGACCAAACAACAATTGACTCAGGTATCCTCCTATACTTCCCTAATCCATCTTCATATACAGGCGAAGATATAATAGAATTGCAAGGCCACGGCGGCACAATTGTTCTTGGCATGTTATTAAAAAGAGTTCTTAGCTTAGGGGCAAGATTAGCCAATCCAGGTGAATTTACTGAAAGGGCATTTCTTAATAATAAACTGGATCTAACACAAGCAGAAGCCGTTGCAGATTTGATAGAAAGTAGTACGGAACAATCAGTACGTTCAGCTCAAAAATCAATGCAAGGAGTTTTTTCGGAACAAATTAATGAATTAGTTGATGAATTGACTGAGTTAAGAGTCTATGTAGAAGCTGCAATAGATTTTGTTGACGAGGAAATAGACTTTTTATCTGATGGAGTTGTTGAAAAAAAGATAAAGAAAATAGCAAAAGAAATAAAAAAAATACAAAAAACTGCAACACAAGGGCGACTATTACGAGATGGGATGACTGTCGTATTAGCAGGAAAACCCAATGTTGGTAAATCAAGTTTACTTAATATATTAGCAGGCCATGAAGCAGCGATAGTGACTGAAATTGCAGGTACTACTCGAGACATTTTAAAAGAACAAATCCAAATTGATGGAATGCCACTACATATTATTGATACAGCTGGCTTACGAGAAAGTGATAATGAAGTAGAAAAAGAGGGTATCCGCCGAGCACATGAACAGATAAAACAGGCCGATAAAATTTTATTATTAATAGATAGTACAGACCCTGAAATTGACACAGTTATCAACTCTCTACCAAATAATCTTAATATAACGAAAATTTATAATAAAATTGATTTGTTAGGAAAACTACCAGAAATAATAGAGTCTCCTAATGGTACCCAAATATACCTGTCAGTAAAAAAACAGCTAGGGTTGGATTTACTAACAAACTATTTGAAACAAAGTGTAGGATTTAAAGGAGAAACAGATAATGTATTTATTGCTAGACAAAGACATATAGATGCATTGAGGCAAGGCCAAGAATTTGTTGAAAGTGCAATATTGCAGTTACAAAATCAAGCGGGTGAGTTAGTCGCAGAAGATTTAAGACAAGCACAGAATAATCTTGCAGAAATAACCGGTCAATTTAGTTCTGACGATTTACTAGGGAAGATATTTAGTTCTTTTTGTATTGGGAAGTAAGTCTGTAAATATCAATAAATAAGAAAATAAAAATAGTCGGTTAGTTTTTTTACCTTGCTTTAAACTTCTTTGCTAGGATATATGTTTTGTTCAACTCATCCAGACTTATTTGTTAATGGGTAAGATATTTTTTTACTATTTTCTTCTTGAACTCTCTCCCTATGACTAATTCTATTACTTTAGCAAATGGCAAACTTGATAATCCTGTTATGCAAGAATGGTCATTTCTATAGTGATTCCTGATTACCCATGAGCCTCAGCCAAATGAGAATAGAGTCTATTATTGTTTGTTAGATTCCTGCTAAGAGAATGCAGGAATGACGGGGTGTTTAGTAGGGTGCTTTTAAAGTGGCTGAGACTCATGGGTAATCAGGAAAATATTTATGGTAAAGCTGCTATGATTTCATTGTTAGCCGGTTTTCAGAGCTGATGTCGTTTGATTTAGAGTCAACGTGTGAATTGATTGCTGCATCACCTGATTTACGTTGCAAACAATCCCCTATTGATCGTGCTTTTATATCTCATCAAAGCTTTTAGATTATGAAGGGATAGAAATAGATGTAGCAAAAGAGCGTACATTTGCTGATTATTTACGTAGTAAACAAGCGAATGAAGATATGCGCACAGGTTAAACTCTACAAAATGACCATCTTTATTTAGAGCTAAAATATCCTTCTTGTAATAATTATGTTGATTTTACATTTACTTCTATGGCCGTAATGGCGGTTAGGACTGAGGATTTAATAACATCCGAAAGTTTGGCGTAGGATTTTTGCTTCACAGGAGTATCATTAGAATAGGCGCATACAAGCTACGTAACTATTCTAATGGTACTTCTGTGGAGCCAAAAGATAAGTCAAAGTTCGGAAGTTATTAAATCCTCAGCCCTTAGTGCAGAATTAATTGGAAGTTCAATTAATAAGAATAATGACCTTACACAGGTAGCAAAAGTACAAACTATTGATTGTCGACTTGAAGGTAAAACAATTCCACTTGCTTTTGGCCTCTCTTCCCTACAAGAAGAGCTTGCTATCAATCCAGAAAATGCTTTGAATTGGTTTCGGTTTGGTAATTTGATTACTAAAATTAATCGCCCTAAAGCGACTATTGAAGCCTATAAAAAATCTATAGACCATGCGCCTAGGGCTGCTGATGCAAAATTTTCTTTAGCAGTTACCTTAGCTGACAATAATTAAGAAAAAGAAGCATTTGTAGTATTGCAATGTGCACTTAGGCAACTACCAAAATGGACATTCTTATCTGACTTTCCAGACTTTCATCATACTTTTTCGAATTTATATAACCACCTTCGCCGTAGGCTAGGGAAAGTTAATATACCAGCTGTTCATCCCTCTGCTTTAAGTCGTCCCAAGAAACTGGGTCGTAATGATCCTTGTTCTTGTGGTAGTGGAAAGAAATATAAAAAATGCTGTGGATAACTTTGTGTTGTCACTGACTCATATTACCCCCTACCCAGAACTAACCGAGCCATCAGGGTAGAGATAACCTCAGTCAGCGGCTTTCCTGTAATTATTGTGTTTTGAACGGCTCGAATAGTATATGAGCTGATACGTGCAATTCTATCCAGAAACAAAAATGGGTTGATACTATGCCATTTTGTGTGTGAATATTTTATTAATCCAACCCCAGTTTTTTCAATCTATAACGCAATGATCTAAACGTTAACCCCAGATGTTTAGCAGTTTCAGTTTTATTCCAGCGGTTTTCATCTAATGCGCGGCTCAGTGCTTCTCGTTCTATAGTCTCTAGGTAATCTTCTAACGATATTTCAGAGGGATCAAAGGGTTTTGCCTTTGGTAGCTCAGTGCTTATAGGGAGGTTTAAATCTTCAAGCTCAATTATACCCCCATCATATAAAGCAAGTGCACGTTCTAATATATTTTCAAGTTCTCGAACATTGCCTGGAAAATGATATTCTTTTAATGCGTTAATTGCAGCAGAGGATAGGGTCGGTTTCGATTGGTCATTAATAGAAGCTAATTTAGATAATAAAAAATCAGCTAGTTCAGGAATGTCCTCAGCTCTAGTACGTAAGGGAGGGGTAATTAATTCTATAACATTAATACGATAGTATAAATCCTGTCTAAAATTTCCTTCATCCACCATTAGGTTAAGGTTTTTATGGGTTGCACTTAATAACCTAACATTAGTGGCTATTTCTTGTTCTCCTCCAATGGGTCGAATTTTTTTCTCTTGTATGGCTCGAAGTAGTTTTACTTGTAAGGCTAAGGGTAAGTCTGCAACTTCATCTAAAAATAAAGTTCCACCATCAGCCGCTTTAAATAAGCCTATTTTATCCGTTGTAGCACCGGTAAAACTTCCTTTTTTATGCCCAAAGAATTCACTTTCCATCAGCTCATGAGGAATAGCACCGCAGTTGACTGCTATAAACGGGGCTTCTTCTCTAGGGCTTTGCTGGTGAATAAGTTTAGCGACTAATTCTTTACCCGATCCAGATTCCCCACTAATATAAACGGGTGCCTGGCTCCGGGCTACTTTATCAATTTTAGTTCGAATATCTCGCATCACTTGGGAATTACCTAAGAGTTTATGTCGAGTTCTTCGGTCTTTTTTTGAATGAATTTGCTCTGTAAGTTTTAAGGCATTGTTGACTAATTGTCTTAATACCGTTAAATCAACGGGCTTAGATAAAAAATCAAATGCCCCTTTTTTCATTGCTTTTATGGCTATGTCCATGCTTCCGTGAGCTGTAATAACTGCAACAGGCATAGGTGTATTACTTTTTTGTATAAAATCTACTAGATCTAGGCCATTACCATCAGGTAATTTCATATCGGTTAAACAAAGATCAAACGTGTTTTTTACCAATAAATTTTTTGCTGACTCTACGTTATCGGCACACAGCGTTTGGATGTTCATTCTGTTTAAGGTAATTTCTAATAATTCCCTAATATCAGGTTCATCATCGATGATGAGTGTTAGTGGATTTTTCATATTTCTATTTTTGAGTTATCTACACTGGGTAAATAAAGTGTAAAACAGCTTTTATTATTATCAGTCATAGCATAGCTTAATTTTGCCTGGTTAAGCTCGGCTAATTCTTTTGAGATATATAACCCTAAGCCAGTACCTGTGGGGGAGGTGGTAAAAAAAGGTTCAAAAAGACGATTAGCGATTTCTGGGGGAATTTCTGCTGCGTTATCAATGACTCTAATGCAAGGTGAATTTTCTGAATTATCTAATTCAAGAATGATGGACTTATGTGAGGAGTTTCCATATTTTAAAGCGTTAAAACATAAGTTATCTAAAATTTGTTTTAAGTGACCTATATCAACATGAACCCATAAGTTATCAGTTTTAGATTTAATTTTAAAACGGGTTAAATCACAATCGCTAGTTTGAATAAATATTTGGAGGTATGCTTTAACCCATTGATTAAGCTCAATTCTTTTTCTTTTAGAAGGCTCTCGTCGTGAAAGTTGAAGGATATCTTCAATAATTTTATTAACACGTTGGCAATGGGACTGGATAATTTCTGTTAGTCGGTGGTCTTGAGTTGTGAGTTCAGGAGCTTCCGATAAGAGCTGACCTGCATGGCTGATTGCTCCTAGAGGATTACGTATTTCATGAGCGATACTCGCGGTAAGGCAACCTAATGAAGCCAATTTATTTTGTTGTAATCTTTGATTATAAAGGGATATATCTTCCAGAATAATCATATGAAAAGTTTCTAATCGAGTTTTAAGTAAAGAAAACCGACAATGAACCTGGCTTTGTTTAGGCGGGGTGATTAAGGCAACATTTTGGTTGTTATCTTCAACCCACTGCTGGAAATGATGACTTAGTTGAGGAGAAACATCAGATAGTTTTTTTAGGTTTTCAGATTCATACGCTTCGCTACAAAGGGTGGATAAAGAAGCTTCATTGCACATTTTTATCTGCTGGTCTGTTGAGCAAATAATAATACCAGATTGTAAATGTTGAATAATATATTGATTAAGCTCTTCAAGGTTAGAAATAGTTTGTTGATGTTGGGACGCCAAAACTTCTGATTCCTCAGACCGTTTGGCTAAAATAAAGGATAGAAAAGCAATGGTAAAAAAAGCAGCACCAAGCATACCGGCGTAGGTAAATGAAGTGACATCTACCGAGCTTGATTGATGGGTATATATTTGTTGGGTAATAATAGCTAGACTAGCTAGGGCAGCAAATAATAGAGCGCAATGCCCTCCAATCAGTAAACCACTTGAAGCAATTGATATGACCAATAAAATGCCTATTCCACTATTAATACCTCCACTTGCATGCATCAGCAGAGTGATAAAGATAATATCACTAAAAATAGCAACTTGCGCTTGTGAAGTGTAGCCAAAAAGTCGTTTAAAAGTAAAAATTCCTGAGAGAATGGAGAAGCTAAGATAGCTTTGGCTACTAAAAAAAAATAATCGAGTATCATGATTTTTTAGTAAAGACAGATCAAAATTACTATAAAGCAGAATGACGAATAAAGACGAGATGATAAAGCGATAAATAAAGAATACTTTTAATAACGACCACGCTTGTTCTACAGGTATACGATAACCTTTTGAAAAAGGGCATGGGGAAATGGTTTCAGGTTGATTTAAAGCCATAAATTATGGGTTACTATCGGTTTAATTACTATAAAACTAAATTCTTGTATAAAAACCCTCTGTCTAACTGATTTTTATAGGATAATTCTATAGAATATATAGGTATTATTTAAGCATAGCACTTTTATTTTATTTAAGTGTATTTGGAGAAAAAATGAATATTCATGAGTATCAAGCTAAACAATTGTTTCAGGCATTTGGTATTCCTGTTCCTCAAGGAAAAAATGCAACAACAGCTAGCGAGGCAGTTAAAGCCACAGAAGAGATTTTAGCCGATGCGTGGGTAGTCAAAGCCCAGGTTCATGCGGGGGGGCGAGGCAAAGTAGGGGGGGTTAAAGTTGCTAAAAATGCAGAAGAAGTTAAGCAATTTTCTTCTGATATGTTAGGAAGTTGTTTAGTGACGAAACAAACAGGTAAAGAAGGCTTACCGATAGAATCCGTTTTAATAGAAAAAACCTACTCAATCAAACGAGAGTTTTATTTGAGTGTTTTGGTGGATAGAGCGAGCGAACGGGTTATGTTTTTATCTTCTGTTGCAGGGGGTATGGATATAGAAACAGTGGCAGATGAAACACCTGAAAAAATAGTGACTTTATATATTGACCCGGCAGCAGGTTTGCAATCTTATCAATGCCGACAAGTTGCTTTTGACTTATCTCTACAAGGCACACAAATTAGAGCAATAGAAAAAATTATGCAGGGTATGTATAAATTATTGCTAGAAAAAGATGCCAGCCAAATAGAAATTAATCCATTAGTAGAAACAGAAGACGGCGAAATATTAGCTTTAGATGCCAAAATAAATTTTGATGACAATGCAACGGCACTACATCCTGATATTTTAGAATACAGGGATGAAGGGCAAGAAGATGAAAAGGAAAACAAAGCAGAGCAGTTTGATCTAAATTACATCACACTGGATGGCACAATTGGCTGTATGGTTAATGGTGCTGGTTTAGCGATGGCAACGATGGATTTGGTTAAACTGAAGGGCGGTTCACCTGCTAATTTCCTTGATGTGGGTGGAGGTACAACGCCGGAAAAAGTTTGTGAAGCATTTAAACTTATTTTATCTGATGGAAATGTTAAAGCCATTTTAGTCAATATTTTTGGGGGCATTGTACAATGCGATATTATTGCCAAAGGTATTTTAACCGCAGTAGATGAAGTTCATGTAAGCATCCCGGTTGTAGTCAGGCTAGAAGGAACAAATGCTGAAAAAGGAAGAGATTTATTGAATAATTCAAATTTAGGATTAGTGGCTGCGGATAATTTAGCTAGTGCTGCGGATCAGGTAGTAGCTTTAGCCAAGGAGGTAGCATGAGTATTTTAATTAATAAACAAACCAAATTAATTTGTCAGGGGTTTACTGGAAAACAAGGGACATTTCATTCTGAACAAGCTTTGGCTTATGGTACACAATTAGTTGGTGGGGTAACACCGGGAAGAGGTGGGCAAACACACTTAAATTTACCGGTTTTTAATACAGTAGATCAAGCAGTAAAAGAAACAAATGCAACAGCAAGCATGATCTATGTACCTCCTTTTTATGCAGCCGATGCTATTTTAGAAGCCGTTGATGCAGGGATTGGTTTAATTATTTGTATTACGGAAGGCATCCCAGTCCTGCAAATGTTAAAAGTAAAAGCGGCTATGGTAGGAACTGATACATTGCTGGTGGGCCCAAATTGCCCCGGAGTGATTACTCCAGGTGAATGTAAAATAGGTATTATGCCAGGCAACATTCATTTACCAGGTTCCATCGGTGTGGTGTCTAGGTCTGGCACATTAACTTATGAGGCTGTTCATCAAACAACTCAGGCAGGTTTGGGGCAAAGTACTTGTGTTGGAATAGGGGGGGATCCGATTCATGGGATGACATTTATTGATGTAATCCGTCGTTTTCAAGATGATGATCAAACGAAAGGAATTATTATGGTGGGTGAAATCGGTGGAGGAGAAGAGGAGGACGCTGCTGACTATATTAAAGAATATGTTACAAAACCAGTGGTAGGTTATATAACAGGAAAAACAGCCCCTCCAGGGAAAAGAATGGGACATGCAGGTGCTATCGTTACAGGGGGCAAAGGTACAGCAGAAGGAAAAATAGCGGCACTTAAAGCAGCGGGTGTAACAATGGTAGACTCTCCTACAGAAATGGGGACTGCAATAAAATCTTGTTTGTAATACTTGATGTGATTAAAGCTAAAATAAGTAGGTTAGGTAAACAGATCTATTGTTAACCTAATTTTTATCATATCTTTGATGGATTGCCAAAGAAATGGCAGTCCATCAAACTGCCTTATAACATCACCAACAAATTTAAAAATGTTAAAAATAGCCTTAGCACAAGTTAACTTACTGGTCGGTGGAATTAAAGCTAACCAAAAAAAAATCATCCAAACATCACAATATGCACGAGATGAGCTAAAAGCAGATCTTATTATTTTCCCCGAACTTAGCATAACGGGTTATCCTCCAGAGGATTTACTTCTGCGACCAGATTTTATTAATCATGCAAATCAAACAATTGTAGAAATAGCTGATGCAGTATCAGACATAGATATTGTTATCGGCTTCCCTGAACTAGATCATGGAAATTTATACAACAGTGCAGGCGTATTAAGAGATGGAAAAGTACTGACTCGGTATAAAAAAAATGTATTACCAAATTTTGGTGTATTTGATGAACAACGCTATTTTAAATCTTCTAACCAAAACTGCATATTTACCCTAAAAGGGTCAACTATAGCTCTCACAATATGTGAAGACATCTGGAAAAATGGCTTAATAGAAAAAAATAAACAAGCCGGAGCGGATATTATTATCACTCTAAATGCATCCCCATTTTATGCAGGTAAAATCCATCAACGTGAAGAAATAGTATGCCAACAGGTAAAACAGACAGATATACCATTAGTCTATGTCAATGCAATTGGCGGACAAGACGAGTTAGTGTTTGATGGCGCATCTTTTGTAGTAAACGCACAAGGAAATGTTGTATTTAGAGCAGAAGAATTTGAAGAACAAGTGGCAGTGGTAGAATTTGAGAAGAACGTTCCGATAAAAAATACCTGTGCACCTTTGTATAATATAGTTTCTAGTGAATACAAAGCACTGGTTTTAGGTGTTAGAGATTATGTTTATAAAAATGGCTTTAAAGGTGCAATACTGGGCTTGTCTGGTGGAATAGATTCTGCCTTGGTTTTGGCAATTGCGGTTGATGCATTAGGGGCGGATCAAGTAGAAGCAGTTCTAATGCCATCAAAATACACTCAGAATATGAGTAATGAAGATGCTATTTTAGAAGCTAAAGCATTAGGCATAAAATATCATACCATTGCAATAGAACCAGCAGTTAAAGCATTTACAGATATGTTAAGTGAGGTCTTTGCCGGTATAAAAAGGGATGCGACAGAAGAAAATATACAAGCTCGATGCCGCGGTGTTTTGTTGATGGCAATGTCTAATAAACAAGGTAAATTACTGCTGACTACGGGGAATAAAAGTGAAATGAGTGTTGGTTATGCTACGTTGTATGGGGATATGGCAGGAGGCTTCGCACCCATAAAAGATGTGCCTAAATTACTGGTTTATCAACTAGCTGAATATAGAAATACGCTTTCAGACGTTATTCCAGAAAGAGTGATTACTCGTCCACCATCGGCAGAGTTAGCTCCAGACCAAATAGATGAAGACTCTCTACCCCCTTATTCAGTTTTAGACCCGATTTTGGAAATGTATATTGAACAGGATAAATCTGCTAAAGATATACTCGAAGCAGGCTATCAAATAAAAGACATTAATAGAGCCATATCACTAGTAGATAGAAATGAATATAAGCGAAGACAAGCACCTCCTGGTATTAAAATCACACCAAGAGCCTTTGGTCGAGACCGACGATACCCTATTACTTCTGGGTATAAAGGTATTATTGATGAATAAATTATTTTAGCGTAGAAACAGAATCATTTTTCTTAATCAAACCAGATTTTATAATCCGTGCAGTTATGCCGCCATGTCCTCTCATCGCATTATAACCACCTTCACCAAAGATTTCTTCCATAAAAGAACAGGGATGGCACTGCCCCGTGTATTCTAATACAGCATCACCAATCTGAAATTGCTTTTCTTTAAGAGCAAGAAGATTTAAGCCACTGACACAGATATTCCGTCGAAGTATTGCTGGGTCAATGGAATCAAGTCCTAAAAGTGAAGCAATGACGGATAAATGTTCAGCTTGCATAAGCGTGACTTGACGTTTATCAGAACGACCAGCATAGCGATCTCCTATTAAGCCTTTTTTAAGGTGTGCTTCTACTTGGTCGACTACTATAATTGTAGCTCGTCGTTTTGGTCTTAAACCTATCCAACTAACATATCCAGTTTGTGGAAGGGTATCTCGTAGTGTTTCTAAGAGTATCATGATATAAATTTACCTGATTACCCACAAGCTTCCGCCGAATCAGTAGATGACTTTGTAAGGTATTGAAAAATAATAAATATCTATTAATGAAAATTTAACTTAAATTTTAACTTTGATCAGGTTAAAAAAT
>JAKIVF010000177.1 GCA_021647145.1 Methylococcaceae bacterium | reverse complement strand
CGGTTTAACCGCTAAAACGGCCTTCAATCCAAGCTGTTGCCGATAGCTTGCTACCGTATTTAAGCTAACTTTGAAGCCATCTTCACGCAATTGCTGATGGACTTTAGCCGCACCATAAATGGGTATTATAATAATTTTTCGAATACCTTATACGCAACTATCCGGTCGGAGAGGGAAAAAGAAACTAAAATCGAAATGCCTAGTTTAGGGTTCGTTTTTGACGTCACCGAATCTGAAATGATAGTTGCGAAATCTATAAATTCGGGTGAAGACTGGGAGTTAATTAATCTAGATATTACAATTCAGACTCGCTGGGATGATGAAAAAAAAATTGTGCTTAATTCTCAAGATAATCAAAAACTTTTAGTAAATTCTCTTGATGGCGTATTCAACAGTCGTAATGGAGGGATGGATTGGCAGAGTAGTAATAAAGGGTTGAAGGCTATAGGAGGTAAGATTTTTGTTGCACAAGACAATACTGATGTTATCTTTCTAACGCATAATAAACGTAAGAATTATAAAACTATTGACGGGGGTGAATCTTGGGAAAAATTGGCAGCACCCAATATATTTGGATCAGGGTCACATACTGAATGTTATAAAACAATCTTTAACCCAAAGAATAATCAGGAGATTTTGTGTCTTTTATATTCTGGTGAAACCTTTAGAAGTATTGACGGAGGAAAAAACTGGTTGTTTTCGTTAGATCATTCAATTTTATTACCTGAATCTACACAAGGAGGAATAAGAAGAATAAGTAATTTACACTATTTACCTGATAGTAAAAAAATCTATGCTTCTTATGGTAACAAGTTTTTTATTAAAAATGTAGAAGACAATAATGAACAGAATATTTCAATTATGGAATGGACTCAGGCTAATACCCATACCTATATTTCTAGCATAGTAGTCGACCCTAGAAATTCGCAGGTTATTTTTATGGTCGGCGTAGATAACTATTCTACCAGTGTTTATAAATCAGAAGATGGAGGAGGGACCTGGCAAAAGAAAATAGGAGCCATTCACGATAGAGGTCATTTGTTAATACATCCTATTTTTCCAGATAGACTTGTTTTTATTGACGGACCAACTATTTCAATATCAGATAATGGTGGAAATAGTTGGGGGAAAATCCTTTATAATACCGATACTATCGGTGAGATTTTCTCAATTATTTTTAACCCAAGAAATAAGGATGGTTTTTTTATACAGACAGAAAATGGAACCTTTGAAACTAAAGATTTAGGACAACATGTTAAACAAGTCGGTCAGTTGTTACCTCCATTTAGACACTTTAATATAGAATTATTGAGTTACGGTGATGGCGTTTATTTCACCACTTCAACGGAAGTGCATAAATTAACTAGTTTAGCCATTTCAAACGAAACTAAAAACTGCGTGTTCAATTGGGCAGAACAACAGTACCCTGCTTTGTTTGGTTTAACGATTGGAGAATCAAGTCAAAATGAACAATACACTTATCGTTATTATAGTGATACACAGACTTATTTAGGTTTTTTTCAGGATGAAAAAGTCCATTATTTAAATGCAAGTCAGTCTGATAATATAGAAGATGTAGGATTTGTTGAATACTATCAGCATTTGTCTGGGTGTGATTAGATTATACTTCAAGCAGTTACGGATGCGGGCAGACTTATTTGTCGATAGCAGCGCTGCTTGAAACAGTTGCGTAACCCACAATGTGCCTGTTTCAGTTTCTATCCCCCAAAGTACAATAAGGAATAACACGTAAGGTGGATGAGAGGCAGCGTTTATCCGACATTTGAATTATATAAAAAAGTTGAGGTGCGTTTTCATACTTTTCCACCCGAACTATAAAAATCCGATTAGAACTGGCTTTGTAGGAATGCTGATATTTTAAAAAGTGTTGCAGATGTTTAAGAAAATGCCGGATAAACGCTGCCGCTCATCCGGCTTACAGGTTATATTGCTACGATCTTATACCTAAATGTTTGTTTAACTTTGTGGAATTGGATTTTTTCTTTTTGAACCTAAAAAACCTACTGCGGCAATTGCTGACATCATTAAAGGAAATGCTGCTGGTAAAGCACAGTTGAAACTGATGGTGAAGGTCCTGAGGGGAGTTGAAGGTCATAATCAACTGTAGCTAAAGAAGTGCCGGCAAGCGTAGCGGAGGTTATACTTAAAGTAGTTATAGCTAAATCCCCCATTAGAGAGACGACATCAAATTCTTCAGCAATAAATAAGAATGAGGACACGGGGTTTTCATAGATTCCACTGAATGTAATTTCTCCCCCAAAGCCCCCACTAATTGAGATTGCATTGCTATCATACTCAATGGTTACTTCATAAGGAAAGTCGGTTTCTGCCGCAAAATAATCTTGGTCAGAAAAAATAAGTTCGAAAGGTTTATAAGAACCAACATCGGCACCAGACCAGTCATTTACTTCAAGCAAACCCACGTCTAATGTAGCTGCTGCATGTGCTGTTGAAATTGCACCGAATATGAGCAAGGCAGTTATTTGAAAAGATTTAAAACAAACCGGTTTTTTATTTTTGTTGTAATTGAATTTCATTATATTATTCCTTAATTATTATTATAAAGTCTCTCCCTTTCAGAAAATGTAAACTGAAATTAATATGTTAAATACTCATTAAAAGGAAGAATGGAAAACTATGCTACTATAGAAAAATAAATGAAAATAAGTGTGAACAAGTGAATATCAATACTAGGGTGTGAATATCAATACTAGGGTGGATAGCTCTTTTAGGGTATGCGGTTGATATAAGATGCGAGGGCATCTTTGTTTTGTTTGTGATGAGAAGTGCTCTTATTTAACAACACGCAACTGGGGTTTTGTATGTTTTTTTTCTGGAGCCGAAGGTGGTGTGTCATTATCAGGTTCTTCTGGGTCAAAAACCATGCCTTTTCCATTTTCTTTAGCGTAAATAGCAAGGACTGCCGTTGTCGGTGTGATAATGTGGACTGACTCCCCTGAGAAGCGAGCATGAAACTGAATTTCATTGTTACCTAATACTAAGTCTTGTATTGCTTCGGGACGCATATTTAAAACAATTTTTCCATTTTCTATAAATTCTGTAGGTAAGACTGCATCTGGGTTTTCTGCGTCAACCAAAAGGTGGGGGGTGAGTTGATTATCTATTATCCACTCATAGATTGATCGTATTAGATAAGGCTTTAAGGGGGTCATTTGCTGCGTGGTACCATTTCTTTTTCTTCTTCACTCAGGCTTAATTGAAAAGCCTCTCTTGAAAATAACCGGTTTGCATAGCTGACTATAGCAGGACTTAAAGAATTTATATCAATCCCCAAACTCGGTAAACGCCATAATAAAGGTGCCATTGTGCAATCAATTAAAGAATACTCTGTGCTCATAAAGTAAGGCTGAGCCTCAAAAATAGGTGTTGCCGATATAAGGCTTTCTTTAAGCATTTTTTTTGCTTTCGCTGATTTTTTTTCACCTGAGGTTAAATATTCATCTAATAGTTGATACCAGTCCTGGTCAATCCGCTTGATAATCATTCTGGCGTTAGCCCGAGATACAGGGTCCATTTGATGAAGTGGAGGGTGAGGGAATCTTTCATCCAGGTATTCGGCAATAATTCGAGCGTCATATAAGACGAGATCTCGTTCAATTAATGTGGGAGAAATGCCTGTTGGGTTAAGCTCAAGTAAATCTTCAGGTGGATTAGATGGGTCGAAAAATTCAATGTCTGCAGTGACACCTTTTTCATGTAATACAAGACGCGCACAATGACTTAGAGCGCATGTTGATGTTGTGAAAAGTGTCATCACTGATTTTCGAGTAGTGATATTTGTCACAGAACGGAACCCCTTAATAGAAAGCGATTAAAACTAAAAGCAATCGCATTATAGCATAGCTAATGAGTTTTAATTAGAATGCTGATTCTTTGAAAAAAAACACCTTTATATTTAGGTATATAAAGGTGTTTTGTCTAGCAAGCATGGTTTTAAAAAGACTGTATACTCATTAAACGAGTATTAATTAATGAATGTCTTTCCAGTATTCCTTTTTAAGGAAATAAGCAATAACTCCAAACAATAATAGATAAAATAAAACATATTTACCCATTTGTTGTCTTTCCAATTGAACAGGTTCACCTACATAAACAAGAAAATTGACTAATTCAGTCACCATTTGATCAAATGCAGCACGTGACATTGTACCTGGCTCTTCAAGTTCTAAGTAAGATATAACTTCTTCACCTTTGACGTTTTTAATCACAGGGGTTTGTATACCTTGTAATTTCCATAGAACGTTTGGCATTCCAACATCTTTAAAAATAGTATTATTAACACCTAAAGGTTTGCTTTTATCAACATAAAACCCTTTAAGGTAACTATACAACCAGTCTCCACCGCGAGACCGGGCAATTAAGGATAAATCTGGCGGTGTAACTCCAAACCATTTTTTTGAATCATGATCGTTCATTGCTGAGTGCATTTGATCATAAATCCTGGCACCTTCAGGAGCAATCTCTTTTAGAACAACATCATCATCAATTTCAAGGTCTAAGGCAATACGTTTATAACGCATATATTTAGTTGAATGGCAACCCAGACAATAATTTACATAATGCTTGGCTCCTTTTTGTATTGTTTTAAAATCAGATAGATCTATGTCAACACTTTGTAAGTTTACAGTGCCTGCAGCAGCTAGAGTTCCAAGTGGTAATAAAAATAATAAAGTATATATAATTTTTTTCATAATTAATCCAGGCTCTCTTTTAATTTTTTTAATAACCCAGTTGCTACTTCAATAATACCAGTTTTATTCGGTTTTATCGAAAATGATGGCCCCCCCCAGCTGGTTTTGTTAGTAGGTGCATCTTCCTCCTTTATAGTCATTTTATCGAAGGCCTCAACTAACTTCGCATACTTTTCTTCTGCATCAGGTTCATGAGTTACACTTTTAGGTACGGGTTTGGTTTTTTCCCAACGTGTATATATAGGCATGAGTAAGAAAAACCCAAAATAGATAACTTTAAATACTCTA
>JAKIVF010000176.1 GCA_021647145.1 Methylococcaceae bacterium | reverse complement strand
CATTTTTTATGGCTTGATGAGAGTCGGTACGATACTCAGATATCAAGTACACGATCCAACCGACCTTCAAAATAAATAGCTAATTGAGACAATGCTAATGACCAATTAGGGATTGGCATTGACCATTATTTTCTAGTGGCATTTAATATGCCAGCATAAAGTAACTTTAACAAGCTATTTTTATTCGGGAATGCACCTTTGGTTTTGGTCAGTTTACCCCCTGTGTCAGGATAGTTGTCGCCTTTAATTTTAACTTTTGAGGCGACAACTATTCTGACATTGAGGGCTTGATGACTCATTGTTAATGTCCTTTTACTCAGTTATGTCCACCTCTCTAAAAGTAAAAGTAGACATTTTAACTTGGATGAAACCGAACATTACTACTTTTCTACTATAATGCTAATTAATGCATTGCAATAAAGAATAAATTATATTACCATTATTGGTTGCTCAATACTCATTGAAAACCCATAAATAGGAGAGCTGGCCGAGTGGCTGAAGGCGCACGCTTGGAAAGCGTGTATACGGTAACGTATCAAGGGTTCGAATCCCTTGCTCTCCGCCATTTATTATTCAAGATACTGACTCTTTAACTGGGTACTGATTTATTATAATATAAAACTTAAAGTAAAATTTCTGGTCTACCTCTTATCCATCTGATTAATAATGATAAGATAATAGATAAAATTGTAGCACATGAAGGAAATTAATTAACCTTCCAAGTCACTGTAACCTGACAGGTAGTTTAATGGATATGGAGAAAACTATTTTGGATGGATGCAATGAAATGAAATGAGAGGCTTGATCATCGGAGAAGCCTTGCAGAAATTTGAAACTGATGGAAGTCCAATAAAATTGGGTGAAGTCAAAATGACAGTACGAGATAAAGCCAATAAAACTTATCAAACACCCTATGCGAGGTTCTCATTCAACGTAATGTTTATCAATCCTCAAAGGGCGGGGAAATCTATTGTCCGTTCGAGAATAATGCTCAAATCATAAGAGGGGCAATACCAAAATTTGCGTAACAAATCTCGCATAAATATGCCAATATGAATTCTCCAGCAGTCTGCTAAGGTTTAAAAGAGAACCATCACAAAAAAATAACCCATTCCTTTTTACAAGATGTGAGTGATAGGGCTGGTAGTATTGTCCAAGCAAAAGAAGAAGTTTGAGACTGTCCGACACCCAAGCTCAATGAAGGGGGCAGCACAGTTGTTGTCAGCTTAGATGGCACATTTATCTTAATGCGAGAAGAGGGATATAGAGAGCGATGGTAAGCAATATCTCTCTTTATGATGTGGCAGGAAACTGATAACACACAGCTTATCTAGGCGAAGCGCCTGAATATGGAAAAGGGACTTTTTTTACAGCGTCTGGAAAAAGAAATTAGGTCGATAAAAAAACAATACCCTGATGCACTTTATTTGGGGATTGCTGATGGTGCAAAAAATAACTAGACGTTTTTGGAAAAACATACCCGCTGTCAGCTATTAGATTATTTTTATGTGATAGGAATATCTAGCCACCGTTTCTTACGCCGCTTACCCAGGAAAAACAGATAAACCCAAGCGAGAGATTTGGCTATGAGCGTTGAACTCAACTCAAGCATTACTCTGGAGCCGTCGAGAAACACATTGCTGAAATGCAGGTTTGCCGGGAAAACAAGCCTGACAAAATCGATGAAAGAAAACCTCGGAGTGGCATTGACTTATTTTGTTAACCATCGTCACATGATGGGTTGTGCGACACAGAGAAAAAACCAATTATCCATTGGGTCGTGGATCACAGAAGCGGCTTGCAAGACATTGATTAAACAACGTCTTTTTGGATCAGGAATGCGTTGGAGGGATAAGGGTGCTAAAGTTATTTTATCTTTGCGAGCACTTGTTCAATCAAAAGGCCGTTGGCAGAAATTTTGGTGTAATAGTGAACAATATGGGGTGCAGGTTTATTTATGAGTTACATTATTTTAAATCAACTCTCATGTAAAAGCCTCTATAAACATTGCTTATATTGGCTCTGGAGATCGCAGGTAAAGCACTATCAACCAAATACCTAGATCCATCCACGTCAATGTTCTAACAACCCGAATAATTTCTCTAGAATGTGAATTTGTTTTCGCATTCGCATTCGTGTGATAGCCTTGAAGCATATTAATTTCTTTATCGTGATAGTTTAAATATGTTATCAGGGCTGTCTTTTTAAATCTTGAAACCAGGTACAACGTTGTGAAACTATACACTTAAGGTACAATAAATTTTTTCATTTTACCGAGTTACAATAAGTTAAAACCAAAGATTATTACGATTAAGATAAAGACTTTACTCGCTGAAGTGGTTCTTTGGTTTAACACAATAGATGTAAACAATGACGAACTGGGTTTTGTGAGATTCATAGTTAAATATTAATTTTTCTGTTTTGATCGAAAACAATAGACCTAATTTTTTACAGATATAAATTAGGCTGAAAAATATTGCATATCTAGAAGGTTCTTACACCATTTTATTTACGGATATTAAGTAAGCGAAGTGAAAAGAAATAGTGTTTGATCTTGATTTCTATTGCGAAAATATAGTGAATAACCTATTATCTATAGAAAAAAACCTGAAGTTAACCATTTAGCTTGTTTTTACTCTGTCCTAGAGAAACAAAGTAGAAACTTAACATAATAATTAGAAAATAATTGCTTAAGTGGAAATGAACAGGATGTCTGTAAGAAGTTTTAACTTTAAATAAGTTAAAAAAACAAAAGAGAGTGTTAGTTTCAATAACAAAGAAGCAGGAGTAGAGATGAGAATTGAGAATCAGAAGCTTTTACGAGCTTTATTATTTCGTGATTTTTTTACGAAAATAGTGTTAGTTATAGTAGTGAGTCAAAGCACTTTGGCTTATGCACTAGAGAGTAACTTAAACAATAGTAACCAATTCATTCAAAATGCTTCTGTTCAGGGGCAAGTACAGAATCTTTCAAATCAAATTTTAGGGACACGATTGGCTATTGATATTAATCGTGAGGGATGGGATCAAACGACTCCTTATACTAGTGACCCTTCTGGTGATAATGGAGGAATTGGCCGAGTTGATTGGAAAACAATTACCTTAGCACATGATTGTGATGACCTGTTTGTTCGTTATCAAACGACTGATGGACCCGCGTTTGTACCTGATGGGCTTCGGTATAGTTTATTTATAGATGTAGATAAGAATCCCAGAACTGGATATAGAGGTCATGGAAAGTTGAGCTCTATCGGAGCCGAAGTTCTTATTCAAGGTGGACAAAACAAGGTGACTACGCTTAGGTTCGTGGGATCAGAAGATCAGGAAAATTGGAATTGGGAAGAAATAAAACAATATTTTATAACAGATATTGCTGATAGCGGAAGGGATGTCGAATACCGAATCAGAATTTTGGACTTAAATGTCCTTGGTAATAGAGTTACAGACTTTAACTGGGTTGCTGTTGCTGATTACCCGACAGGTGTTAAGGACTTTTATCCAGATGGAGGTAATCTGGGTGACGAAGGGGATTACAAGACTTATAATTTTAATTACAGTCCCATAACGGAAGGGTTTTCAAATCCTGAGCGTGGTTTTTTTGAAGCCAATCAAACACAATCCAGTAAGTATGAGTCGCTGGATGTGCCTACCCTCCAATGTTTTAGACAAAACGAAGGGATTAGCCTAATTCATCGGATTTTCTATCTGGAAAATTTTGTTAACAGTGATATAAGCCAAGAATATCTAGATTTAATTCAAGCAGATTTTGATAAAATTCGGCAGGCAGGGTTGAAGGTAATACCTCGTTTTGCTTATTCTGAATCTGCTTCAGGGACAGATGAAACGCCTATTTACGGTGATGCATCTAAAGCAAGAATTCTTTCTCATTTAAGCCAGTTATCGAATGTACTTAGAAGTAATAGTGATGTAATAGCCTTAATGCAGGCCGGTTTCATCGGTCTTTGGGGAGAGTGGTTTTTCTCCGATCATTTTCAACCTGATGCTGATTGGAGCGATCGTTCTGAAATTCTCACAGGAATTCTTGATGTATTACCTGCTAATCGTGCAGTTCAACTTAGAACTCCGCGTTATAAACAAAATATATTTAGTGATTTCGTGCCGGTAGATCAAAGTTCTGCTCATGATGAGTCTTATCGAACTCGGATTGGGCATCATAATGATTGTTTCGTGTCTAGCAAATCTGATGGAGGAACCTATGTTGACACTTCAACAGAACTTCCCTACTTAGAAGAGGAAAGTAAATGGGTAGCAGTGGGGGGGGAGACGTGTGACTTTCATTTCTTGTCTGACCCAGCCCCAAATCGACTTGAGTGTGCGACAGCATTAGCTGAATTGGATCAGTTTAACTGGTCGTATCTCAATCAGGATTTTTATAAACCTACTTTACAGAAATGGCTAGGTGATGGCTGCTTTTCCGAGATTAATAAGCGACTTGGTTATCACCTCACTCTTTTGAATGGGACATATGATGACCAGGTCAACCCAGGTGGTAAATTTAAATACAGTTTTCAAATTAAAAATGATGGCTTTTCTGCGCCTTTTAATCCACGGAAAGTTGAGCTCATCTTTAGAAGCACAGATGGCTCATCACATACCGTAGAACTGGCTGATGACCCAAGATTTTGGCTGTCTGGTGAATTACAGACAATTAGCGGCGAGATTACAATTCCTGATAATATGTCTAAAGGTGAATTTGAGCTGTTGCTTAACTTGCCCGATCCTGAACCTCAGTTGCATGATCGGCCAGAGTATTCCATACGTTTAGCGAATGAAGATATTTGGGAGGTAGAAACGGGTTATAACAAGCTAAACCATATGGTTAAAGTGAATTCAGAAATTTATTACCCCGATGATGTAAAGTTTACGATTGGAAAATATAATTGGGGGTCCTCCAATAGTTTTGAGGCTGGAAAGGAAGACACTTACGACATTATTGAGGCTAGTCCTGTAAATGGGGACAAAGCAATTGATTGGTATGCATCAACCTCTATTTCAGGTTTTTCTCCAGA
>JAKIVF010000175.1 GCA_021647145.1 Methylococcaceae bacterium | reverse complement strand
ATCTCGTTTAAGGTGATGATTTCTTCGGTCGTTAATTCTTTTATGTATATCACTTGAAGTTAAGGCAGTAAATAATTGTTTATTTTATACCTTTTTTCGTTAAATTAATTTTACGTGGGTACTTAGTCTCTGATTAAGATGCCTACTTAATCTGAAATCCAGACAGCTGGTTTTCCAGTTAAATATAAATATTCAACTATAATTATTAATTAAATACCAAACAAGTTGGCAGGGTAAAAAACTTGGTAACCATTTGTTGATTTATGTGTGAATTATTTGAAGAACTGCAATAATGACTGAGATTCTTATAGGGCGGCAACAAATTCTAGACAGTAAGTTGAATATTTTTGCTTACGAAATATTGTTTAGAGGAAGTGATTTTGACCTAAATCAAAAGGAAGGAGCAACCTCGGCAACTAATCAAGTCATTACGGATACGATCCTGGAAATTGGACTTAATGAAGTTGTTGGATCAGATAAGGCCTTTATTAATTTTACTGCTCAGAACTTATTAGAAAAAACCCCCTTACATCTTCCCAAAGATAGAGTTGTGATTGAGGTTCTTGAGGATGTCATCGTTGATTTAAGAATGATTAATCAGATAAAAGAGTTTTCCAAGCAGGGGTATATGATTGCGTTGGATGACTTTGTATTTACACCAGAATGGATTCCTCTGATTGAAATGGCTGATATCATCAAACTTGATGTAATGGCAATGCCTATAGAGCAAACATTAGCAACGATTGAAAAATTAAAACCTTATAATGTAACGCTTCTAGCGGAGAAAGTGGAAACGCAAGAAGAATATGAGATATTTAAAAAAGCGGGTTGTGAGCTTTTTCAAGGGTTTTTTTTCAGCAAACCCAAAATAGTCAAAGGAAAACGATTAGGTGTTAATCAAATTGCAACGATTAAGTTGCTGTCTACAATAAATAAACAGGATGTTAGTTTTGGAGAGTTAAGTGAGGTTATTACCCAGGATGTTGGTTTAAGTTACAAGCTTCTTCATTATATTAATTCGGCCTTTTTTTCTTTGCCAAATAAAATAGAATCGATTCATCATGCAGTAACTTGTTTAGGGATGAGTGAAATCAAACGTTGGGTAAATATTTTAGCTTTAACTTCATTTACTGATAAACCGGATGCTTTATTTCAAAATATTTTGATTAGAGGAAAAATGTGCGAATTATTAGCAGAACAATATGATCAAGACCCCAGTCAAATGTTTCTAATGGGAATGCTTTCCTCTTTGGACAGTTTGCTAGATATTTCTATTGAAGAAGCTTTAGCACCGTTACCTATGGCAGAGGAAGTAGAGCAAGCAATATTATATAAAAAGGGAATAGCAGGTGATATTCTAGCTTATGTTATTTTTTATGAGCAATGGGAATTAGGTTCGAGTGATAAAGCACAGCGTATTAAGCCTGATAATATCAGAGGAATTTATCTTAAAAGTATTAGTTGGAGTAGAGAAGTGCTTACAGGTTCTTAAACTCATCTATTGACTTCTGTATAAAAAATTTTTTGATCTCAATCTCTTGGTGTAATCCTTTCCTCTTAAATTGAATCTCTTTCAAGTTAAATACCCTCGTTTGTAAAAAATTGTTTATCTTAATTGTCAATGCCGTTCTCCAGGAGAAAAAAGATGTATCATATAGGGATATAGAATAAACAGAAGCAGGTGAAAAGATGATACGGGTTGGGATAGTTGGAGGAACAGGGTACACAGGAGTAGAGTTGCTACGTATCCTGATTTTACACCCAAATGTAGAAATACATCAGGTGACATCTCGTTCAGATACTGGCCTAAGAATAGATGCTTTATATCCAAGTTTAAGAGGGTTGTGTGACATTGTTTTTTCCTTGCCTGATGTAGAAACATTGTCAGAATGTGATGTAGTGTTTTTTGCAACACCTAATGGAACTGCTATGTTAATGGCTGAGCAGTTATTAAAGCATAATGTTAAGGTGATTGATCTGTCAGCAGATTTTAGAATAAAAGATCATAATGAATGGTCGAAATGGTATGGCATGGATCACGCTTGTCCAAGTCTAATTAATGATGCTGTTTATGGTTTGCCTGAAGTTAATCGTCAGGCTATTAAAGATGCGAACCTTTTAGCTTGTCCTGGTTGTTATCCGACAGCTGTACAGTTGGGATTTTTACCTTTGATAGAAAATAAATTAATAGACTTTTCGAATTTAATTGCTGATGTGAAGTCAGGAGTGAGTGGGGCTGGGCGAAAAGCTCAAGTTTCCACTTTGATGAGTGAGTCTGGTGAAAGCTTTAAAGCATACGCTGTAGCAGGGCATCGCCACATGCCAGAAATCATCCAAGGTTTAGCTATTGCTGCAAAGCAAAACATCGGGTTGACATTTGTGCCTCACTTGATCCCCATGATTCGAGGTATTCATGCAACATTATATGGGCAAATTTCTGGAAATATTACAAATATTCAAGAACAGTTTGAACAGCGTTATAAAAATGAGTTGTTTGTTGATGTACTTGCAGAAGGGGAATGCCCAGATACCAGAAATGTGAGAGGAAGTAATAAGTGCCAGATAGCAATCCATCAGCCACAAGGTGGAAATACACTTGTGGTGTTGTCAGTGATTGATAATCTGGTAAAAGGCGCAGCAGGGCAAGCAGTACAGAATATGAATATTATGTTTGGTTTCGAGGAAAGCCAAGGATTATCTACAGTAGCTCTCTATCCTTAATTCAGTGTTTTCTAATTAGTCAACCCTTAAAAACATTATATCCAATATGAAATATACTGTTTTTATTCAATAATCAACTGACCAAAACGACCAGAAATGTCATAATAAGCTCTCAGTTTCTGGTCGGAAAGCTGGAAAATGTTACACTCAACAAAACAGCTTCCTTAAAAAGAAAGAGTACAGAGTATCTCCCTTTTTTGGAAGCGTAACCAGTTGGCTACCTCGTTAAACGCTTTCACTAAAAAATAGTCGCAGTCTTTGAAAAAAATTGTGACTAATAAAAAATCGTTGTTTTCGGATCTTAATGGTTTTTTCAACCGATTTACTATTAGCGGTTCCATCATTGACTTGTAGTTCTATGACCAAATTACCAGCCGATAACGGTAAAACAGTTGCTTTTGATCGAGTTCGTGACTGGAATATGACTGCTTTTCCTGACTTAACTTTCCATTGATATTGAAGAGAATCACTATCTGCATCATTTGAATACTTAGCATTTAGTTTCATAAACCGTCCAACTCTGCCCTTTTTACGGCTTTTTATTTGAGCTATTGGTGCTTGGTTCACTTCCGCTTCCGTCAGTCTGTAACTTAAACGTATATCAGCTATAGGTAAATCTGCTTCTACAGGCGTGAGCAGCAGACGATTGATAATTTCGATTCCTTGAGTAGAAATAAATTTTGCACTGGGGCCGAAAGGCGGTAATTGGAAATTATCGACGAATAATAATTGATGGTACCTAGGGCTATCTACAGCTGACCTACAATCCTCGTCCTGTGAAAATGAAAAGTCACTAATCAAATCACCTTGCTCTAGTGGTTTTAGTTTTGACTTTCCAATCAGCTCACCAGTATCTGTAACCACATCGCCGGCACAAATATAGTCTGCTAAGCGAATGGAGAAGGGATCTAAAGAAGACTTCAGGCCAAAACCTTCTGTCTGACGACTTATAGTTAGATCATTAGAAGGAGAAAAATTTTCAAGCACATGAGAGGGGGTAGCAAGCATATCCAATTTGAAATCTAAATCACCGATCTTTATATCAGCCATCTGTGGGTTCAGAATTGGGCGCGAAAAAGCTGCACTGATAGGTGCAATGTTTTCATCATTAAGTTCATTTAATGAGCCTTCAAATTCAACTCCTGAAATTAAACGAACAAGTTCTTCGTAGGCCTGTGAATAATCATGGATAGCATCAATCAATACGGACTCTTTCGTTTGCAGTAATACTGCTTCAAAATGACCCACACTAAGAGCAAAAGCTTGTGACTCAGCATCTTCACGTTTGATAATCTCACCATGTGTAACCAAATGAGCAGCCTTTCCATTAGACAATGCATCGTCCAGCAAAATATAACTCGCTCTTTTTAAACGATCCAATTGAAATGAAATCGGTTCACTCGCCAATAACGCTCCTGATTTTTTAACACGGGAAGAGAGTGCTTCATTGGGTAAAAATGGTGCATTTGATAGCGCTGTGATGTGAGGTAATAGTGTCGCTGCGGTTAGTATTTTTGTTCCCGTCAACAGGTTTTGCTGTATATCCGAATTGCTCAATGCATCACGTATAGCTCTGGTATTATCAGCTTCTGCCATGTTACGCAAGTCTTCAACTAACTGGTATGTTGTAAAAAGATGCCCATTTTTAAAGCTCCGTGAACGGCTACTTGGGCCTGCTATGGTATTAAATGGTGAACTGAGCGGTGATAACCCCGATTGTTGCAAAGCAGTTTTAGTCAGAATTAAATTGTGCGACATCAAACGCCTGTCTTGTAGTGAGAAGCCCTTATTATGAAGTTCATCAATAACGACAGCAACAACCTCTTTACTATTTGTATCGCCATTATAATAAGCTTGTTCATTAATTCTATTTATAGTGTTTTCTACGGTAAACTCATGACCATTCAACGAAAAACTATCCATATCACCCAATAAGTCATCTGCCAGAACCAACAAACCATCTTCGATTCTGATCACACCGGCTTTACCGTCAGCACCGTGGATACTAAAAGGAAGTAATGATGTTAAAGGTGTGCGATGAATGGTTCCATCAATTAATTCAACTTCCAGTTGTGCTGACAAATCCTGCAATGCATCAACCGCAATCCCTCCCACTGATACAGATTTGAAAACTTCAGGATGAACTTGTAAGGTATAAGCAGGTGAATCATTGAATGTGGTATTAAAATCATTTTTGGCTCGGTGGAATAGTGAAATAAGTACCCACGTAAAATTAATTTAACCTTTCAAGAAAACTCAACATTGTAAGTTATTCCAATATTAGAAAGTACATTAAATAGTTCTTTCTTCAGGGAAAGATAGGATTCATAAGCTGAGAAAGG
>JAKIVF010000026.1 GCA_021647145.1 Methylococcaceae bacterium | reverse complement strand
AATAGTAAAGGATTTTTCTTGCTCTATTCAGCGTGGTGATAAAATCGGTTTACTTGGGCCTAATGGTGCAGGAAAATCGACTCTATTAAAACTTTTGTTAAAACAGTTAGAGCCAGACAAAGGAGAAGTAGAGCAGGGTACTAAAATACAATTAGCTTACTTTGATCAATTAAGAGAGCAGTTAGATCCGGAAATGACAGTTGTAGACACAGTGGCCGGTGGAAATGATTTTGTAGAAATAGCAGGAACACAAAGACATGTTATGTCTTATTTAGCTGATTTTTTATTTGCACCAGCAAGAGCAAGATCACCAGTAAAAAGTTTATCTGGAGGTGAAAAAAATCGTCTATTACTTGCTCGGTTATTTACTAAAGAAGCAAACTTAATCATTATGGATGAGCCAACCAATGATTTAGATTTGGAAACATTAGAAATGTTAGAAGAAAAGTTGGTTGATTATGAAGGTACTTTATTGCTAGTCAGCCATGATCGAGCTTTTTTAGATAATGTAGTAACTAGCGTTTTTGTTTTTGAGGAAGGAGGTGTTATCAATGAATATCTTGGAGGATATGCCGAATGGTTTGCATTGGAAAAACAGCGAAAACAACAAATCATAAAGAATAAACCAGTTGAAACAATTAAATCGGAAAGCCCTAGATCTAAGAAAAAGTTAAGTTTTAAAGAACAAAAAGAATTGGATGCACTGCCGAGTATCATTGATCAATTAGAAGCAGAACAAGTAAAACATACAGAACTGATGAGTGGTGCTGAATTTTATAAACAAGAACAAAGTGAAATAAATAAAACCTTGGAAAATGTAAAACAAGCAGAGCAAGAGCTGGAAAAGGCCTATAAAAGATGGGATGAATTAGAAGCATTAGTTAGTTCTCATCCATAAACTAACAGTTTTCGACATATAAGTACCTACGTAAAATAAATTTAACCTTTGTTAGGATTAGTGGGCTATGCTCAAGGCCAAGTGACGTCAAATTTTTTCAATGCTAGTTTGAAAATTCGTGAGTCTTCTTTTACTCTCCCACATCAAATTCATAGAAAAGTAACGTATTTTACCCGTAATTAAAGCCTGTCCCCTTTTCTTGTTTTGACCAAATATTCATCAAAGATGATATCCAGTTGGCAGTCCTAATGTCCACGAATAACTTTTGCGAAGTGGCTAACAGTGCGCTTTTTAAGTTTGCCACAGAATAGATTAGGATTTAAAATAGTCTCTGTTTGAAGATGAGCTGAATAGTTCTTAGAAGAGGAGAGTATTTTGAAAGTTTTATTATTGATTGCAATATCTGGATTTATTATATGGATGTATTGGTCAGCTCTTAGAGATATTTATCTGGCATTCAAGGGATACGGAATGAAAAGCCGTTTAAAAAAGCTGGAGAAAGAAGCTGTTTCAGATGAGGCTGATACGATCATAAAAGCGGGGAAAAAACGTAATCTTAATCATTTCGGCAAGCTGATCAACAGGGCTAGCTCGGATACTTTGAGAGAGTTGTCAGTAATAGATTTCCAGTCACCTTTGATAGAGAAGCTGGCACGACAAAATCAGGATAATCCACGTGCGCGGTTTTTGTATGGTAACGCTTTAATAGAAGAAGCCTGGCGAGTGCGCACCGGTGCTGAAGGGAAAAAAGTGTCAGCTAAAAAAGGACAGACTTTTCTGGATCTGTTGCGTGAAGCTGAACTTGAATTACTAGGTTCTTATGAAATGGATCGGGATTTTACTGGAGTTTATGCACCACTAATCAGGGTTGAAATGGGTTCTGGAGATCGTGAGAAAGCTCAACAGATCTATAATGATGGGAGAAGAACCGTACCCGATCAAATGGACTATCATCTAAGTATGCTTACGCTATTGACGGATAAGTGGCTGGGTTCTGACGAGGAGTTGTTTCAGTTTGCAAGGGAGAATGCTGATAGAGTTAAAACAGGACCGTTGAAAGGTTTAATCGTCGCGGCACATTTCGAAAAATGGCTTGAGCTGGAGGGTCTGGAAGCCGATGAGTATTTTAGTAAGCCTCTAGTACAGGAAGAAGTTCAGCAAGCTTTTGCCGGAATGGAAAACCAGCCGAAAGGAGAAGGGTTCAACCAGCAATTTCAGCGTTTCTTGGCATTGAATTATTTTGCTATAGCCTTTCAGTTTATGGGCGATAAAAAAACAGCAAGCAGTATTTATAAAGAGATCGGTGGGAATCATACCTACCGTCCATGGGCAAATCTGGGTTTGAATCCCGGACTGGCTTATATGGATTATCGAGAAAAAGTCTTGAAAAGTTCTTGATCAATTCAGGATATAAAGATTAGGAAATCAATAAATAGTTTGTCCAATAATTTTTTTAGCCGATAAAAGCCATCTATATCAACTGGTTGAAGAATTTTTGTTAGACAGAAGCGCTTCTGAAAGTGCGCTGAATCACATGGGTTTTTTGTCCAGATTTCTCATAAAAAATTTACTTGTTTTAATATAGAAAATAATGAATCAGTGAATTTTTCAATGCTAGCTTGAAAATTCGTGAGTCCTTTTTTACTCTACCGCATCAAATTCATAAAAAAGCAACGTAAATTACCCAAAACTAAAGCCAGTCTCTCACCTTTTGTTTTGACCAAAGGTGACACCAGCTGCCAGTTATTTGAGTCAACCACCCAATTAAAATGGCTACATTAAACCAGACTTTACTACTTTGCTCCTACATAAAAGTAAAAAATATTTAAGAAAATTGCTTTGACTTGTATAATCATCTATTTTGGCTTTAGCAAGCCATAACACTATATTAACAAGAGAAATATAAGCCATGGCACTTCATTGTGGAATTGTTGGTTTACCCAATGTAGGTAAATCAACACTGTTTAATGCATTAACCAAAGCAACAATCGCGGCAGAAAATTATCCTTTTTGTACTATCGACCCAAATGTAGGTGTAGTTCCAGTACCTGACCCTAGAATGGATAAGCTTGCTGAAATTGTTGATCCAGAGCGTGTGTTACCCACAACAATCGAGTTTGTTGATATTGCCGGTTTAGTGGCTGGTGCCTCAAAAGGGGAGGGCTTAGGCAATCAGTTTTTAGGGAATATTAGAGAAACAGATGCTATCGTTCATGTCGTCCGGTGTTTTGAAGATGAAAATGTCGTCCATGTGGCAGGGAAAATTGATCCCTTAAGCGACATAGAAGTGATAAATACAGAACTTGCACTTGCTGACATGTCTACCATAGAAAAAGCATTACAACGAGCAACTAAAGCCTCTAAGTCAGGCGATAAGGATGAGTTGGCAAAAAAAAAGGTGTTAGAGAAAGTATTTGTTCATTTAGATGAAGGAAAATTAGTTCGCTCACTGGATTTAACAGAAGACGAAACTAAATTAATTAAAGAATATTGCTTAATTACTATAAAGCCCACGTTATATATTGCCAATGTTCAGGATGATGGTTTTGAAAACAATCCATTGTTAGACAAAGTAAAAGAGTTTGCAACAAAAGAAGGAGCAGACGTAGTTGCAGTTTGTGCTGCAATAGAAGCAGAAATTGTTCAATTGGATGAAGAAGAAAAACAAGAGTTTTTAGATGATTTAGGGCTAGAAGAACCTGGCTTAGATCGAGTAGTAAGAGCAGCCTATCAACTATTAAATTTATCTACCTATTTCACTGCAGGGGTGAAAGAAGTTAGAGCATGGACAATACCTGTTAATTCAACAGCCCCCCAAGCGGCAGGTGTTATCCATACAGATTTTGAAAAAGGTTTTATTAGAGCAGAAATAGTATCCTATCAAGATTTTGTTGATAACAAAGGCGAACAGGGTGCTAAAGATGCGGGAAAATGGAGGCTTGAAGGTAAAGAATATAATGTACAAGATGGAGATGTCGTACATTTTAGATTTAATGTTTGACAATAATTAGCCTGAAATATATAATTTTCAGGCTTTACAGAGTCCTTATAGTGAGGACTCTTTCAAATTATGGCGATATAGCTCAGTCCGGTTAGAGCGCAGGATTCATAACCCTGAGGTCCCAGGTTCGATCCCCGGTATCGCCACCATATATTTTTAAAAACGTTCAGAAAATTAGGTAGTGTTCAAAAATCTGTGTCATTTCATTAAAATCAATGCATTTGCATTAAGGAATAACAGATGTCACAACCATTCAATTTTGAACAAGCACTTACAGACCTGCAAGCAGGTAAAGATCTAACAGGAAAAAACGGAGTTCTTATGCCGTTAATCAAACAGTTAACTGAAGCGGCTTTAAAAGCTGAATTAGACAATCACTTAAAGACCTCAGAAAATGAACCTAATCGCAGGAATGGAATCACCTCCAAAACAATAAAATCAGGCTCAGGTAGCTTTGAGCTTGATACACCCCGAGATAGAGCGGGTACTTTTGAACCGCAATGGGTTAAAAAAAATCAAACCAAATTAACGGCAGAAATGGATCGAAAAATACTGTCTATGTTTAGTCTGGGTATGGGGTATCGAGATATTAAACATCACTTAGAAGAAATGTATGATGTTGACGTCTCTACGGGGACTATTAGCGCTGTTACAGATCAATTATTGTCTGAACTCACGGAATGGCGACAGCGGCCACTAGAAAGTCATTATCCCATCGTCTGGCTTGATGCTATTCATTATAAGGTTAAGGACAATGGTCGTTATGTCAGCAAAGCTGTTTACACATTATTAGGGCTTAATTTACAGGGGAAAAAAGAAATATTAGGCATTCACCTTTCAGAAAGTGAAGGGGCTAATTATTGGTTAACCGTTTTAACTGAGCTTCAAAACAGAGGGGTTGAAGACATTCTTATTGCCTGTGTTGATGGACTCACAGGGTTTCCAGAAGCGATTGCAGCAGTTTTCCCTAAAACAGAAATCCAGCTCTGTATTATTCATCAAATTCGTCACTCGATGAAATACGTTGCCTCAAAAAACCAGAAAGCCTTTATGGCTGATTTAAAGCCCGTGTATAGAGCAACCAGCAAAGAAGTCGCTGAAATAGCACTCGATCAACTTGAAGAGCGCTGGGGCGAGCAATATCCCATTGTCATACAATCCTGGCGTAGAAAATGGGAGCACTTATCTGCCTATTTCAAATACCCAGAACACATTCGCAAGGTAATTTATACGACCAATGCCGTAGAGGCCGTACACAGACAATTTCGCAAACTGACCAAAACCAAAGGTGCATTCCCGAATAAAAATAGCTTGTTAAAGTTACTTTATGCTGGCATATTAAATGCCACTAGGAAATGGTCAATGCCAATCCCTAATTGGTCATTGGCATTGTCTCAATTAGCTATTTATTTTGAAGGTCGGTTGGATCGTGTACTTGATATCTGAGTATCGTACCGACTCTCATCAAGCCATAAAAAATGGCTGTAGGTTCTGCTCTGAAAGAGCAGGTTCAACAGGTATTTTATCTGGCAAACAAGCGAAGCGCGTTAGTCGCTAACTTTAATGACACGAAATATTGAACGCCCTCTTTTAATATATTAACCTTTGTCTTTTAAACTGCTGTTCCTACTTGTAGAGTTTCAAACCAATCTAGAAAACGATTGACATCATCACCTTTAAACATTCGACCATGTTGTGGTGCTAAAATATCAATATCTAATTCTCTTACTCTATCAATCCAAACCTTTTTTGCGTGATTTGAAGGCATCCATCGCTGATGAAAAAATCTCATTTTTTCAATATGTAGATCAAAATTTTCAACAAATATGGGTGAGTCTGGCTCTTCCAATGCCGCGCCAACATCACCAGACATTAAAATTTTAGCTTGAGGATCATAAATATTAAAATTTGCGGATGAATGCATATAATGTGCTGGAATTATTTGTAATTCCACTTCATCTAAATTTATTGTACCTCCATTATCATTTATAGGGACATATTCAATGGATTCGCAGCCAAAGTGTTTTATAAACCCTTCCCATAAGTCTGATGCATGTAATTTTGCTTTTGGTAATGCTTGGTCCCACAACCCTAACGACGAAATAATATCCGGGTCTTGGTGTGATGCAAATAAATCAGTTATTTGATCTGCTGGCGCATAGTGAAGCACGGCAGCAAGCATGGGTGAAAACAGTTCAACACCACCGGGGTCTATTAATAAACTTCTTTTTGCTGTTCTAACCATATACTGGTTAGTATCTATAATATTATCAGGCTTATTTTCATCACGGCCAAACATAATCCATTGATACGATCCTTCGTAAATATTTGTCATCTTCATTTATTGTAATCCCCTTAACATAAGAAATAAGCGTCTTTTTTCCATTAATCAGTTTGCTCAACAACTGACAAAGCACTTCGGCATCTTTGTACATTATCATGGATAATTTGTGCTGCATTATCAACGCTTTCTGCAACTGCTTGCAAGCTTTGAAGGTATTCACCTGCTTGCGATGCTTCGATACGTGAATTTGCTGCTATCACACGAGCAGCCCTTGCAGGGTGCATAACTTCTGCTAATTGATCTAAAAGTTGTGTGATATTCATTTTGAAGTCCCTTTTACATTTGTCCATTTTTATCTGAGCCTTTAATAGGGGCTGTTCAATGGAACTAATAAAAACTGCATCCTGTGATAAATTTTCCACTAACTTTAACTGAGTATAGACATTTGTCGTTCTATAGTTATTGACTGTTAATTGATACAATTCAATTGCATGTTCATTAACATCAGTCACAAGTTCAATCGTTTCTTTTGCTAGTTCATTAATAAAATCAGTTATTGGCTGAAATCCTTTGGCTTTTTCACCTGCTCTAAATGCAATCGCCTTTGCATTTGCTGCTGCTAATGAAATTTCTTTAGCTACATCCATGACTGCATTCAGCTCAGCAGCAATAGATGCCACTGCAACAAATTGAGATTTTGTTTTACCCTTACACATAGTAATTCTATTTAAATATTGCTGTATTTAGAGCTTAGAACAGTTTGATCTTTTTACTAGTTCTTTATACAACTAAATTGTTTATTTACTTAAAAAATAGAATATACTTCGCGCAGCCACGAATGAGGAATTTATTACAAGTTGTTTTTTGACGATATACTTCACGCAGTCACGGATGCGGAATATATATCGAGTTTATTTTTTGTCGATAGCAAGACACTGAAATTGGCGTATAGCAGGCTACGCACAATTTCTGCAACGCAGTCTATCGGTAAAAGTCGATCAATAAAATCAGCATCTGTAACTGCTTGAAGTATAAATATATTGAGAATTATTGGTAACGGGTGGGATCGATTATTTTCGCATCTTGAAATCCAGTAGCTCTAAGCCTACAAGCCTCACAAACACCACAAGCACGACCCTCACTATCTGCCGCATAGCAGGAAACGGTTTCTTTGTAGTCGACACCTAATTCGCTTCCTAGTTTTATGATGTCTGACTTACTCAATTTTATGAGAGGTGCATGTATTTTGAATTTTTCACCTTCTATCCCTGCTTTTGTAGCAACATTTGCTAATTTTTGAAATGATTCAATAAATTCAGGTCTACAATCAGGATAGCCAGAATAATCGACTGCGTTGACACCGATAAAAATATCATGCAAACCTAAAACTTCAGCCCAACCAAGTGCAAATGATAAAAAAACAGTATTTCTAGCGGGTACATAGGTTACAGGTATACCTTTTTGTGGGCTTTCAGGAATTGAAATATGATCATCTGTTAATGCTGAGCCACCTATTGACCCAAACCCAAGCTCTATCACCTTATACATAGAAACTTGGTAGTGTTTAGCAATTTTTTTTGCCGCAATGAGTTCTGCATTATGCCGTTGACCATAATTAAAGCTCAAAGCATAACATTGGTAACCTTGTTTTATTGCTTGGGCTAATACGGTGATTGAGTCTAATCCTCCAGATAACAGAATTATAGCTTTTTTTTGCATCTTTTTTTATTTACCCGGTGTATCATCCCAAAGGTATTTATGTAATTGAATTTGAAACCTTACTGGCAAATTATCTTGAATAATTTTTTCTGCTAATTCTGTAGGGTTCATTTTACCCATGACAGGTGAAAATAATATTTGACAGCGGGCAGATAAACCATATTTTTTGATAATAGTTTTTGACCATTCATAATCAACGCTGTTGGCAATTACAAACTTAACTTGATCTTTTATTGATAAAAAATCAATGTTTTGATATAAATTTTTGTCCATTTCATCAGAACTAGGGGTTTTTAAATCCATTATTTTCACCACTCTCTGGTCTACCTTAGATATATCTATCGCTCCACTAGTTTCTAATGAAACTTGGTATCCTTTATTTACAAGCAATACCATTAACTCATTACATTCTGTTTGAGCTAAAGGCTCCCCACCCGTTACTGTGACGTATCTTGCTTTGTATTTATCTACTTTATCAATAATAGTTGATAAAGACTGTTTTATCCCCCCTGAAAAGGCGTAAGCAGTATCACAATAAGAACATCTGAGAGGGCATCCCGTTAATCGAATAAAAACAGTTGGAAAACCAACGGTAGCACTTTCTCCTTGTAAAGAATAAAAAATCTCGGTAATTTTTAATGCTTTACTCACTAAGGACCTAAGGTTTCCATTTGTAATAATTTCTTTTTCGCAAGATGCGCTGCTGTTGAATCAGGATAACTGACCGTTATTTTTGTCAAGTGATCACGAGCACTTACTTTGTTATTTTGTTCTAATTCTATATATCCAAGCTTGAGTAAAGCATCAGGAACTTTAGGGCTCCTACCATAATGACTAATGACTTTTGCAAATGCGCGTTTTGCCGCTGATATATTATTGGTTACCTTATAGGCTTCACCTAACCAGTATTGCGATTTACTTGCATATTTACCATCAGGATATTTATTCAAAAGCCCCTTAAATTTTTCTATCGCTTTAATATTATGTCCATTTCTAAGCATTTCATAAGCAGAAAAGTACATTTCTTTTTGATTATCGATAGGTTCAGATCTATTATTAAATTTATCAACCTTTTTAGGGTCATTAGTCATAGGCGGTGGGATAGTTGCAGGAGTCTTGGCAATATATTTATCTCCTGGCGGCAAGGGCCTATTTGTCATCCGGTTATTAGGTGTGCCTGCATGGCGATTAGTATCTTGAGCAACACCAGATACACCCGTATTTCTAACACCTTCTAATGCCACTATTCTAGATCTTTTTTTGTTTTTGTAGCTAGAAGCTTCTTGCAAGCGATTATCTAAATCAGAATATATATTATTTTGTCGTTTTTCTAACTCTCTAATCGTTTGTGATTGTTCCTCTACTAATCCTCTTAGTTGTTGTAGTTCAATCTGCATTTGTTCTAATCTGCCAAATATTTCATACATAGCATTATTAGAGGGCTGTGCCGATGAACCTTTAGAATAGGTTGAATTATCTATCACAGGCGCTAAAGGGCGCGGCTCTGCATACACACTTGAATAAACACACAACAAAAGAACAAACGATTTCCTCATTTACTTCCCCTGATAAACAACTTCAACTCTACGGTTTAGCTGCCACGCTGTTTCATCCATACCATCTGAAGCAGGCTTTTCTTCACCATAACTAACAATTTCTAACTGTCTACTATTAACACCTTGAATCTTCATCATTCTTGCAATTGATTTTGCACGCTGCTCTCCTAATGCAATATTGTATTCTCTAGAGCCCCGTTCATCAGCATGGCCTTCAAGAATAACATTTCTAGAAGGATGATTTTTCAAATACTCAGAATGTGCAGCAACTACTTCTACAAATTCTGGCTTAATTTGGCTACTATCATATCTAAAATAGATAATACCTTTTGACAAGGGATTATTTGGATCTCTAAATTCAGGCCCTAGCCCTAAAGCATCAACATTTGCATTGTCGCCAAACTCTTCTCCACCAAGTAATGATCCATCTGAATAACCACTGGTTGAAGCATCTGCATCAGCCCCATTTAACAAACCTTGTTTTTTCTCTTCTGTAGAGCTACATCCAGATAGAATACTTGTGCATACTACACAAAATAAAATTATTTTATTTAAACTCATTTGAAACCCCATTAAAAACGATATAATAAACAAAGGGATGCGATTTTCTTTCGCACCCAAATAATAAAAGACTAATTCTATGGTGACCAAGCTGGCTCTCTTACTTCTCCTTTATTAAAAGCAAGATTACGTTGCATTCTACCATCAATAGAAATAGCTGAAAGCACATGCTGCCTACCTTTTTTTGAGGCATATAAAATCATCTCTCCATTTGGAGAAAAACTAGGAGCTTCATCATATCTACCTGCAGTTAACACATCAATGCTACGAGAAGCCATATCCATTACGGCTATTCTGTAATCACCATTATTTGCATGAACCATTGCAATACTTTTTCCATCAGGAGAAAACTGACCTCTTGCATTATAATCGCCATCAAATGTCACTCGTCTTGACTGACCTCCTGAACTTGAAATTGTATATAGCTGTGGTTTTCCTCCTCGATCAGAAGTATAAATGATTGTTTTCCCATCTGGTGACCAGGAAGGTTCTGTATCAATTCCAAAGCTTTTAGTTAATTTAAAAAGCGATTTATCTATCAAATTTAAAATATAAATATCTGGACTTCCATCTTTAGACAGTGTCAAAGCTAATCGTGTTCCATCAGGAGAAAAAGAAGGTGCACCATTGATACGTGGATAAGAAGCAACTTTTATTCTTTTTTTATTGGAAAGTGTTTGAATATAGATTGCTGATCGTTTATTTTCAAAAGAAACATAGGCGATTTTTTTCCCGTCAGGGGACCATGCAGGGGACATTAAAGGTTCTTTTGATGCAGTAATTCGTCTTGGTCTGGATCCATCTGCATCAGCAATAATCAGTTCATACAGTTTCTGCTTCTTTGCTAGAGCTGTCGTCGTTATATAAGCAATGCGCGAGCTAAAAATACCTTTCTTTCCTGTTAATTTTTCATAAATCTTATCACTAATACTGTGCGCAGCTTTTCTTAAGTTTTGTTTTGAAGTTGTAAACCGATAACCTAAATGCTGCTGACCTTTATAAACATTAAATAATTGAAATTGTATTTGATACTGATCTTGAGAGACTTCGTTAACTTTACCAATCACCATGTATTCCTGACCTAACGCCTGCCAGTTTCTAAACCTGATTTGGTCTGCTTTTGTTGGCGTAGTCAGCATATCTCTTCTGGATAGCGTTTTAAAGACTCCACTGCTATCTAAGTCAGCATTAATAATCGTAGCTAAATCCAATGGTGCTTTCATAGCTGGGCCTTGCCAGCCAAAAGGGACTATTGCAACAGGAACAGTTCCTTCAATTCCTTTTGTTATTTTAATTGTTAATTTAGCTAGAGACGAAGGGGCATAAAACCCAATCAAGCTGACTAATAAAATTGTTCTTAAAAAAATATACATAACTTACTTTACTTTTACTTATTGAGTTAATAATCACTCTGGTTCAAATTCAAAACTAAAATCTCTAAATTCTTTTATAAATATAGATCTATCTTTAGGCACGGGTAATGGAGAGGCTTTTCGAATTGCATTTTCAGCTGAATTGTCAAAAAGAATATTCCCACTACTTCTTGTAACTGATATTACTTCAACTTCCCCACTAGGTAATAATTTTCCGCTTACCTCACAACTCATTCCCTTTCTGGCTGACGGAGGTTTTGTCCACCGTTTATAAATTTTTTTAGAAATCGCATCGCGTATCGAAATTGTTTCTTGCTCTGCTTGCTCTGCGGCCAACTCTCTAGCCCATTCCGCCTCCCTTTCTGCTTTCTGAGCTTTTTGTTTTTCGGCCTTTTCCTTTTTAGCTTTTTGTGCTGCTACTCGTTTTTTTTCTTCAGCTTTTCGTAAATCATCTTGCCGTTTTTTTTCTTCTTTTTGTTTTTTAATTTTAGCAAGCCGTGCGGCCTCTTCAGCTTTTTCTTTTTTTACTTTTTCTTCTTTTGCTCTTTCTTTACGCTGCTTTTCTAATTTTTTTTCTTTTAACTCATTTTCATGTCGTTGTTTTTCTAATTCTTGAGCTTTTTTCTCTTCATTTTCTCTCTTTTCTTTAGCATCCTGAAATAGCACTTCTTCTTTTTTTCTCTTGTCTTCTATTTCTTGCTGTTTTTTCTTTTGCGCAATTTTTTTATTTTCCTCGTTAGTCTTTAATCGCTTGGATTCTGCCATTATTGTTTCTTCATCCAAGACAGTGGCTTCAATAATTTCAGGCGTTGGCTTTATTTCTACCACCTTATCTTTAATAAAAAAACTATATCCAAACATTGCAGCAATAGCTAAATGTAATGTAATAGCAAAAATAAAAGGAAGTGAAAGTTTTTTTGTTGTACTCATAGTTAGTTAATCAGCCGGACTTGTCATTAACCCAACACTGGGAGCACCAGCATCTTTTAAACTAGCCATTGCTATGACTACTTTTCCATATGAAACAGCACCGTCACCCTTAATATAGATTTGCGTTTTAGGTTTGTTTCTTAACACTGCCGCAACTCTAAGCAATAAAACCTTAGAACTCACTGGGTCATCATCCTGTCCTCCAATATTTATATAATATTGACCTTCTTTATCAATTGTAACAATCAAAGGCAACTCATTTTTTTGTTCAACAGGACTCGCATCAGCTTGAGGCAAATCAACTTCAACGCCATTTTGAACCAAAGGTGCTGTTATCATAAAAATAATAAGCAAAACAAAGGTCACATCAATGTAAGGAACAACATTAATTTCAGCCATTGGTTTTCTTTTTTTTATTCGATGTCCCATTATTTATGAGCCTGTCTTTGTAACAAGACAACGAACTCATCTAAAAAAAGTTCATAACGGGCTGTCAATCTATCTAACCGTGTAGAAAAACGGTTGTAGGCAACAACGGCTGGTATTGCTGCAAATAAACCAATCGCTGTTGCTATTAGTGCTTCGGCTATGCCTGGAGCCACATTAGCTAGGGTTGCATGTTTCACATCTCCTAAGGCCATGAATGAATTCATAATCCCCCAAACTGTTCCAAAAAGCCCGATATAAGGGCTAATTGAACCAACTGTTGCAAGAAAGGGTAATGATTCCTCTAACCGATCTAATTCTCGGTTTAACTCTATTCTCATGACTCTTTGTGCACTTTCTACTTGAATCTCAGGATCAACTCCTCCTTTCTGTGTCATCCTTGAAAACTCTTTGTAACCAGCTAAAAATATTTTTTCTATTCCTTCCGGGGTAAAGTTACTTGCAGCTAATTTTTTATACAACTTTGTCAGTTCAGCGCCTGACCAAAATTCATCTTCAAAATCATCGGCAACAAAAAATGCTTGTTTAAGCTCTTTTTTTTTGGAAAAAATAAACGTCCAGGAAATTATGGACGCACTAAGTAAGGTAACCATAACAAATTGCACAACAAAACTGGCATTTGTTACTAGGTGAAATATAGATAATTCTTCGTTAGTCATTATGTTATTTTTTCCAATATAAAATCTGGGATTATTTTTGGCTTCATGCTATTTGCATCCAAACTGGCAATTCGAATATCACCTTTACACACTACCTCTTCATTTCGTGTAATCACTTGTTCAAAATTAAGACTGACTTTTTTTGCCATGAGTATTTTTGTGTTTACAAGAAGACTATCATTGAAACAGGCCGGTTTTAAATAATCAACTTGAACTGATCTGACTACAAAAATCAAGCGTTGTTCCGTAATCAACTGATCTTGTTCAAAACCCGAGTATCGTAACATTTCAGTTCTTGCTCTTTCAAAAAATTTTAAATAGTTTGCATAAAAAACCACTCCACCTGCATCCGTGTCTTCATAATAAACTCTAATGGGCCACTGAAAATCTTTCATTGAAAAAGATCGTCCATTTCAGGGTCTTTTTCTGGAGCTTTCAGTCCAAAGTGCAAATAGGCTTTTTGAGTAACAACCCTTCCCCTTGGCGTGCGCATGATGAACCCTTGCTGTAATAAATAGGGTTCAAGCACATCTTCTATTGTTCCTCGTTCTTCACTGATAGCAGCGGATAACGTATCTAAGCCTACCGGCCCGCCTTCAAAGTTATCAATCATTATTCTTAATAATTTTCGGTCTAAAGAATCAAAACCATTATTATCAATTTTCAGCATATTTAAGGCTTGTGTAGCTATTTCACTTGATACAACCCCATCGCTTTTTACTTCGGCAAAATCTCTTACTCTTCTTAACAAACGATTAGCAATCCGAGGTGTGCCTCTGGATCTTTTAGCAATTTCATTTGCACCAGTCGACTCAACTTTAATTCCCAATACTTTTGCCGAACGATTTACAATGGTTGCTAGTTCATCAACTGAATAAAATTCTAAGCGTTGAACAATACCAAATCGATCTCTTAATGGAGAAGTTAGTAATCCAGCTCGAGTTGTTGCGCCAACGAGTGTAAAAGGGGGCAAGTCCAATTTGATTGACCTTGCCGCAGGTCCTTCACCAATCATTATATCAAGTTGATAATCTTCCATTGCAGGATATAAAATCTCTTCAACAACTGGGCTTAACCGATGAATTTCATCAATAAATAAAACATCATGAGCTTCAAGGTTTGTTAATAGAGCAGCAAGATCACCGGCCTTATCCAACACTGGGCCAGAGGTTTGACGAATATTAACCCCCATTTCGGTAGCAATTATATTAGAAAGCGTTGTTTTTCCAAGACCTGGTGGACCAAAAATTAAAACATGATCAAGTGCTTCATTCCTTGCTGTCGCAGCCTTAATAAAAATTTCCATTTGTAAGCGTAATTCCATCTGCCCGACATAATCATTTAATCGTTTTGGTCGTATTGCTCGATCTTGGCGTTCCTCATCCATTGAACTTGTTGCAGTGATTAGCCTGTCACTTTCTATCATTTACTGGCGACCCATTGCAGCGCAAGTCTTATAATTTCTTCACAACTTTTATTTTCTACTGAAACATTTTGCACCATTTTACTCGCATCTTGCGATTTATAACCTAAAGCACATAATGCGCTGATTGCTTCTTGTTTTGGATTAGAGGTTTCTTGAGTTGTTTTCCCTCTACTTTGCTCTGAATTGCCTGTAGTCTCTTTAACATCTGGCAACCTATCCTGCATTTCTATAATGAGTCGTTCAGCCGTTTTTTTACCTACACCCGGCAAACGAACTAATGCTTGCACATCACTATCATGTATACATCGATAAAATTCTTCTGCACTTTGTCCAGAAAGAATGGTTAAGGCTAGTTTTGGTCCTACACCGTTAACTTTTATTAAAGTTCTAAACATCAGACGATCTGGTTCTGTTGAAAATGCAAATAAAATATGAGCATCTTCTCTAACCACCAAATGTGTATGTAACAACAGCTCTTCCCCTAGCGGAGGCAGATCATAAAAAGTAGTCATCGGGGCTTCTACTTCATAACCAACACCCTGAACATCAACAACTAATTGTGGTGGCGTTTTAGAAACTAATTTTCCACGAATAAACCCTATCATAACCCTGCTTTTTTTAATCTTTGTTCGGTTTGTTGATAATGGGAATGACAGAGGCTAATGCCTAGAGCATCACTTGCATCAATTTGTAATTCACCTTGTATGCTGAGTAAAATTTTAACCATATGCTGTACTTGAGATTTATCGGCGGCACCCTTCCCTACTAACGCTTGTTTTACTTGTCTGGCAGCATATTCTGAAACTGGTAAACCAGCAACCATAGACGCACAAATTGCAGCACCTCTTGCTTGACCTAGTTTTAAAGCAGAATCTGCATTTTTATGCATAAACACTTGTTCTATTGCCATTTCCTCGGGTTGATAAAGAGCAATAACCTCAGTAATACCATCAAATATCTGTTTTAATCGTTCAGGAAACGAGTCTGCCTTTACTCGTATACTGCCACTAGCGATATATTGATAACTAGTACGATTTGTTTCCTCAATTATCCCGTATCCTGTGAGTCTGGACCCTGGGTCTATACCTAAAATTATTGCCACTTTTTATTTTATATCTGCATTTGGGCTAAGGATTTAATTATTAAAATAATCATACATTATGTTTAATTAGTTGTTTTGTGACTTGATTAACAACCTTCTAGTAAATATAGAATTTTCATCTTTATTTCTCTATTGAACTGTAACAGAGACGATAGTTCCTCAACCTATTTGTTAGGCATTACAATTCTGCTACTTGTGCCATGACATCTTCAGATATATCCGCATTGGAATAAACATCTTGTACATCATCTAAATCATCTAGCACATCAATTAATCGAAGTATTTTTTCTGCACTTTTTGCATCCAGTTCTATTTTATTTTCTGCATCCATAGTTACTTCAGCATTTTCAGGCTCAAACCCAGCGGCAACCAATGCTTCTTTGATTGATAAATAATCATCAGGTGAAGTCATTACATCAACTGACCCATCATCATGCGTAATAATATCTTCAGCACCCGCTTCCATAGCGACTTCCATCACTGCATCTTCATCAACCGAATTAGAATAACTGATAATGCCGGTTTTATTAAACATGAATGAAACTGAACCATCAGTCCCTAAGTTACCACCCGCTTTAGATAAAGCGTGTCTTACTTCACCCACAGTACGATTACGATTATCGGTTAAACAATCAACCATAATTGCTGTGCCACCCGGCCCATATCCCTCATAACGGACTTCTTCATAGTTAATCCCTTCCATTGCGCCAGTCGCTTTTTTTATGGTGTTGTCAATGGTGTCCCTTTTCATATTTGCACCCAATGCTTTATCAATCACTGAACGTAAGCTTGGGTTGTTCGCTGGATCTCCACCGCCTGTTTTTGCAGCAACAGAAATTTCACGAATTATTTTAGTGAAAATTTTACCGCGTTTAGCATCCTGAGCACCTTTACGGTGCTTAATATTTGCCCATTTACTATGTCCTGCCATCTTTAATTCTCTCTACTACAAATCTATTGAATAACGTAGGCTGGATAAGCGATTTCGTAATCCGACAGCCCTAATAATCATAGGGTTATGCCATCGCTTATCCAACCTACAACACTAAACCAAGTGAGGCAATACTGCCACCAATGAAGTCTCATTTACAAAAATATCTGCCTGCTCAACAACAATATCCCTTTGTATCACACCACCAAAACCAATCACAGTAACACCTGCTTGTTTTGCTTCCAAGTCAGTCTTGCCATCACCTATCATTACCATGGAATACCCTTGTTCCTGTATCAACCTACAAATCACGGCTTTACCTCCAGTTCTAGCAAGAGGTGATTGTTGATCAAAATCTTTAAAACTTCCATCTTCATTGAAAAATACATCAACTGCGTGTACATGATCATCAGCTATACCCAGCTTTTCTGCTAATGGTAAAATGGCCTGTCGAAGTCCTCCGCTTATAATATGAGCCTGCTTCCCTTGGGTTAACAGAGTACTAAAAACTTCTTCAACGCCTTCAACCATCTCAGTAATGTACAACTCTGCCAAACGAGTGACCTGTTTTTTATCAGGTTTAATTAGTGATAAACGTTTTCCATAAACGTCTTCTAAAGCTAAAGAACCATTCATCGCAGCATTTGTTAATGTAACGAGTTCATCATATAAACCAGATTGCCTACCTAGTTCATCAATCCCTTCAATCCTACTTAACGTGCTATCACAATCAAAACAGACTATTTCAAAACTCATAAATTAATCTGGATGGCACAATTTACAAATGAAAGGTCTCTTACTTTTTCTAGTATCTCATCAGGTAAAGGGCTAGAAACACTAATTACAGCCATTGCTTTATCATTAGAATCTGGCACACCCACTTGCATTCTTGATATATTAATATTAGATTCACCTAAAATAGAACTAATGGCAGAGATAACACCGGGTTTATCGTTATGTTCAGTCACCAACATTGTCCCTTCTGGCACTACTTCAATCTCAAATTGATTAACATTGACAATACGCGGATGGCGATCACCTAATAAGGTTCCAACAACTGAGATTGTTTTATTTTCACAGATCCCTACTAACTTGACTAAGGAAACGTAACCTTCTGTTTTTTCAGTTTTAGACTCGACTAAAGCAATACCCTGTTTTTTGGCAATATTTTCAGCATTAACACTATTTACAGGTGTTGACATCTGTCCTGCTAGCATACCTACTAACGCTTCGACTGATACAGGCCTAACCTCGGCTTCAGCAGCCTTACCAAACAAGGAGACTTCCAATGTTTTGATTGGCTCACCCGCTAAATCAGCCATCATTTTACCCATCACATTAGCCAGCATCATAAATGGGCGAGACTTCTTTAATTCTTCTGCTGAAATTTTTGTAGATAGATTTAAGGCATTAATGGCTTCACCTGTTTTCAAATAAGTAACAGCTTGTCTTGCAATTTCAACACTTACCGCAACCTGAGCTTCACGAGTGGATGCCCCTAAATGAGGTGTAAAAGAAATATTATCCAGCTCAAATAAAGGTGAATCTTTGGGGGGTTCTTGCTCATAAACATCTAAAGCTGCTTTCGCAATTTCACCATTTTTAAGTGCATCATATAATGCAGTTTCATCGACTAAACCACCACGAGCACAGTTAATTAGCATCGATGTTTTCTTCATTGCTTTTAATTGCTCAGCACCTATAATGCCACGTGTTTTTTCAATCATCGGGCAATGTAATGTCAGATAATCGGCTTCTTTTACCAAGGTTTCTAAATCAACCGACTGCGCACCACATTCTTCAAAAATTCCCGGAGTGACAAAAGGGTCATAAGCTATCACTCGCATACCTAATCCTACCGCACGTTTAGCAGCTAATCGACCAATAGTGCCAAAGCCTAAAATAGCAAAGGTTTTATGATTAATTTCTGCTCCAACCAGTTTAGCGCGCTCCCATTTTCCAGCTCTAACTGAAACGCTCGCTTCTGGTAAATTTCGGCTTAAAGAAAACATATGCGCAATAGCTAGCTCGGCAGTGGTCGTTGCATTTGCATCAGGTGTATTCATTACTATCACACCTTGCTCAGTTGCAGCAGGAATATCTACATTATCTACGCCAATACCAGCACGTCCAACCACTTTTAAATTAGTTGCTGCTTGTAACACTCTTTGAGTAACTTTAGTATCACTTCTAATTAATAAGGCATCAAAATCACCCACAATGTCACAAAGTTCATCCTCACTCATCCCCACTTGAATGTGAACCTGAATATCGGTCTGCTCATTTAAAAAGTTAATGCCATCATCGGCTAATTTATCGGAAACAAGAATCTTTTTCATGCTTTTGGGGGTAATTAAAGGGTTTATTAAGTAAAACTGTATAGTTTATCAGCTTTAGATAAATTCTAATAATACTTAACCAAAAGAATGAAAAATAATGCTCCCTTAGTTATGCAACTCATTATTTTTCTTCATTTTCCTTTCATTATTAATCAAAAACTCTGCCACCTCCAACATCTCTTTCAAACCACCAGCATGCATTCTATCTATCCGATATTTACCATTAATCACCAGCTCTGGAACACCTACAGGCTTATAATTTTCTACTCGTATTTTTGCTTGCTCAACCTGGTCTACAACTTTTTTTGATTTGAAAGCTTTCATAAAAGCCTTGTTTTCAACCTTAAACTTTGCAAAGAAATTTGCCAACTCCGTTTCATTTCTGATTAGTTCATGCTCCACCGTAATGGCAGAAAATAAGGGTAAATGTATTTTTTTCTCAACATTCAAATCTTGAGCCACATAAAATGCTCTTGCAAACAATTCCATTGGTTTATTCCACACCGCAGGAAAAAACCAAAAATCTACATCTTTAGCTTGGCTCTCAGCCCATTGCTTGATAATGGGTTCAAATTCATAGCAATGAGGACAGCCATAAGAAAACATTTCTACCACTTCTATTTTGCTGCTATCGCGCGCAGCCATAGGTTTATCTAAAACAATATAATGCTCGCCAGCAATAAATGGTTTCTTTTTTCCCAAAGCTTTCTCTTTTGCCTTATTAAATTTAGGTTGTTCCTCTGCCATTGCTTGAAAAACAGTAAGCCCTTGCAACAAAAGAATACTAAGAATATAGAGTAGTATTATTCTAGATTTCATAATAATCACCTTGTTGTTAAATTGCCTAGGTTGTTAGATATTTTAGATTGCATTTTCTTTGATTCTCCACTTAACCGTCTGGTTTCATCACTAATATAATCAAATAACGCTCGTGCTTCTTGTTGATTTAATCGCATATTAGGCATAACCAGATTATTATATTTTGTAAATAATGCCATTGCGATGGGGTCCTTTTTCTTCAACATTTGATCCGGCGCTTTTAACCAGTTAAATAACCATTGTTTATCCCTGCGCTCTGTCACACCCAATAAATCCGGCCCTAACGCGCCCACCAATTCATTCCCATCAAGTGTATGACACGTAGCACATCGGGTGCGATACATTTGTTCACCACGAGGAATATTTCTTAACGTTGGGGCATTGGCATAATTTTTCGGTTTCGGTGCTGCTTTCCAACCTGTCAGCCAGTTGCCTATCTGGTCTGCAAGCACATGTGGGTTTTCAAAAGGTGATCGTTTCATCCATCGCCCTGTTGTTTGATTTCCTATGATTAAGCTTACATTATGATTGTTTGAGCCATCCTGAATTCCATCTATATACAAGCCCAGTTTTTTACGTAACAAAATAATGTCTTCTTTTTTTCCAGTAAGAAAAGTCCATTTTGCCTTAAATCTTTTCCTATACTCTTTTAGTACATCTGCGGTATCATTTTTAGGGTCTATGGTAATAGAATAGAAAAAAACATCTTTCCCGACCCTGTCCCCCATAATTTTTTGAACTTTAGTCAACTGCGCAGTTTCAAGAGGACAGCTATCCCCGCAATGTGTATAAATAAAGTTAATCACTACTACTTTATCTTTGATTAGATCATCAAAAAAGCGTACTTTTTTCCCTTCGTGCGTAGTTAATGGGATATTTGGAAAGTAATCAGCTCCCCATCTTGAAGCTCCACTTATAGCAGAACTATTTCCCAGGCTAATTAAAATAACAAAACCCAGATATAGATATTTATAATTAATGATTTTCATTAGGATACCTCTAAAGGTCAGAAAAATGTCTGCAGCTAATGAAAATTAGCCAGCCGCAGACAATAGTTTTGGAAAAGGTAGCCTGTAGAAAAACAAATTGACCACCTCTCTTTTTAAAACTCACACATCCCTGTGTTTCTAAAAAAAATTGATTAAAACTAATTTTTTCTAGTTTTCTTTTCCTAGTTTATCCAACCTCCTGGCTCTATGGATTGCAGAATCAATGGTGAAAGGTGTTGGACAATTAACCACATGAGGAGCTCTCAAACTATCGAAGTCATAGTTGTTAGTTCCAATATTAGCGCCCGCTGCTGGCCATTCATTTATTTCCAGCTTGCCTTCTGCACGTAATTGTTTAAGTTGTTTAAGACCTTTAACAACACCTACACTATCAGTTGCTGGTGTTAACCAGTGAGCAAAACCTATATGCCACATGGGACTATAGTTTTGTTCCGGCATAAAATAAGACGGAATTCCAACCTGGCTTCCAAATGGACCACCACCAAGCACTCCATTTCCGTCTGCTGGGGTAGGTGGATAGCTTGGACGAATAGGTGCAGGTGGTAAGAACTGAATCAAAGGAACTGCAGCTGCCGCAAGAAATTGATGCTTAGGCACATAAGGCACACCCATTGTTTTAGATGGGCCAAATGGATAAGTATCTAACACCATATAGTATGGCAAGTAATCACCTTGTTCACTCCACGATTTATGCAGCTTCATAGTGACATGCGGGTGAGCACCTTCAGTTACTAATTCCACAACATGTCCAGATTCTTCTAAGCCCCCCCATTTATTACCGTTATACGGACATGTTGTGTTTGCAGGAAGATCTGGAAAACTTAGGCAACTTTTATCAATTCTATTATGTTCCCATGGTTTATCACCCCATTTAACAATAATGACATTAAAAACAACCTCTTTACCTCCAAAATTCACTCTTCTAAGAGGCGAATAGGTATTGTTGTCATCAACCTCGGGAATACCTTCTGGATTAACATCATGTGCCCAAATAGGGTTGGGTAAATCGCCATAGAAAGTCACATAACCACTTTCTGAGACGCTCGCTTTAGCCGTTGCAGCTTCAGGCACATTTGCAAGCCCTCCTGCCCAAGCTAGGCCCAGTTTGTCAGCCAGCTTCTTATCGCTAACATCATGAACAAAAAACCATACTTCACGCTTATTACCATCAGCATCTATATTAGTACCTTTTGTTAAAGGAAATGTCGCTGTGCCTCGTTCATTATCAGGTTCTGGATCAGATAATGCGTCGCCAAGTGGAGTATCCCTGATATTATCAAGCTCACCAATGACTGCATTTTTAACCCATACATCCACAGGTTCTAAGTCAGGTCCAAATTGCCCAATCTCATCACCTATTCTTATGGTAGGTAAGGCCACAGAATCAACATATCCAACACCATCCCACGTGGGTATAGGTGTAGGCATTAATTTAACCTGCCCTGGATGTTCTATATCCCATCTTAATAACATGGCATGATCTTCATGCTGAGTATTGTGGCAATGTTCCATATAAGTCCCAGCAAATTCTCTGAAGCGTAATGCAATTTCTATCAAATCACCACTATCTGGTTGTGGACCCAATCTATAAACATCCTTACGCGCCCATTTTTCCCAAGGCGGTGGTTCTTTACCATCTCGGCGTAAGATAATGCCTTCTTCAAAATGAATATGGACAGGGTGACTCCAGGTTCCACTATTAACTAAACGCCAAACTTCCAATCCCCCTGAATTTTTAGAAGGAGCAGCTGAAAGACGACGAGGATCCATTCCAAAGCCTTTACCTCCATCAGATTCAATAACCCAAGGTTTATCATCTGTAGGTTGTTTTTCAAACTCAAAAGTACGATGTGTCGCATTCGCTAATTCTTCTTCAGTAGGCCGATGCAAAGGAATCAATTTATTTTTACCTTCAACAAAGTGTGACGGATCCATACTTTGGTCTACACCATCATATTTCTGAACACGGAATTCCATAAATTTACCTACCACCGGATCACCATTGATCCAGCGATCAGCAACACCGTCGTCATTATCATCAACTAATTCAGCTTGATAAACACCACTGACAATATCAGCTAATGGAACAGCTTTATCTGTTGCCTGACCATCCTTATGCTGTAATAAGTTGACCATATAAATTTTGTCACCTTCATTAAATTTACTAAAATCAACAATAATGTCATATCGTTCAGCTATACCTTGCGTGGGTAATTCACCATTTTCAAAGTAAACCGTGTGTTCCATAATGTTGCCATCATTAGCCACCATATAAAATGGAACTGGGTTACCTTTTTGATCAACAAGAGCTACCTTAAAGTAGCGAGAAACAGATCCGTTTAATAGGCGAAAACGATATTGACGAGCACGGACTTCAAAATAAGGTTTGTATAACCAGTTGACTGTCATGACATCACCAACAAATCCATTTATATTAAAGGGATTAAACCAGAGTTGACCTTCATCATCCCAGGCTTTTTCAGCAAGTAATAAATTAACATCATAATCACGATTGCCCCAGTCTAATGCAGAACCACTAGGCAGGCGAAGATTAACTCCATCGTCAATCGCTTCATTTCCTCGATCAAGCGCACTGTAGTAGTTCATCATTGCAGCACTTCCTTTGTAGACATTCTGCGCTGTAAAATCTAACATGTGATCATGAAACCAATGCGTACTCATCGTCTCACGCCAATCTCCTGCAATTCTTTTAATCCCTCCATGACCATCTGGAGCACCCGCCTTTGGATCTTGAGCATCGGTATTAATAGAATCACGACCCGCTAGTTGCAAAGGCCAGCGATAATCATAAAATTGTCCAGGAAAAAAGAAAGCATTAGCATAACCATCACTTTCAGCCGGACTATGACCATTATGTTCATGCGTAGTTATAGTGTGTACACCAAAACCTCGGTTCGCTGCAACATCAATAGGTAGCGCATTATAATGACGCATCAATACCGACTCTCCGTAACGAACTTTAAGCAATTTTGGTGGAAAAGTTCCATCAAAAGTCCATAATGATTCATTACTCTGCACCGGCATATTTGGATGGAATTTAATTTTAATTCCCTCTGTAGTGCCTTTGAACCCTTTAACTCCGGTCGTGTTGTGATACAAACCACGACGACCGAATTCACCTTTACGGTATCTATGCGTTTGCTGGCGATCACGTAACCCGCCATTCATTCGAGCACCCACTGTTGCAGTTTGATAATACCTTTTAGGTTTGAATTCATCCCATCGTTGATGAGCCCATCCTAATCCAGGAGGACGCCCTTCAGCTGGGGGAGTCACTAACTCTCGTCCGAGAAATTTTTCAATTTCAGATTTCCAGGGATTTGTAATATCCGTGTTTGCATACTTTTGAGGCGTAGGCCAGATTTTTTGTGATAAAAATTTATCCATCGCCTTACTATTAGGAGAACTTTGTGCATCACTAGCGGCAGGTAAATCTTTCCAGCTACCCGGTCGTCGCCTTTTTTTAAGCCGTAATTTCTTGGTACCAAATTCCTCAAATCTCAACATTTGCTGACTAAATGGCGTAGCTCCATAGAGGGGGCTTGGAGCGCCATTTGTCGGAACATTAAAAATGCCATCCTCCCTTTGATTAGCAAGTGGTAACATATTTCCTTCGGTAGCATCCTCTCCTGATTTTGTAATACCCCCCACAAACGCACCTTCGTTAGCTTCAGGAAGGCCTTCTGGTAAATCACCAGGCACCCAGTCACCTAGCCGTGAAGGGTCATCTTGAGGAATAAAAAAGTCACCTTCATCTGCATAAGATAAATGGGACATTGAATACACTAATAAAAGTGTGAAAACTGTGGTTTGAAAAAACCACAGAGTGGTATCAAACATACCAAGTCTATATTTTTTTTTCATGAGAGCATCCTATAAAGTTGAACATTTTGGTTTGATAATCTAGTCGCTGAATATGTTTAAAAACTCACTAAATAAATCATCAAACATCCTTTTTTTATTGTTTTAAAAACTAAAACGGCCTTTTAACGGGAACAATTCTTGATTTTCTACAAATCAAATCATATTTTTTTTAAGGTTTTATATCTGTATGTTATTACCCCTATATTTGTGAAAAAATACCTTTAAAAAAATATCAAAAGTGTTTCTACAATTTAGTTAGACGCTCACTTTAGAATGTATTTGCAAAGTTTATGAACAAAGGATGAACGCCTTTAGGGATTATCAATCAACCCCCTGCTTTATCAATTTCATTAAGAGGATAATAAATTTTAAAGCAGTAATAATTCACATATTTTCAGGTAATTCATCACTGAATTTAATCGTCATTATTTGTATTGTGATTAATAAGGATTCTTCGAATACTTATCCCTATACTTCACATTTCATATCAGGAGTATGTTGTAAAAACAATGTTTTCGAGGTTTTAATAAAAATTAACGGTGATAAAAATGAAATTATTAATTCTATTCTTACCATTCCTATTTGTAGGATGTACAACTGCTCAACAAATAAATGATCAAATAGGGGAATCAATACCTAAATAGCAAGTTATTTTAGATGTACCCTTGGAAAGAATTTCTCAAAAACTGGTTTCACCTCCCTTCTTGCCCATTCACAACCAGATTGCAAAAGGAAAACCAAAAATTGTAGAAGTCAGGTTACTAATTGAGGAAAAAGAAATTCAGGTTGAAGATGATGTCACCATTCAAGCCACAACCTTTAATGGCTCGATTCCTGGCCCTATCATTGTTGTTCATCAAGGAGATTATGTTGAATTTACGTTATTTAATCCAGAAACAAGTGTACATATGCACAACATTGATTTTCATGCTGCAACAGGAGCTTTAGGGGGAGGGAAAATTTCAAAAGTAATGCCAGGAGAAGAGGTAACCATTAGGTTTAAAGCAACAAAAGCGGGTGTATTTGTTTATCATTGTGCACCGAATGGTGTAATGATTCCATATCATGTCGTCACAGGTATGAATGGTGCAATCATGGTTCTTCCTAGAGAGGGATTAAAAGATAACCATGGAAATGCAGTACACTATGACAGAGCCTTTTATATTGGCGAACAGGATTACTATATTCCCAAAGATGAGTTTGATGAGTATAAAAAATATTCGTCTCTTACTGCTGCAATGGGCGACATGCTGAATGTAATGCAAACCCTAACTCCAAGCCATAATGTTTTTAATGGCAGCATGGGTGCTTTGACAGGAAATAATGCTTTAACTGCAAAAGTTGGTGAAAAGGTGCTATTTATCCACTCTCAAGCTAATAGGGATAGCAGGCCTCATCTTATTGGTGGTCATGGAGATTTAGTTTGGGAAGGTGGTTCATTTTCAGATTTACCTGTTAGCAATAGAGAAACATGGTTTATTCCAGGCGGCTCTGCAATAGCGGCTTTATATGAATTTAAACAACCAGGTACTTATGTGTATCTAAATCACAATTTGATTGAAGCCCTTCAGTTTGGTGCTATGGCACATGTGCAAGTTGAAGGCGTCTGGAATGATGACTTACAAAAACAGATTGTTGCTCCTCATCGTATTAAAAGTTTTTGAAATTTAATAAAAACACAAGAAGATCAGGTTTACGACTGGACATTCGTAATCATGGCATTTATTATTTTAATTACTCGTAACTTTTTTAGACAATATTTTAATTGAATCAAGACATAATTTTCATCTCTGACTTGCATATTGCATTAAATAAAAAAGAGATAACAAACCGGTTCCTTTCATTTCTTAAAAATCAAGAACATGAAGCTAGCGCTATCTATATATTAGGTGATTTATTTGATGCATGGGCTGGTGATGACGATAATACATCACCTAATAAAAGTATTAAATCTCAACTAAAACGATTAACTAAGTCAGGTGTACAAGTATTTCTTCAGCAAGGCAATAGGGATTTTTTACTGGGTGAGCAGTTTTGTAGAGAAACAGGTGTTACTTTACTAAAAGACTATAAAGTTATCAATTTAAATGGTGTTAATACCTTACTTACCCATGGAGATTTGCTCTGCACTGATGACCTGCCCTATCAAACTTTTAGAGAAAAATCACGGTCTGATGAATGGAAACACAATGTTTTATCAAAACCACTGCTGATACGTTTATTAGCGGCACGTTGGTATCGCTTTAGAAGTTATTTTCATAAACGCAAAAAATCACAAGATATTATGGATGTTAATCAACAAACCGTGATTGATACAATGCTGAAACACGATTGTTATCGGCTGATTCATGGACATACGCACCGTCCCGCCATTCATGATTTTGATATTAATGGAAAACCTGCTCAACGGTTTGTTTTAGCCCAATGGGAAAAGGGTTCAGCACAACTGTTACGATGGAATTCAGAAGGCTATATAATTGAAACCATATAATATCTAAACTATTTAAAATACGTTTTTAATATTTTTGCTGAAACTTCTCGATAGCTTTCATTACTCAACTTCACCCAAAGATTAGTCACAAAATACCCATAAGGCATTTTTGGACCTTGGTCTGAATAAGGCGTTTCAAAAAATGATGACCTTGCATTTTGATGATGATTTATATGATTCGCTAAGCCAACTAAAGCATATTCTGTAAAACTGGATTGGTTTACCCAAGCCATAGCATTTTCTGATTCTTCTTGTCCTAGCCCCCAGTGCTGAAAATAATTGATAGTTTCTAATAAACGCACACCAGACAGAGCTTGAAAAATAAAAATAAAGCATGCTGCCCAACCAAACAGATTGATTATTAATAAAATGAGAATAATTTCAACAAATAGCCCTTGAAGGACAGAGTTAAATAACATTTTGTAATGACAAATAGGTAGGTGGATCAAACCCAGTCGTTTCTTTTCAGAGTTCCAGGCATATTTAAAATGACCAATAAATACCCTTTTCCAATAGCTACTAAAGCTTTCACCCAAATGGGCTGTTGTCATATCTTCGGGTGTTGCTACCTTTAAATGATGCCCTCGCATATGAGCAATAACAAAGTGGTCATAGCAAACAGTATATAACAACAATCGACCTAAAATTCGTTGATGTTTTTTAGAGCGATGAATAAGTTCATGTGCGACTATAATTGCAGAACTACCCGATGAAGTTCCCACTAAAATTCTCATAACAATCAGATTAACAACTGAAATAAGTATTTCATCAACTGAATTCCATTGTAATTGACTAGCAACTATCAACAATAAACCAATAATCAAAAACTGCATCAAAGTTAAAACATAGAGTATCAAATCATAAAACCAACCTGAAATCTTGTTTTTTTGTTGATCTGGGACGACTGTTGGACTCAACCAGTCAACCAGAATAATAAACCAAAGAGGAATAGTCCAGGCAAATGCGCTGATTATTGTATGAGGTCCAGTAGCTAAAAAAAATAAAACACAAGCAGGGAAAAAAAAGCAGGCTAAATATTTCATTGTCTGCTGATTCGATTGAATAAATAGCAAACGGGCAAACTTAACTTAAATCGCCAACCCACTAACTGTAATGAAACAAAACCCGTATAAATTCGTCGCCAATGTAGATCAACAATCTTTTGGTTTCCAGAATGCTGCATAACATCATCCATATAAAGCTGAATAGCTTTTTTAGCTAAAAATGTATGTCCAGAGGCCACATTGTCGATAGAGATATGGATCGAGGCAATAGCAGGGTCAATTTCCCAATACCGCCATTCATCAACCAACCGCATATAATTTTTACCTAAACCACTCAATTCAATTGCCATATTAAGCCCCAATAATTCAGGTAAATAATCTATTGAAAAATGAGAGAGCCCCATCATATAAACAGGTAGATCGAATGCACTGTTAATGAAACCGGAATGTTTAATAAATTTAGGGCTATAAACTGAAGGAACTTTGATTGATAAGCTATCAAGTAACTGTTGAAATATAACAGGGTGGCTCTGGTCAAAATTACCATTGCCTAATTCATCACAGTAAATACTGAATAAAATATTAGCAATATCCGAATTTACATTTTGTATAGACAAACTTTTTTGCAACCAGCAGCCATCTATTAATATCATCGGTGCTACTTGCTCCAAACCCCACACATAGGCTGGTTTAGAAATCTTTGGTTTCCCCTGCAAAGGCTGATAAGCTTCTATTTCTTGTTGATATTTTGCCCCAATATATCTTTCAAACTGCTGATGACTATAATGTTTAAACGGTAAGACGCTAAGCAATCTACAAACTTGTAATAATTGATGAACTCTCTTTTTTACAGTAAGTAAATACTCAGGAAATAAATCTATATTTACTAACCGATAATAGAGTTCTTTGTGGCTTATTTTTTTATATTCTATTGATTGAGGTTTTTTATCTGACCGGGTAGTCGTTTTTATTTTATTTAATTGAATTGTTTCAGGTATTTTATTTTCTGTTAACCAATCCTTTATTAATGATACTTCATCTTTATTAAGAACCCCAAACATAGGTCCTTTAAACTCAAATAGTTTAAGAAACAGGCTGTTTTCCGGTACTGATTTGTCTACATATTTTGACTGTTTTAAAGCTTGTAAAAATTCTGAACTATTCTTAGGCATTCCTGCAAACCATAATTCAAGAGACTTTCCTTGCAACAAAACGTTTTGATGATGACCCATTGCTGCTGATAATTTTTGCTGGAATAGACCGGCAATAACTTGGCTGTTTGATTTAGAGTTTTGCAATAAATGTTCAAATACATCTCTACACCGCTGCATTTGTAACTGATAAAGCCAAAACCCATTTTGCACCCTAAGCCATAAACTTTCTTTTTGATCAGTAAATATATCTAAATAGTCTGCAATACTACGAAGTAAAGGAAACGTTTGCTGTTCAGTACGTAGTTGTCTTTGTTTAAAAAAATGATCTGCCAATTGATGGCTGGGGAAACAAATCTCAACCAAAGTAGCCATTTGACAATAAGCCAAAGTAAAACCGAGTATTTCAGGGAATAGAATTCTTGGAAACCGAGCAAGGGTCAGTTGAATATTTGCAAAATCAATCATTTCAGGCAATAGCTTACCTTGCTGACTATAGTTATCACTATACAGTACTGGAATCTTGATCTTTGAGGCTAATAACAGTGAATGACAAGACCTCAGTAAATCAGACTCTCCACTCTCATCACTTGTCAATTTTAGGTAAATAGACATCAGTTCAATAGCAGCTCTGGACTGACTGGAAAAAGTTTGAAAAATACCTTGTAACCAACAGGGTTGTGTCAACAAAATACCTGCAGATTGCGTCAGACACTCAAGTGTACTAGCCTGAGTTAATAGAGTCTCTGACAAGGGTGATAGTGGTAAATGTTTTAATAATAGGAGCTTGTCTTTGCTTGAATGCTTAATATAACAAGGTGAATATATTTGTTCTGTTTCCCGTATAGCAAATGAAATAAAATCATAAGCATTGGGCAAACAATAAAAATAGCTATCTGATTGATTTAGCTTGAAAAATAACTCGCGCGAATCAATTTTATCTTTAGAAGCTTTTTGAACATCTAGAAACTTTAAAGAAAGTACATTTAATGATGGATCAAAAGCATATTCTTGTTTTTTTTTCACTCGATTTTCGTATTAAATAATCATTAATAACTAATGCATCCAGCCCGGTTGTTAAAAATACTGATAATGCATCTTCTATAGAATGAACCAACGGTTTACCCATCACATTAAAACTAGTATTCAATAACATTGGAACTTGGGTTTTTTGATAAAAACTATTAATAAGATGATAAAAACGTGGATTCCATTGTTCTTTGACCGTTTGTAATCGCCCAGTTCCATCAATATGACAAACAGCTGCTATTTGATTCTGCATAGACTTTTTAATACTCAGTGTTTTATCCATATAAGGTGATTCATGATAATCCACAAAATACTCATCAGCACATTCATCTAATACAGACGGTGCAAAAGGTCGAAAACTCTCACGAAATTTAATTTTATGATTAATATTATCTTTCGTTTTTTTTTCCCGTGGATCTGCCAAAATAGAGCGATTTCCTAAAGCTCTAGGACCAAACTCTGCCCTACCCTGTATCCACCCAATAAGTTGACCCTTTGCTAATAAACCAGCCGTTGCATCACAAATACTATGAGGTAAATACTGAATATCTAAAGAACGATTAAATTGAATGACCCTTTTCATATCCTGATCAGAAATTATCGAGCCTAAATAAGGTGATAACCAGTGGTTTTTTCTTGGAATCACTAAATCAGGTTTATCTTGTTTTAAGGCAAGCCAAGCAGTTCCAAGCGCAGTACCATCATCAGCAGGTGCAGAGGGAATAAAAACCTGTTCAAAAACTGTTCTATTTTTAATTTGTCCATTATATGCAGAATTTAAAGCACAACCTCCACCAAAACATAAGTTGATACATCCGGTTACTTCTTGCAAATGTTGTAATAGCTTAGTCATAAGCTCAGCAAAAAAATATTGTCCTGTAAATGCCAAGTCAGCTGCCTGCTTTATTGGGGTTCTCTCATCTTTTTGAAACTTATCAAGTGCGGATAGGTTAGAAAACAACTGATTAGATGGATGCTTACATTCAAACCCTTCTACTGAAACGATAGTTTTTAATAAACCATACAATTCTTGGTTTAATTTACCAAAAGGAGCTAATCCCATCACCTTCCATTCTTCACCTTTCAACCAATCAAACCCACAAAGCTCCGTTATTTTCATGTAGTAGAAACCAAGGCTTCCAGTCCCTTTGCTTTCGTATAAACAATTAAGTTTTTGGTCTTTATAATGATAAAAACCCATCGAACCTTTTTCTCCAAAGGAATCAATCACTGCACATGCAGATTCTGAGAATGGGCTGCTATAGCAGGCAGTCGCAGCGTGTGTCAAATGATGGTGAAAATCGGCAAATGAAATTGCACAATCAGGATAATATTCATTAATAATACGTACCAGATTAATCCCCGCACTACGAATTTTATTCCGCTGACTGGCGATCATATGGTGTAATTGATAATTCTCAAGAGGTGAGTTTAACTGTCTGATACCTGTTTTTAGCAACCCAGATGCAGTTAAACAGCCTAAAGCAGCTATCACATTCTCATATAAAGGCCGTTTTTTTTGCCAATTAATGGCAATAACAATTTCGTCAGGAAATGGACAATAAGTTTCCAATAAATCTGTTATGTGGAGCAAAGGATCAGCTTCACAGTTTAAGGCTCGCTTATTTTGCATAAAACGTTCTGTCGCTTCAGCAAATAACACCTGTCCCTTATCATCTACTATTGCTAAAGCAGAATCATGGTAGGTAACAGACAAACCAATATAAAATTTTTTCATCTTGAAATTTACTTAGCCCAGTAACACAGTTAATTTTAGCAACTAGTGTAGAATTTTACTCGTCTTTAAGGCATTTCAAAAGATAGATTTTTAACAGAGTTGAGAAGACGGAATTTATAGCGAGCTGACTTTTTATTGGAATGATTACATAATGAACTATGCAATCATTTCAGGAGCGCAGTCTGTCAGCAAAACTCAATCGATATAAACTCGCGTCTGCGACTGCGTGAAGTATAGCTGGTTAATTTAGCGTATTGATTCAACAAAAAGCTATATAGGTGGATAAATCAGAACTAGTCTTAACTAAAGATCTTAATGTTTTTGCGACAAGAAAAAATAAACGGAACTAAATATCTTTTCCACAAAGTTGATCAGTACAAGTTAAATAGCCTTTATTATCAATTTAAAGGCTATTTATGATTTATCCACTCTTTATATCTTTTATTTAGAGAACAACAGTGAAGGGTTGTTTGTACTAGCATTATTTAGCGTTGCAGCCCAATACCCAAGCCAAGGGTCAAGAGTACCAATAGTAGTGCTAACTTCTACATACTCTGTCCCATTGTAAGTCCAAAGCTGGTTATGAAAAACACCATCAATTTCTGCATCATCGATTTCACAACCAGAAGTACAGTTACTTGTGGTTGCTACAATACGGCTATCTGATAATAATCCACTAACAGCAAAAGGATAGCCGACCATATTCCACTGGTCTGCACCAGATTCAGTAGCTAAAGGAATTTCAAAACAGTCCTTACCTACAGGACAACCCGTTGGGTTTGTTGTAGGTGTTTCTGTGCTTCCAGCAGGCATTTTTAGTATTTTATCATCACCTGACATTTGAATGATCCAGTATCCTACACCCTGACTAAGGGTATCTGTGATTCCAGGCTGATCATAACTATTTGTACCGGGATTATAACTATATAAACCCCAATCTGTACCGTAAGAACCCAACCCATCATCACCAAATATATCCGCAACTGTATTGTTACTGCCTGGATTCAGAGGAAGACTGATTTGATGCCATTGGTTATGAGGTAATAAATGAGTAAGAGGCGTTGTTGTACTGGTTAAAAAAGGCTCAAGTGCTTGAAACCATTTATTAGCCATTTTGATCTCACCAGCTTCATTAGGGTGGATATCATCATGAGTATCGTTAATAGCATTAAACCCAGTATATTGATCAACAACAACTACGGGAGATTGTGTAGTTGTCCGGGTTGAAACAAAAGCATCAACTTCATTATTAAAAATGGCAGTATCGTACGCTCCCATCGGAATTATTTTAGCTAGCAATATAACTATTGAACTATTCCTAGCTCTTAGGTTTTGTATGATGCCATCAATATCATTTAAGGTAAAATTTACAGTATCAAACACTGTTTCACCTGAGGGTGCTTGAAGCAAATCATTAGTCCCAATATGAAGCAAAACAATATCGGCTGAAAATTCACTCATCCAGTCAAAAACATGACTACGAATTTGATCCGCTCTCCAGCCTGCATGTCCTTCATGATCAAGATCATAATCTTGCTCCTCTATTGGTGCTGTAGTGTGTCTGTAACCTGGTCTACCAACAAAGTCTATATTATATCCAGCAGCCTGCAATTGATGCCAGAGGGGCCGTCTATAACTAGGCCTTCCTAGATAACTATCAGTAATTGAATCACCAAGGGGCAAAATTTTAATTGATCTAGAACCTGACTCTCTTACTGTTAGACTTCGTAATGCTAAATCTGACAAATTTTCCTGTGCCAGAATGACAGGACACACCAAATACAGAAACAATGATGCTAAAA
>JAKIVF010000025.1 GCA_021647145.1 Methylococcaceae bacterium | reverse complement strand
TTTTGTGCAATTACAGGATTTTTATGATCAAAGGATATTGTAAAGGCTAATGTTGCTTTTGACTGTTTGCCTTGACTAATTACATCTGCACTAACAACATCTACTAAAACATTTTCAGCAAAAGTTTCTGCATATTCTGTTGGGCTAAGCTTTTCAGCTTGGTCAGCATATAAATTAAATTTTGATATCATTTTATTTATGCTATCAATTCGCATTATTTTTTGTTTAATCTGCTGAATTCGTTCATCTGCAAAACTGACAACTGTTGATTTAACAAGCTCAATGGGGATATGTTGCTGTTCAATTAATATAGTTGCCTCAGAACGATAAACAGGAGGTAATATCAATGCTATTATAGAACTTAATGCAAGTAAAAATAACATTGGTATTACAATGTAATATTTACGCCTCCTTGCTATTTGAATATAATCTTTAAATGTTTTAACTTCATCTTCTTCAATTTCCATATTTATCTCGCAATTTTTAAGCCTTGCCACCTATAATTTATAGATAACATATATAAATTTGAATCAGCATCTTCCTCTTCATTACTTCTTAAAAATCTTTTTTGATATCGATATCGATAACTTGTCGAAACTGTCCAATCGGGATTTAATTTCCAATTTAATGATGGGTGAAAGGTAATGTTTGTTCTTTCATTTTCACTGCCATCAGGCTTGCTGATTTGATAATCACTTAATAAGGTAGCATATAACCTTTCTGTAAAATTATATCGTAAATCTATATTAACTTTAGTCTGATCAAGCAACCCTCCCTGTGAGGATGGCTGTAGCCCATGATAGACTATAAATTCTGTTTGCCAATTATTATCATGATAATTAGCTCCAATATTTAATAACCATCCTGGTTCGTTAGATCCTTCTTTGGTACTAAACGTATCAACACTATTTGGATCATTCTCTGTATTAGCTGGAATAATAAAACTTCTGTTTGTAATATTATTTGTTTTTGTTACTCTAAAGCCAACGGTCCCAAATAAATCTAGCCTTTCAGAAAATATGTATGTTGAAGTAATATTTGCTCCACCTGTATGACTCTTTAATTCATCTTCGTCAGTAATTATTTTTGATGATTTAAAATTATTATAGAATACGTCTAAGGAACTCATGTATCTTTCCGACCATTTTCTTGACCATAATAATTTAAGATTAAAAACCTTATAATCACTCAAATTGCATGATGTATCAAGTTTGTTCTCATTAAATATTTCAGAAGTACACCTTTCATCAGTTAATTCTTTTCTATCAGAATCGTTGAGAGAATATTGAGTATTAGTATATTGTGTTATAAATGACAAACTATCTTGTTCAGTTATTTCATAAGAAATAGTAGGAGAAATAGAAAATGATTTTCTTTCAGAATCTATTTGAAAATCCCCAGATTCTTGTTGTGCAGTATCTCTTGAGGGAGTGATACTATATGATGAATCGAGCTTCCAACTTGCCCTTTCATTCTTATACTGCCCTTTGATTCCGTAATTTTGGTGATTTCTATCGAATTTTTTTATATTAAAATATCGTTGTACACCATAGCTAGCATATGCTGAAACATCTGAAACATCTGTTTTATGTGAAAGATTAAATGAAGGTGTTACTTTATAAATCAGTGATGCTCTATTTAGCTCATCATTATTTAATGGGTCATCATTTTTTATTGGAACATCATCACCTCTCATGATCACATTGTCATCATATGATATGTTTTGATCAATACCTGCATTAACTCCCCACTCATCAGCATTTGAAGAGGTGATTTTGATAATAATAAGCAATGCGACCCAAACTATTCTCAAAACTCTTTGTTTTATTTTCTTCAATTTTATTCTTACTATTAATTATTACACAGCAGCACAATATGAGATTTATCTCTCTTTTCTTAAGGCACTATTACAACATCACCACTTTTTAACATTTGATTTTTATTTAAGCCCTCTCCATCTTCTAGTTCACCGTATTCAACTTTTATAGTTTTTGAGCCTTTTTCATCATGTCGAATAATAAGAATATCATTTGATTTTGCAAAAGGAGTTAATCCCCCTGCCAAACTTAAAGCCTGCAAAGCATCAAGCGGCCTATACATTACATGACGACCTGCTTGTTTTACTTGCCCAATAACATAAATCACATTCCCTTCAGCCGCTTTAACCGATATATTTACGACAGGATCCGAGATGTATTCTGATAACTTCGCGACTAGTCTTTCTTTGACCTGATTTAGAGTAAGACCAGAAGTTGCAATATCACCAGCTAGTGGAAAGTTAATGTGCCCATCTGGCAAAACACGAATTTCCCTCTTTAGTTCCTCTTCTTTCCAAACTGAAATCTCTAAAAGATCTCCAGGATTTATTATATAAACACTTTCATTTGCAAAGACTGCTGTTTGGCAAAACATTAATAAACAACAGAAAGAATATTTAAAAAAACGTAACATTTTATATTTCCAAATTAATTGTAACAATAACCACAGCTTAGAAAAAACTTCCATCTCTATCAAGCAAAAAAAGGGGAGCACTAATGCTCCCCTTTTTCTAACTTATTTGAACTTAATCAATTAAGCAGCAACTGAAGATTTACGACGTGAAAAACCAACTAAACCCATCAATGCAGATCCGAACAACCATGCTGCTGCTGGAACAGGAACAGAACTTACATCTGCACCCTCAACACTTACATTATAACCACCAGAAGTAAAACGACCATCTAGAGTACCAAAGATTCTTAGTGTAAAACCTGTAATATTTTGTAAACTTAAATCTTTAATGCTAAATTGACCAGCAACTTCTGTTACATCATTATAACTAAAAAAGTTAACACCATCTAAACTATATTCAACATTGAAATCAGAGAAAAAATTACTTGTTGCCAGACTAAAAACATCTCCTGCAGGATCAACATCAACAACCCACGTATCACTGAAATCAGAAACAATATCATTATGATTTGCTGTAGCAGCAGAGACTCCTGAACCATTTGTTACGGTACCACCTCCAGAAGTTTGATCATTTATTATTGAAATGCTAGCAGCCTGTGCTGTTAACGGCAAAACAAACAAAGATAAAACTAACGATATAAAAATTTTTTTCATTCTTGAACTCCAAAATAATAACAAACTATTTTATTAAAAAATTAATTTGCAACTCAGCCACCTTTTCAATTGTAAAAAGGTCTGTAGCTTTCCGTCCTTATCTCACGATTAAGTTTGGCATTTATCTTCCTTAATCCATAAATATCACTATTTACGACTTAGATTCCTTTTTATTGTGAGCTTTAAGGTTTAAGTATAAAAAATTTTACACTTAACCAAAAACCGAAGTATTCCACGTTCTAATACTAGACTGCTTTTAACGAATAGTAAATTGTACTTTAGTACTATTTAACTCTCGAGCAACCATTATATTAAAAAAATCTTAACAAACCCTTAATAAACACTCTCTCCTAAGAAGCCTCTACATAAGGTTAATAATACAATTTTTATGTCCATATGTAAAGACCAGTGTTCTATGTACTCTAAATCATATTTTATACGGCCTTCCATTTTATCCAACGTATCAGTTTCCCCTCTGAACCCTTTTATTTGTGCCAGCCCAGTTATACCTGGCTTAACTTTATGTCTTAGCATATATCCTTTTATCTGTTTACGGTATAATTCATTATGTGCAACAGCATGAGGCCTTGGCCCTACTACCGACATACTCCCTTGTAAAACATTGATAAACTGGGGAAGTTCATCTAAAGATGTTTTTCTTAAGAAACCACCTAACTTTGTCACCCTAGGGTCATTTTTTTTTGCTTGAACAACATTACCCCCATCTTCGGCAACAGACATTGATCGAAACTTCCAAACAATTATTTCATTTCCATCCAGACCAAATCGCCGTTGTTTAAACAAAACAGGCCCTCGTGAAGTTAATTTCACTAAGACTGCAATAATCAGCATTGGTATCGCAATCAATAACAAAACGAATAAACTAAATATCACATCAAATACCCTTTTAAGCACACCATCCACACCATAAAAAGGCGAATCATAGATACTTACAACCGCTATATTTCCAACACTACTCCATTGCGATCTCAACAAATCAAAACCAAAAAAATCTGGAACATAGTAAACTGATACTGTTGTATCAGATAATTCACTAATAATATTTTTTATTCTTTCTTCTGCCTTTAATGCCAAGGTTATATAGATAATATCAATTTCGCCGTTCTTTGTGTTTTGAACTAATTGCTTTAGATCGCCTAGAACATTTATTGTAGAGCTATCAGTTCTACTTTGAAGCCGATCGTCATAAATACCTGAAAAACTCATTCCCATCCATTCTTCTTGCTCAAAAAGTCTTTTCAATTCAAGCCCAAGATCATTTGCTCCAGCTACAGCAACTTTACGACTGTTTTTTCCTTTTCGCCTAATCAGACGCAAAAAGCTATCGACCATTAAATGCCAAGAAAGAATTTCAATTGGAACTACAAAGGCCCATATCCAAAACACTTTTTCAAAAACAGGGTCTATTAACAAATAAAACTGATTAATAGAAATCAACAACACCACTACAATTATCCAGTTAATTATAATGGACTTTAATTCCTTAATAAATAAGACACCTCTTTTTTCCCTATATAAGCCATTTAACTCAGCAATAAATAAAAAAGTAACCATTGAAACTAGCAACCACAAGCTTTGTTTGGAATCCCATTCAAAACCATTAATATCAATTACCGCCCATAACGTGATAATAATGACAGCACTATCCAATAACCTGGCAAAAGCTTGTATTTTAGATTGGTGTGGTCGTATAAGCCCAAAATCCGAATTATTATTCAATTCTTAAAACCCTCTACTTTTTTTCTAATCATTCCTAATTAACAACATATAAAAATCAAAGGTTTAAATTAATATTACATAATCATAATCATAATCATAATCATAATCATTATTTGTAACAATTCAATTACTTATACACCTATTATTATAAACCATATCAATATAAATAAAAAACTTTAAAAAAGTCTACCTAGATATTTATAACATATTGATATTTAATAAAACCTTAACCAGCGGCATTTAAAGCCAATCAAGTAACTATTTAATATCTCTAAAGAGTAAAATAAAAATATTTATCAAATATAGCATTTCCTCAACAATCAAAAAATTAGTCCGTAATGTACATCGCGTATTTGTTTACCTTAGAATGCCAACTAATTCTAAAAAGTTATAGGATAGCTTTGGAATGAGTCATTTAGATCCGTTTCGTAGTGACATCGAACAACCCTGAATTGTCGATAGAGTCAGAAACTAATAAGTTCAATCTTAGCGGTTAAAAAACAGACCACTATTTATTAGGTTAATATACTTCAAGTAGCTGGCTTTCTATTAGTTGTTTTTTTATTGAAAGCAAAGTTATACAGCACACATAAATACCCAAGTAAAATTACATCAATACAGGTATCAGCCGACAACTTATTTCTCATAAGAAAAATCTACAAAATAGCTCTCTTCACTTCTGTAAAGATTTTACGTTCTTGATCCCAGATTAATTTTTGATCTACTTTCTAAATTTATGTATTCTCTTGGATATCCAGTTCTTTTAAATGTTTAAGTTTTTTAGAAATCTTAATTTCTAACCCTCTATCTACGGGATGATAATATTTTGTTCCTATTAACTCATCTGGAAAATAATTCTCACCAGCAGCATATGCTTCTGGTTCATTATGCGCATAGCGATAATCTTTTTTATAGTCCAAAGATTTCATCAGTTTTGTGGGTGCATTTCTTAAATGAATTGGTACTTCAAAACTTCCTCTTTGTTTTATATCCCTCATAGCTGCATTATAAGCCATATATACTGCATTACTTTTTGGTGCGCAGGCCAAATAAACAACGGCTTGTGCTAATGCCAGCTCACCTTCCGGACTTCCTAAACGCTCCTGAGCCTCCCATGCATTTATTGTGATTTCCAGAGCTCGAGGATCTGCATTACCGATATCTTCTGAAGCTATCCTAACAATCCTTCTAGCAAGATAAGCTAAATCACATCCTCCATCAATCATTCTACATAGCCAATAAAGTGATGCATCAGGCGAACTTCCACGTACAGATTTATGCAATGCTGATATTTGGTTATAAAACTCTTCACCTTGTTGATCAAATCTACGAACGCCACCAGAAAGAACTTCTTGTGTAATTTTCTCAGTAATAGTCTGACTCTTATTTGCTAAAGTAAGATCTACAGCAATTTCTAATAAATTCAATAGACGCCTGGCATCTCCATCAGCTACTTCAGAAAACTTGAGCTTCAATTCTTTTTTTATTGTTATTTTTGAAATACCGACTCCCCTGTCTTTATCAGCAATAGCTTTATTAAACACCTCAACAAGGTCCTCACTTGTTAATGATTTAAGTACATAAACTCTCGCTCTAGATAACAATGCATTGTTTAAAGCAAAAGAAGGGTTTTCAGTGGTTGCCCCTATAAAATATATAGTTCCATCTTCAACATGGGGTAAAAAAGCATCCTGTTGTGACTTATTAAATCGATGAACTTCATCTACGAATAGAATGGTTCGCTTATTTTGTTCAAGTTGTATTTTTTTTGCTGCTGAAACTGCAGCTCGAATTTCTTTTACACCTGCTAATACAGCAGAAATTGGCATAAATTCTGCCTCTGAGTGATGAGCAATCATTCTTGCCAGCGTCGTTTTACCTGTTCCTGGCGGCCCCCAAAAAATCATCGAATGTAGTTGCCCTGCTGACACAGCTTCGTAGAGAGGTTTACCTGGCTTGAGAAGGTGTTTTTGACCGATAAAGTCAGCTAATAAAACCGGTCGCATTCTATCTGCTAATGGCTTTATCATTTTATCAAACATATGGACTCCTCTATATTAAATGAATGGAAAAATTGAGTCCAAAATACTCAACCTCTGCATTGAAACCTTTCGCAATAGCTTGTATTTCGTACTGGTTTCGCCTTGATCATGAGTATTTTAGTTCTCATTTTTATCATCCACAATTAATAGAGCTATCCATATCTATTTTTCAAAAATATCAACACCCTTAGGAGCAACAAAAGTAAAAATAGAATTATCTAGCTTCTTATTTTTCTTAATGTTAGAAAAATAAATTCGAGTTAGCTGACCAAAGTTATCACTTAATTCCATCCCTCCTAAAACACCATCATTTAAACCGATAAGAATATAATTAAACTCACTTTCCTTTTTTTTTGGAGATAATTTTATCCATTGTAGACCTTCATCAATCCCCTGTTTTTCAATATTAAAATTTGCCTCTAAGGCAATATCTCCACTCAACAATAAAGCAGGAGTTGAGCCCAGTGAATCATCTATCTTTTTAATCGTAACCTGCTCTAAATCTGCATCATAAAACCAGATTTTACTTGAATCCGAGACAATTTCCTGAACAAACGGTTTCTTATAATCCCAGCGAAACTTTCCTGGCCTACTTAGATAAAAAACTCCATAACTTGTATGAGTAGGCTGACCCTTTGGATTTAAACTAACCTGCCTGAAATCTGCTGTTAGCGTTTTTGTGTTTGATAAAATTGATTTTAATTGTTTAACAGGGGCAAGCTCAGCACTTACACTATTTACATATAAAACAAAAAAAAGAAAATACAATATACTGTTTAACTTATTTAACATAGCAACTAAAAATTATTCTCAAAAAAATCATTAATCCACGTTTTTGTTCGATTAACAGGCGAGTCAAGACATGGTGAATTCAACTCAGGCTCCGAACCCTTAATAAAAGGAAATAAAGAAGCCCCAACACATTCTTCATTTGCTAGCAATCCATTTGCAGGATCAACCCAGTGCATCCCTATATTATCGGGAGGAATTAAATAGACAGGTTGTGTAGAGATTTGTTTCATCAAATCTGTCCAAATTTGTAATGCTCCACTCGCCCCGGTTAACCCAGAAGGTTTGTTATCATCACGCCCAATCCAGGCTATAGATAGATAATCCCCACTATAGCCTGCAAACCAGCTATCTCTTAGTTCATTTGTTGTTCCTGTTTTACCAACCAAACCAAACTCTTTTGAAATATACCGATATGCTGATCGCCCAGTTCCTTTATACATAGCTTCCTGTAATATGGTGTTTGTAATAAAAGTTGCAGCAGGGTCAACTACTTGACGAACAGTATACGGGTAACTTTGCAGTCTTTCTCCATCTGTAGCAATGACCGCCCGAATAGAACGCAAGGGAGTTGAAAACCCATCACCCGCTAATGTTTGATACATTTGAGTAACTTCTAAAGGAGTTAAAGGCGAAGCACCCAATAATAATGAAGGATATAAATTTACAGATCTTCCAACACCAAGGTTTCTAAGAGTTTTAGCTATTCTGGCAAGTCCTACATCCATTCCTATATGTACAGTTGCTAGGTTATAGGATTGAGCGAGCGCAGTATGAAATTCGACAACACCATGCTCTCTCTTGCCATAGTTTCTAGGTTTCCAAATCTTCCCTTTTTTATCCTTAATTCTAATCCCGGTATCATTTACTTTTGTTGTAATAGTATATTTACCAGGGTATTCCAATGCTGTTAAATAAACCACTGGCTTTATTAATGAACCAATAGGCCTAAGAGCATCTAAAGCCCTATTAAAACCAACTCCTCTTGGATCACGCCCGCCGGCTAATGCAACAATTTCGCCTCCTTCTCTTCTAGTGACAATAACAGCAGTTTCTAACTTTTCACTTTTAGGTTTTTTTTCTAACTGATTTAATTTCTGTTCAATTGTTTTCTCAAGAACATTTTGAACTTGATTATCGAGAGTGGTAAATATTCTTAAGCCTTCTGTTGTTAAATCCTCTTCTCTATATTCTTGCTTTAATTGCCGTCTAACTAAATCCAAAAAACCCGGGTAGCGGTTGGTTGACCGATGGGGACGCAGCACGACATCTAATTTATTTCGTTTTGCTGTCAGCGCCTGTTTTTTTGTGATAAACCCTTGTCCATGCATTTCGTCTAGAACTAAATTTCGACGTTTAATTGCTCGGCTTGGATATCTTCTAAGATCATAATAAGAGGGGCCTCGCACCAAAGCAACTAGTGCAGCAACTTGATGTAAAGGTAGAGTTTTTAAAGGCCGACCAAAGTAAAACTGACTAGCCAACCCAAAACCATGAACTGAACTAGCACCATCTTGACCTAAATAAATTTCATTTAAATAAGCTTGTAATATCTCGTCTTTCTCATAATTAAATTCTAAAATTATAGCCATAAAAGCTTCGTTCAATTTACGCCATAAACTTTTTGTAGGAGAAAGATAAAAGTTTTTGATCAATTGCTGAGTAATCGTACTTCCACCTTGAACGACATAACCCGCCCGAACATTGATCCATATTGCTCTAGCTATTGCCTTAAAAGATATACCAATATGATGATAAAAATCGTGGTCTTCAGTTGCTAATAAACCTTGAATTAAAGAATCGGGAGTATTTTCTAGGGTTATTAAAATACGATCTTCTTTTCTAGTGGGATAAAAACTACCTATTTGTACAGGATCCATTCTTATAATGGGTATTTCTCTTGAAGTACTTAGACTCAGTAGCTTAGAAATATCAGTTCGGGAAAAATTAATTCTTAATATTTTACTTTCTTGTTTTTTATCCCAAAATGTAAATCTCCGAGTTTTAACACTAATTTGCTGCCCTTTTTTATAATAACTTCCTTCAGATGAAAGCTGATAATCCTGTCTATAATTTAGTTGTTGTAATAGATCTTCAAACTGACTAATTTTTATTTTATAGCCTCTATAAATCTCAACAGGAGTGGCATAAACTTTAGCAGGAATTGACCACGGTTTTCCTTTAAATGTCTTACGTACCGTATAATCCAAGTAACTTATATACGAAAGAAAAACAAACCCAAATATTATAATAAAAATTAAAAGACTCTTTTTAAACCAATGAAAAGGTTTCTTATTCGCTTTCTTTTTTCCGCTACTTTTACCTTTTGTTTTAGGCATAAGCATCCATTAATGAAAAAATCATAAAAAGATATTATCGTATAAAGGTCTTCTTATCGGTATCAATTTTTGGATGGTTATTTTTAGTTTTACCTTCACGTTTAATTAAACCAGTAAGCGATATTTTTGTCTTGGATAGTAATTTCATTTGAGGTTTCCCAAAAAGATAACCTTGCCCAAAATCAATTCCTATTTCTCTTAGCTTATGAATAGCACCGGGAGTTTCTACATATTCTGCAATGGTTTTCTTTCCTAGTTTTTTAGCAACTTCAACCATAGATTTAACTAGAACCTGGTCTGTATCATCATTAACTAAATTCCGAATAAACTGTCCATCAATTTTAATATAATCAACAGGAAAGGATTTAAGATAATTAAAAGAGCAAAAACCGGCACCAAAATCATCTAATGCAAATTTACAGCCTAACGCTCGGATTTTTGTTATTAATTCTCGTGTTTGCTCGACCTTGTCAACAGCTACCGTTTCAGTAATTTCAAAAGTAATACGATCCGCATCGACCCAACTAAGTTCAAGTTTTTCTTTTATTGTTGGCAACAAAGAGCTATCTTGAAATGCAACACTAGAAAGATTAATTGCTAATGAAGTTTGTGACATCTTGGGAGGGAGCGCGGCAAGAAAATCAATAGCCTGCTCTATCACCCAAAGATCAATTCTATGAATCAACCCAATTCGTTCCGCAACTGGAATAAAATCAATAGGAGAAATAATTTCATTATCCAGCCCTCTCATTCTAATGAGTGCTTCATAATGAGAAATATCTCCATTCACTAAATTTACAATAGGCTGATAGACAAGAAATAGCTTGCCTTCTACAAGTGCATTCCTAATTAAAGGAACCCAATATATATCTCTATCTCTTTCTTGTACTCGAGCATGTTCTTCGTTGTATTCCTTTATCATATTACGCCCACTTTCCTTCGCAATAATGCAGGCCTGTCTTGCCCGGGAAATCATTTCACCTGGGTGGTAAACTGCTTTTCTAGTATTTTGCCCTGATATTCCAATAGATACAGACGTACAATAACAAGCATCGCCTATAAAAAGTCTGGCTTCATAAATATCTTTTCTAATTTTTTCCGCAAATCGAACAATCTCCGCAGCCGATCTGTTATCAAGAAAAAGACAAAATTCATCAGAACCAATACGGGAAAACAAATCGCCCTTGTTTGTCAATTTATTAATGATTGCAACGATTTCAACCAACAATCTATCGCCAACATCAAACCCTTCAAGTTCATTAATTAAACTAAATAAATCAACATCTATAAATAACAGCCCTCCATTTTGATGAAGCCTATTATTTCTCTTTAAAACTAAACGTAATCGTCTTTCAAAATTCTGACGATTTAATAGACTTGTCAACTCATCATGAACTACTAGATATTTTAATCTTGCATCTACAACCTTTCTTTCTGCTAATTCATTGATTAATCGGTCTTCCTGTTTATAACGCAAAAACCGCTCATAATTCATAAGCAACTGAAAACCAACAACAAGCGGAAATGCAGAAAAATCAAGGGGACACTTTATGGAATGGATGACTCCTTTAGTATAAGAATTATTATTTCTCAGACCGGAAGTATCAACATTATTTTCATCTGATTGTAAAATAATAAAAGGAACAAGAATACCCCCCTCAAAATTAGACATTGTTATGCACATCTCATTCACATTGCATAACGGTAAGTTTTCACCAATTATAATCAAACCAACTTCCTCTGGTTCTTCATAATAAGGTCTTAAGTGGTCATAAACTTTCTTGCCATCCTTAGCTATTTTAATATTAAAATAGCCCTCTTTTTTAAGAGAAGACACAATATCAACAACTAACTTAGGGTCAGTGTCTGCAACAATAATTACTTTGCTTTTTAGATTTTCACTTATTTCCATCTTGATACCAAGTTTTCATCAACTCAATTTTTACCCAAAAACTCAACAATTAAGAGCCAACCTTGAAGTTAATTACAATACCAACTAAAGTTAAAGCTAATTGCTAAATTTTTAAAACATTTAGAGCATTATTGGTTTTATAGAATTAGAATTCAAAACTTAAGCTTCTATTCTACCTTGAGCACTGTGTTAACGCCACTAACTATAACCTTTTTTCAATTTTTTTTGTGATATGTCAATTAATTTACAACATAATCTAGCAATATCTGACCTGTTAAATGGTGATTCAGCACTAGCCTCTACACCTAATATTTATTTTAAATTACAAGAAACTGTAGATGACCCTACTAAATCATTAATTGATGCAGCATTCATCATCCAAAACGATACAGCGCTATCAATAAAGTTGCTAAAAATAGTCAACAGTGCATTCTTTGGCTTTCCTTCTAAAATTTCTTCTATTGACAGGGCAATTAATCTTATTGGAACCAAGGAGCTTCAGAGTATTGTCTTAAGTACTGTCGTAATTGACAGCTTTTCTGATTTACCTAGCGACTTGATTTCTATGCATGATTTTTGGGCAAGAAGCCTCCGCTGTGCTCTTATAGCAAAAGGAATAGATAACTTGTTAGGCAAAGAGTTTTCAGAGTCTATCTTTATCTGTGGCATACTCCATAACATTGGACAATTAATATTTTTTCGTCGTATTCCAGAACTAGCTACAGAAGTTAATTTATTATTAAATGCCAAAGAGGACCCAACTGATCTAGATGAAATAAATTTTGAAGAAATTATTATTGGATTTGACCACTATCAAACCGGAGCTGCCTTAACCAAGCTTTGGAAACTACCCGATATTATTTCAAAAAGCATACAGTTACATGCATTTCCTGATAGTACTGAAACATTTCATAAAATTGCGTCAATCATACGGTTAGCTGATAGTTACAGTAAAATGGATCTCACCTTCAGTGATACAGAAATTAGTCACATAGATATTCCTCTAGATGATATGGCTAATATTATTGACCAGGCCCATCAAGAGTTTGAAGAGGTATTTAAGTTTTTCTATCCGAATTAATTTTTAAATATTTTTGTCAACCTATCCATTGCTTTTGATAATTTTCATAACTACTACTCTTTATCAGAGTGTAATGATTGGCTTTGTCTATCCAGTATATATCAGGCAAATTATAACCATTAAATCGATTAGCTTTTATTAGGCTATAGGCACCTACATTTGAAAAAACAATCCTATCGCCAACCTGAAGTAACTTTTCAAAATGATATTCACCAAACAAATCTCCAGCCAAACAACTAGAACCAGCAAGAATGCAGGAAAAATACCCATGTTTATTTTCTTCCAATAAAGTTAAGGTTTTCTGATATTCAAATACCTCAGGATTATGGTTTACTGAGGTATCTAAGACCAACACTCTTTTACCATCCGAACTAAAACTGTCAATAATTGTCGAAACCAAATAACCCGTATTGTTAACAACTGACTTTCCAGGTTCAATATAAACCTCAATATCAAACTCGGTTTTAAGTTGTTTAACCAAGTTTATAAATGACTGTTGATCCACTATTTGATTGTAAAGATAACCTCCACCAAGGTTTAGCCATTTTAATCGACCCAATTCATCAGAAAATTTTTTTTTAAGAACTGCAACCGTTTGCTCTAAGGGTAAAAAATCTTGATGAGAAAATACAGTGTGAAAATGCAACCCTTCTATATCAACGGGTATTGAATTTAGTGAGTCAATACCAACGCCTAACTTAGAGTAGTGCCTACAAGGATTAAAACGGTCATCTATAGCAAATGATATTTTTGGATTAATTCTAAGCCCTAAAGAAGTATTCAATAAAAATTTTTTATCAAACCGATGATACTGGTTAATAGAATTAAAACTAATGTGTGTACAGAGCTCTTTTAACTCATAAACTTCACCATCCCTTAGCCCTGGTGTTGTTATTTGAATAACCCCTTCATCACCTAAAACTTCTCTTGCTAATCGAGCTTCAAACAAAGAACTGACGGATAAACCATCTAAATAATCTTTTGCCTTGCTTAAAACCTGCCCCAAAGGCAAAGCTTTAATTGAATATAAAACCTGACACCCTGATTTATGCTTTAAATCAATAAGTTGAGACAAATTACTATCAATTATATTTTCATCAAAGACATAGGCAGGTGTTTTTTCTATATTGTCCTTCAATACATTCAAATTCATTTATGTATTCTTAATAATAAATTTTTTTCTCCGTTATAACTGCATCCATGCCAATATCATGCTTCTCCATACTGACCTTATTACACATTTGTGACTCATAACAAACGGCCATTATTAGAGTATCAACTCTAACACCTTTCAATAGTCGATCGTAATACCCTCCTCCATTCCCTATACGCCCACCTTGACGATCAAAAGCAACACCAGGAACCATAATCAAATCCAAATCCCTTGGTTGAATATTTTTTTCTTTATCTCCCCAGCATTTTTGAGGAGGTTCTAAAATCCCCCACGTACCAGGCACTAATTCTGACAAATCATCAAGAAGCCACAACCCCAATTTATTCTGATGATTTTCGTCCTTAGTACAAAAGGGAATCACAATTTTTTTTGCCCCGTTCAACTCCCTTTTTAAGGCATCAATTGTTTTGACTTCAGAGCGGCAATGCAGATACCACATAATGGTATCTGCATCCAAGTATGCCTGGTGTGTAATAAATTTATTGCAGATGATTTCACTTAACCTATCTTTATCTATTTGGGCATCTCTTGCCTTATACCCCTCGCTACGTTGTTGTTTTTTATCCATCATAATAATACAACATTATTATTTGAAATATTTACAAAGCTGAAATAATAGCTTCACCCATCTCTGCAGTTCCTATTTTTGAATCTGGGTTTAAATCTGGAGTAACGTATTCGCCCTGTTCAACAATTTTTTCTACTGCATCTTTAATTTTGTTAGCAGCGACTGATTCGCCCAGATAATTTAACATCATCATCCCCGCCATAATAACAGCGGTTGGGTTAGCAATATTTTTTCCGGTAATATCAGGTGCACTACCATGAACCGCTTCAAACAATGCAGCATCGCTTCCAATATTTGCACCAGGAATCAACCCCAGACCTCCAACTAATCCTGCTGTCAAATCAGACAAAATATCACCAAACATATTAGTTGTAACCACTACATCAAACTGCGAAGGATCCATAATCATATGCATACATGTTGCATCAACAATTTTCTCATCAAATACAATTTCAGGATACCGCTTTGCTACTTCTCTAGCTGTTTCTAAAAACAGGCCAGAGGTCAACTTTAAAATATTGGCTTTATGACATACTGTCACTTTTTTACGTCCATTTTCTTTAGCATACTTAAAGGCATAATCAACAATGCGATCAGACCCCTCTTTGGTGATAACAGCTAAACTTTCGGCAACATCTTTTTGTCGAGTTAAATAATGCTCAAGTCCCATGTATAGACCTTCAGTGTTTTCTCTAACAATTACAATATCAACATTATCAAACCTAGTTTGGGCACCTTTCCATGTTTTCGCTGGACGAATGTTAGCGTACAAATCATATTTCTGACGCAATGCTACATTTATGCTTCTAAACCCTTCCCCAACGGGAGTCGTTAATGGCCCCTTAAAAGCGATTCGATTTTTATCAATTGAGGCTAAAGTTTCATCTGGAATAGGCGTGCCATATTTATCAAAAGCAGCTAATCCTGCCTCAGCTGTTTCCCAATTTATTTTAACACCTGTTGCATCAATAATTTTAACGGCCACGTCCATAATCGACGGCCCAATACCATCGCCTTTAATCAATGTAACATTATGCATTTCTCAATTCTCCAGAGGTTCAAAATGAATCTAATGATACACAAGTTGACTATTTTTTGCTGAATACGGTGTGCTTAAACTATAATGGACATATTTTTAAATTTTAATAATTAAACTTCTGTTAATTAATTCGAGACAATTATGGAAAAATCATTCATCTTACACATGTTAACCACCGCTAAAAACTTGAGCCCATTTGACGTGAACATGGCCATGGATGCAGGCTGGGTTTCAGCTATACCCTATACAAATGTTGAAGCTAGTGAAGTAAAAGGATTAATTCAAGATGTTATTTTTTCTCGCAGTCCCAAGGGCCTTAATAGAACAGGTATATTTATTGGAGGCAGAGACTCAAAGCAAGCTAAAGATATGCTAAAAATAGCAAAAAACTCTATGTTTTCACCCTTTCAGGTTTCCGTTTTTGCTGATCCAAGCGGGGCATTCACAACGGCTGCAGGCATGGTTGCAGCCGTTGAGCAAGAACTAGATAAAAAATTTAACACCTCATTCGAAGGAAAAGACTTACTTGTTTTAGGTGGAACTGGACCCGTAGGTCAAGTTGCTTCAGTCCTAGCTGCTCAGGCTGGAGCAAATGTCAAAATCATAGGGAGACAATTAGATAAAGCTCAACGTATTGCAGACCTTTGCAATGAAGAATTTGGAGAAGGAAAAATTCAAATCACCGCCGGTGCAGACTCAGACAAAACAGAATACATTAAAACAGCTGATGTTGTTTTTTCTACGGGTGCAGCGGGTATTGAGCTACTTAATACTGAACATATTTCATCGGCTTCACAACTAAAAGTTGCTGCTGATATTAATGCAATTCCACCCTCTGGTATTTCAGGCTTAGATCCTTTTCATAATGGCAAAGCAATTACAGGAAGCACAAGTGGGGCAGTAGGCTTAGGCGCATTAGCTATTGGCAATATCAAATATAAAACTCAAAGCCGTTTATTAACTCAAATGATTGAAAGTAACGAACCCGTTTATTTACATTTTGAACATGCTTTTGAAGTTGCTCGTGAAATTATAAAATCCATTAAATAAAGGAAGTAAAATGCCAAAACGCAGTATTCTTCATATGTTTGACCCTATGCCAAACAATAGCCCTTTTGATATTAATATGGCACTTGACACTGGTTTTGAAGTATTAATGCCCTATAACAATGTAAAACTAGATAGTATTCATGGTTTAACTCAAGACGTTATTTTTTCACGCAGTCCTTCGGGAATTAAACGAACGGGTATCTTTATCGGAGGCAGGGATATTGGTTTATCGATGGATATGATAAACAGTGCCAAACAAGCCATGGTTCCACCATTTGAAGTTTCAATACTGGCCGACCCAAGCGGAGCATTTACCACAGCAGCAGCACTGGTAGCCTGCGTTGAAAAAGAACTGAAAGAAAAACACAATAAAGATTTAACTGATTGTAAAGCACTTGTTTTTGGGGGAACAGGACCTGTTGGTATTGCCACTGGTGTTATTGCCTCTCTTGCTGGTGCTTCTACCTCTTTAGTTGATCATATGTCTATTGACACTGCAAATGATGCAGCAAAGGAATACAACCGCCGATGCCAAAGCACCCTAACTGGTGCCATAGCTGGTTCTGATGAAGAGAAATCTTTGTTATTAGCCGATGCAGACATCATTTTTTGTACTGCTAAAGCCGGCATTCAGGTTTTAAACTCAGAAGTTCTTACAAAAGCAGAACAGCTCAAAGTTGCTGGAGATGTTAATGCAGTACCACCAGCTGGCATCGCAGGAATAGGTGCCAATGATAATGGTGTTACTCTTGACACACCAATGCCAGCAACTGGGGTTGGTGCACTTACCATTGGAAATATTAAATATAAATTACAACATAAATTGCTAGAGCTAATCTTAGATACAGATAAACCTGTTTATTTAGATTTTAGAGATGCTTTTTCAATGGCTCAAAAAATAGTTTGAAGTTTAAATTTATATCTCCAGAAAGCTTGATGAGCCTTTCATTTTATACCAGTAGTGTGCATCAAGCTTAATGAAGGCTAAAGATTAGACCAAAAGCTAACTAAATACACATCCTTTTTAGAAAAACCACCATCCACATTCACTATTTCACCTTCTCCAAGATTCCCTATTACTTTTTTTTCATTCTCCAAAATTTAGGTCTATCTACCCTTATTTAGCATCACCTCTGAGGAAGAAGGCTGCCAAGATTTTTAGCCTAATGACTAAAAATAACAGAACCAAAATGTAATTTAACCCTTATTCTGAAATACATTGATCCTTTATAACATACTATTTTTATTTATACTTTTCACACTTTTTTATTTATTTTGCTATTATTTAATAATCTAAAGTAATAAAAAGAAAAAAATGGCATCTCCAGCAAAAAGCGCTATAAATTATTCAACAGCATTAGGCGTAATATTTAGTATTAGCCTCGTTCTTTTTATTGTTCTATATGCAGCGAATGACCCATCTACATTCCTAAATCTAAATGGTTTTATTATTGTCTGTGCAGGTACAATTGCTGCCGCTTTCTTAAGTTACCCCCTAAGAGACATTAAGCAAGGAATAAAATCAATTAAACTTATCTTCTTATACGAAAGTTTAAACCCACAAAAAGAAGCTGATGAAATCACTGCTGTTGCAAAAATGTGGTTTCAACGAGACTCGGTTGCAATAGAGAATGTTATTGAGACGATCAACAACCCCTATTTAAAAACTGGTTTCCAGCTAATTGTCGATAAAACACCAGTAGATGACATTCTTGCATTATTAAAATGGAGAATTGCACGATTAAGAGCTAAAGAAAAAGCTGAATCAAATATTTTCTATAGCCTAGCATCTTATGCCCCCGCTTTCGGTATGTTAGGCACTTTAGTCGGGTTAATCAATATGCTTCAGATTATTGAAATACGCGATATCAGTGCAATAACTTCCAATATGGCTGTCGCACTGATTACGACTTTTTACGGCCTACTCCTTGCGAATCTTATATTTAACCCTATAGCTGTTAAATTAGAACGACGAACAGAACAACGAATTATGATTATGAGCATGGTGATGGAGGGTATTACTCTAATTGCCGATCGTAGAACCCCTTCTTTCGTGCGTGAAACATTAAAGTCATTCATTGCAACACATGACGATGAACTAAAAACAAAAAAATATGATGACTAATAGTTCTTTTCCTAAACATCATGCATCTTTATCCATTGAAGATTTATCCAACCAACCCGATCATATTCAACAAAACTGGTTATTAACTTATCTTGATGTTTTTGTACTAATTATTATGTTGGTGATAACTCTAATGGCTCTAAGTGACTTTGAGTCGTCCGGTCACCGCTCAAAAAAGAAGCAAAACCTTAGCAGAAAAGTTATCCAAAAAACAAAGGCTATAGAAGAGATTTTACAAAAACCTATACCTCACACTTCTGTAGTTACTAAGCAAGGAACTCATCAACCAATATCTGACAAAATTTCCAAAGTAAAAAACATAAAAAAACCTAAGAATAAAAAAACTGCAGTTATTAAAGCATCCACAAAAAACAAATTACAAAAGCAGTTAACAAAGATGATTAAAGACTTAGGGCTAAACAATGCGGTTGATATGAAGGTTACACTAGGTTATGCCCAGCTTGAAATACAAGACAAAATACTATTCAAATCTTCAGAAGCTAGGCTTTTAGATAATGGAAAATCACTTCTTAAAAAACTAGCTCCATTATTAGATCAATCATTGGGTTTAATTTTTATTGAGGGTCATACTGATAATCAACCGATAAAAACTGAAAAATTTCCTTCTAACTGGGAATTGGGAGCAACACGCGCAACTAATGTTTTGCGTTACTTAATAACAGAGAATATTAATCCCTCACGCTTAAGAGCCATGAGTAGTGCCGCAACTAAACCTCTAGCAAATAATTCCACGAATGAAGGGAGAGAAAGAAATCGGCGAGTTAGTATAATGATTCAGGTTGCAGACAAAATTAATTAGTAAAAAGTATTTTTTTACAAGGTAACAGGTGTACCTGATTTCACCTCACATCCGCTACCTTATATAAAAAAATAATACTCTAATTTAATTCTGGAGCCTTAAATTTAATTTCTGTATTATTCCGCAAACTTTCCATAATACTAGTAAATTCAGACTGGCCAAATGCCTTAGCCATATTGGTTTTAGCCAGTTCCACCTTACTCTTGTCATCCTTTGTCATTACCCCCTCCTTAACAGCAACGATATTAACTACCGTTTGAGCACCTGATGGCTCTTCTACCGTTAGCACAGTTGTTTTTCCCTTGATGGGTTTAGCTGCCTTAAAAATGCCCTGGTTAACTTGCCAAGCTATATCTCTATTAGAACGAGTTAAAGTAGAAATTTTCTTCACTTTTAACCCTTGTCCTTCAATTGCTGCTTGCATTGTTTTTCCAGATAAAATGCTATTTTTAATTGCCTCAGCCTTCTCTAAAGCTGCTTTCTTAGCTTTCTCTTTTAAAAGTGTTGCAACAATCATAGGTTTAACTTTTTCTAACTCTTTTGCTTTAGCTTCTTGATGCTCTATCATCCTCAAAACAACTAATCTATCTGTTCCAATCTCAATTGGTTGACTATTATTCCCTTTTAATACATCTTCAGAAAAAGCAGCATCAATAATAGCTGGCTCATTTAAAATATTCAATTTATCCGAAGAATCTGGTTTTATTTTTTTATCAAATAAACTTGTTTTCTTAACGGCCAGCCCTAACTCATCAGTTAAAATTTTCAGACTATCTGGGTTTTCATAACTCATTTCAGTTAATGATTCACCCATCTCATAAAAAGTATTTTCTGCTAAAGACCTTTGAAATGCCACCGCTAACTCGTCCTTTACAGAGTCAAATGATTTAACTGTTCCAGCCTTTAACTCAGTCACTTTAATTAGATGATAACCAAATCCTGATTTTACAGGTTCAGAGACTTCTCCTAATTCCAGAGAACTAGCTACATCTTCAAATGCTTTTTCCATAACACCGATATTAAAAAGACCTAAATCTCCTCCCTTAGCAGCAGTCAATTTATCATCTGATAACTCTTTAGCCAGAACAGAAAACTCTGTGTTCTGTAATGCTTCTTTTGCTTTTAAAGCTTTCTCCAGCTGCACCTTATCATCATCAGAGTCTTTAGTAAAAGCAAAAAGAATATGGCTTATTTTACGACGCTCCTTAGTTGTATACTGCTCTTTTTGCTCATCATAATACGTTTTCAATTGCTCACTTGTTGGTTCCTCCTTTTTTGCCAGCTCATCTAGGGATAATTCGACATATTCAACAGAAACTTGCTCTTCAGTTAAGAACATATTTTTATTTTTTTGATAATATGCCTGTATTTCATCTGCGGAAGGTTGTTCTTTTAGTTGGGGTAAAGCTACGGATACCAGCTCCACATCTCGAGTCTGATTTTGTATTTTAAAAAAATTCTCAATATCCGCATCAGTCGCAAAACTGCTTTCTATAACAGTCCGTTGAAATTGCTCCATCATTAAAGCTTTTTTGATTCGATTAACAAACTCTCCAGATGACAATCTTTGCGACGCTAATAGCGTTTTATACTGTTTCTTATCAAATTTTCCATCTGTTTGAAAGTACTCTAACTCTTTAATAAATTTTTTAGCTGAACTATCTGCTACCACCAACCCTTCATTTTCCACATGCTGAAATAACACTTCATCTTGAATTAATTTTTCAAGTGCTTGTTTTTTTAATGAGCTCTCGTCAATATCCATTCCAGCTAAATTTTGGCTATATTGCGAATACGCCCTATTTAAGTCCTCTTGATAAAAATCTTTATCCCCAACACTCGCTACAGCAGCCTCAGTCCCTCCACCTACATAGTTTTGAATACCCCACAAAGCAAATGGAACACAGATTAATATTAAAATAATCCATGAAAAAACACCCTTTGATTTTTCTCTAATCTTTAATAACATATATCTTGTCCTAATACGGAGTATAAGTGAAAAAGGAAACACAAAAGCAACTTCAACAAAATATGCTTGACGTTTAATATACAGGCTAATACATCGTTAAGGTTTACAAAAAGATTAATTTTTTGCTTTTCTCAATGATCTAGTCAGATAATATTATTGAAGTCATTATTACATTTTCCTGAGCAGGTTAAAAATCACAAACGCGAAAGAATACGACAACCCAAAGGTCAATTATTTTTATGCACTGAAACCTACTTTTGTCCATAAATCCTATCATTAATAGCTATACTTAGCTAAGCAAAATAACTAGTAAATTTTAAGCAAAAAAAAACCCCAAACCAAGCGATTCAGAGTTTCATTTTTTTGGCGGAGCGGACGGGACTCGAACCCGCGACCCCCGGCGTGACAGGCCGGTATTCTAACCAACTGAACTACCGCTCCGAAGTCTGGTGGGTGCTGAGGGGTTCGAACCCCCGACCCTCGCCTTGTAAGGGCGATGCTCTCCCAGCTGAGCTAAGCACCCGACTTAAGACGACTAGTTTACAGCATCTTTTAATGATTTACCAGCTTTAAATGAAGGAATTTTAGCTGCTTTAATTGTTATTTCTGCTCCTGTTTGAGGATTGCGTCCTTTACGCTCTGCTCTATCTTTTACAGAAAAAGTCCCAAAGCCGACTAAAGCAACTGAATCCCCACTACTTAATGCCCCTGTTACAGAAGTAAGAAAGCCATCTAAGGCACGTCCAGCGTCTGCCTTTGTAAGTTCAGATGCGTCTGCAATTGCATCGATAAGTTCCGATTTATTCATTATTCCCCCTTAGGAAGTTAAACTGATGATGATTTTAATATGCTCTATTCATTATACTTTAAACTCTACATCTATTAACTGAATATCTGTTCAGTAAAAGAAGCAGTGCTATTTATATCAATTGCACCCCCTGTCTGTCAAGGAAAACCCCCTAGACAGTTTGATTTTTAAGGTTTTCTTAGCAGTTTAAACATTATTTACAAATCATGTGTAAATAGTTTATAAATATAAAATTAATGAGAGATAATATTAGCATCTTTAGTTTTATCTAAGTTAGAATCATTTCCTTCTTTTTTAGATTCGTTGACTGGAGAAGGCATATATTGTAATGCAACGTCCAAAACCTCATCAATCCAGTGAACTGGCTTAATTTCCAAGTTCTGTTTTATATTATTGGGTATGTCTGCCAAATCTTTTTCATTTTCAGCAGGAATCAAAATAGTTGTAATCCCGCCCCTATGAGCAGCTAACAGCTTTTCCTTTAACCCTCCTATTGGTAAAACCTCACCTCTTAGTGTAATTTCACCCGTCATCGCTACATTTGCCCTTACAGGGATATTAGTTAAAGCTGAAATAATTGCTGTACACATTCCAATACCAGCACTTGGCCCATCTTTGGGAGTTGCTCCTTCAGGAACATGTATGTGAATATCATTCTTTTGAAAAACCTCATCATCAATACCAAGCAGCTTAGACCGACTTCTAACCACTGTTATCGCCGCATCAATTGACTCTTTCATTACCTCACCCAACTTACCTGTTGCAGATTGCTTCCCTTTCCCTGGCATAACAGCTGTTTCTATTGTTAATAATTCACCACCTACTTCAGTCCAAGCCAATCCAGTGACTTGCCCAATCTGATCTTGCTCTTCAGCTGACCCAAAACTAAACCGTTTCACACCCAAATAATCATCCAGATTATTTTCAGTAATAGAAACTTTTGTTTTTTTAGGTACTAATAACAAACCCTTAACAACCTTTCGACAAATCTTTGATATTTCACGCTCTAGCCCCCGAACACCGGCTTCACGAGTATAATATCTAATGATATTTTTTACAGCATCGTCGGTTATATCAATTTCGGCTGCTTTTAATCCATTATTTTTAATTTGTTTAGATATTAAAAAACGTGTCGCTATATTTAACTTTTCATCTTCTGTATATCCAGCCAGCCTAATAACTTCCATTCTATCCAATAAAGCAGCAGGAATATTCATAGTATTCGCAGTTGCAACAAACATCACATCAGATAAATCAAAATCCACCTCTAAATAATGATCAGCAAAAGTATGATTTTGTTCAGGATCTAGAACTTCTAATAGAGCTGACGCAGGGTCGCCTCGAAAGTCTGCAGCCATTTTATCTATTTCATCTAGTAAAAACATCGGATTTCTAGTTTTGACTTTAGATAAATTTTGTAAAATTTTCCCAGGCATTGAGCCAATATAAGTACGCCTATGCCCTCTTATTTCAGCCTCATCTCTAACACCACCTAATGCCATTCGCACAAACTTACGATTTGTAGCTCTGGCAATTGATTGCCCTAAAGAAGTCTTACCTACACCAGGAGGCCCCACTAAACATAAAATAGGCCCTTTTAATTTTTTAACTCGTTGTTGCACTGCTAAATATTCAAGTATCCGCTCCTTAACCTTTTCTAATCCATAATGCTCTGACTCTAAAACCTCTTCTGCAACTTTTAAATCATGGCGCACTTTAGTTTTCTTTTTCCATGGAACACCAACCATCCAGTCTATATAATTTCTTACGACTGTTGCCTCAGCAGACATAGGAGACATTAATTTTAGTTTATTGAGTTCAGCATCTGCTTTTGTCTTTGCATCTTTTGACATACCAGACGCTTTTATTTTCTGTTCCAGCTCATCCACTTCATTAGTAGCATCATCCATTTCACCCAATTCTTTCTGAATGGCCTTCATCTGTTCATTTAGATAATACTCCCTCTGATTTTTTTCCATTTGCTTTTTGACACGCCCTCTAATTCGCTTCTCCATTTCAAGCAAATCATTTTCACCTTCCATAAAAGTCATCAATTTTTCTAAGCGCAGAGCAACATCTTCCATTTCCAAAACACTTTGTTTTTCTTCAATCTTTAAGGTCATATGAGCAGCAATGGTATCTGCTAACCGACTTGGGTCATCAATCCCAGCTAATGAATTTAAAACTTCGGGTGGAATTTTATTATTCAGTTTCACATAATGATCAAAAGAATTAATTGCCGTTCGCTGAATAACTTCTTGCTCTTGCTCTGAAGCACTTAACTGATCATTTATATATTCAGTTGATGCAACATAATACCCATCATGATCTTGATATTTAACCACTTTACATCGGCGCTCACCTTCAACTAACACTTTGACAGTACCATCAGGCAATTTCAACAACTGTAATATATTTGCTAATGTACCCGCCTGATATAGATCATTAAATGATGGGTCATCATTGTCAGCTTCTTTTTGAGCGACTAAAAGTAGCTGCTTATCATTGTTCATTGCAGCTTCTATTGCATCTATCGATTTTTCCCTACCAACAAATAATGGAATAACCATATGAGGATATACCACAACATCCCTAAGGGGTAATACGGGAATTAATTCGTTCACTTGCTTTAAATCTATCAGTTCTTCCAAAATAAAACCTTTAAAAATTTACAATGATATGGATAATATGGGGGAGGATTATACAAAAAACAAGTTATCTCTTAATTAATTATTCCCCAAAAAAAACGGGGGGCATGTTTAAATATGCCCCCCGTTTTTAAGTTATATTCCTCCAAAAGCATAATGCTAATAGATTCAGAATAGTTAGTTAAATTAATTTCATCTTTTTTTTAACTAACTATACATAGATATAAAATCAGACTTGTGTCTTCTATGCTTTTTTCTTCTCTGTTTCGTAAACTAAAAGTGGATCTGATGCCCCCAAAATCACTCCTTCATCAATAACAACTTTACTGATATTATCTGCTGATGGGATTTCATACATTGTTTCAAGCAAAATATTTTCTAAAATTGTCCTTAACCCTCTTGCTCCTGTCTTCCTTTCCATTGCTTTTTGCGCAATAGCAGACAATGAATCATCTCTAAATTCAAGTTCGGCTCCTTCCATTTCAAACAAATGCTGGTATTGCTTAATTAACGCATTTTTTGGTTGCGTCAGAATCTCAACTAACGCCGCTTCATCCAATTCTTCTAATGTTGCAACTACAGGTAAACGCCCAACAAACTCAGGAATTAAACCATACTTTATTAAATCTTCAGCTTCAATCTGAGAAAAAAGTTCCCCTACATTTTTACTTTCATTAATAGTTTTAACTTCTGCAGAAAACCCTATTCCACCTTTTTCTGTGCGGTCTTTAATCACTTTGTCAAGTCCAGCAAAAGCCCCGCCTACAATAAACAATATATTAGCAGTATTGACTTGAAGGAATTCTTGCTGAGGATGCTTCCTTCCTCCTTGAGGTGGAATTGAAGCAACTGTCCCTTCAATTAATTTTAACAATGCTTGTTGGACACCTTCACCAGATACATCACGAGTAATTGAAGGATTATCTGATTTTCTTGTGATTTTATCTATCTCATCTATATAAACAATTCCTGTTTCTGCTTTTTCAACATCATAATCACATTTCTGTAGGATTTTTTGAATGATATTTTCTACATCTTCACCTACATATCCCGCCTCAGTTAATGTTGTAGCATCAGCAATAGTAAAAGGAACATCCAATAATCTTGCCAAAGTTTCTGCAAGTAATGTTTTTCCTGAGCCTGTTGGCCCAATTAACAAAATATTTGATTTTGCTAACTCAATATCCCCTTTTTTTCTGTTGCTGCGTATACGTTTATAATGATTATAAACTGCAACAGACAGCATTTTTTTTGCATCTTCCTGCCCAATAACATAGTTATCAAGTTCGGTTTTTATTTCTATAGGCTTAGGTAAATCACTCTCTCCTACATCACCATCCTCTTGTAATTCATCTCGAATAATGTCATTACAAAGCTCAACACATTCATCACAAACATAAACAGATGGGCCTGCTATCAGCTTTCTAACTTCATCCTGACTTTTACCGCAAAAAGAACAATAAAGTAACTTTTCGTCACCCTTATTGCTTTTGTCTTTACTCATTGCAAAGCTCCTAAATTATATATTTTCATCTCTAAGTAAGAATAGAATGAAACAAATAAAATACCAACTTCAATCGTTAGTATTTTTTTCTCTGTTCGATAAAACTTTGTCCACCAAACCATATTCTACAGCATCTTCAGCACTCAAAAAATTATCTCTATCCGTATCCTGTTGAATTTTTTCTACTTTTTGACCAGTATGCAAAGACAAAATATTATTCAATCTTTCTCTCACTAATAAAATTTCTTTTGCATGGATATCAATATCTGATGCCTGCCCCTGAAAACCACCCAATGGTTGATGAATCATGACTCGTGAATGAGGCAAACAAAAACGCTTATCTTTTGCGCCAGCCGTCAATAATAACGAGCCCATGCTGGCAGCCTGACCGATACACATTGTACTCACATCAGCTTTAATAAATTGCATAGTGTCATAAATTGCCATCCCTGCAGTCACTGAACCTCCAGGTGAATTTATATACAAATGAATATCTTTATCGGGGTTTTCTGACTCTAGAAAAAGTAATTGAGCAACGATAAGGTTAGCCATGTAATCTTCTACTTGACCTACTAAAAAAATCACTCTTTCTTTTAATAATCTAGAATAAATATCAAAAGAACGCTCTCCTCTTGCTGTCTGTTCAATGACCATTGGCACTAAACCACCAGCTGCTTGTGGTGAAACCATTTGTTCTAAACCATCATATCGATTCATACCCTTAATCTCCTGCTATTTTTTCGATTGTTTTTCCATTACATCATCAAAGCTAACATTTTCTTCGGTCACCTGAGCCTGATTGACTATCCAATCAACCGCTTGATCTTCTAAAACCATTTGTTTTATTTCATTCAAACGAGTTTCATCAGAAAAATACCAGTCAATAACTTCTTTAGGCCGCTCATAACTATTGGCCATATCTTCAATTGTAGTGCGAACTTTATTATCATCAACTTTTATTTCATTTTTTTGAATAATTTCACTTAATAAAAGTCCTAAGGCAACCCTGCGCTTAGCTTGCTCCTCAAACATTTCCTTTGGAAAATCAAGATCTTCCAACTTCATATTCTGCTGTTTAGCATTAGCCTCATAAGGCTTCATCAAGTTTTGAATTTCTTGATCAACAGCAGCATTGGGTATTGTAATTTGTATGTTTTTATACAAAGCATCCATCACAGAATTTTTCAAAACCCCTTTTAAGCCCTGAGCAAGCTCTCTTTCCATATTTGATTTTACGTCAGTATTAAACGATTCTATTGTGCCATCTTTAATCCCATAGTTTTTAATGAAATCTTCATTTATTTCAGGCAAAATCGGAGCTTCAATTTTAATCACTTCAATATCAAACTCCGCTTCTTTACCAGCCAACTCATCTTTAGCATATTCTTTAGGGAAGTCTATTTTAAACACTTTATTCGCACCAGCTTCAAGACCAATCACTTCTTCTTCAAAACCTGGAATCATATTTTCTGCCCCAATTTCAACATGAAAATTTTCAACTTTACCATCAGTAAAATTTTCACCTTCGCAAACACCAGAAAAATGAATCGTAACACGATCACCCTTTTCAGAAATTCGTTCAACAACTTCCCATTCTTTCTTTTGATCTCTTAATTTAGCAACCATTGCATCTTGGTCTGCTTGCTCCACGGTAGCAACCGGACGTACAATTTCTAACTTTGACAAACCTTCTAAAGGGACTTCAGGGTAGACCTCAAATTCAGCAGTATATTCAAAACCAGTAGTATCTTCTATTGGACTAATTTGAGGATTGCCTACCGGCACTAATTCCTGCTCTTGAAGCGCCTTATAATAGGTTGATTGGATCAAGTCCCCGGTTACTTCCCCTCTTACTCTGTCTGAATACATTTTTTTAACAACACGGACAGGAACTTTGCCAGGTCGAAAACCATCAATTTTAACTTCTCGCGCTAATGACTTGTAACGGGCTTCCATTTTTTTTTGAACCATGTCTTCTGGAAGACTAACAGTCATTTTACGGCTTAATTCCGATGTTTTTTCGACGGAAACTTGCATTGCTTTACCTCAAATAATTTGTGATTTTTAAACCGATACTCGGCAATTCATACTTGTTATAGTATCTCATGACATATAGTATCTTGGGGTTTAAATAAATTATTCAACTACTTATATACTATATTGAAAGATATTAAGACTAGCTTAGAAATTAACGCTGATTATCGTTAACTATTAAAACATATAAAGTGGTGCGAGCGGAGAGACTTGAACTCTCACATCATAAGATACTGGTACCTAAAACCAGCGCGTCTACCAATTCCGCCACGCTCGCACTTGAAGAGCCGAAAATTATAATGGATTAGAACAAGTAAATCAATAAGACTTAGTAGAATACTTAATTTATTTCGTAAAACACTACCTGATTACCCACAAGCTTCCGCCACTTTAAAAAGCTAAATGTAATCTTATGAAAAATAATGGTTATTTTTTAACCTGATCAAAGTTAAAATTTAAGTTAAATTTTCATTAATAGATATTTATTATTTTTCAATACCTTACAAAGTCATCTACTGATTCGGCGGAAGCTTGTGGGTAATCAGGAAACACTATATATTCCACAACTTACTAACTATTTGATCAATCCATGTAAATCCTCTGATAAAGTAAGCCCATACAAACCTGATACCCTGCTCAAAGGTTATATCCAAAATTAATGAGGTAAAAAACGCTCCTGATAAAAGGGCTGCACCCAATACCATCACTATCATTAAAAGCTTGGATCGAATACCTCCTTTTATTTTTGACCATAAAAATTTCTGTACAAAAAGCAATATGACTTTATAAATCATTGATTTTTGCTTTTCTTTTGGTCAACATATTGTTCTTAATTTTTACCTAATAAAACAACTAACTATTTTTTAGAGGTTTTTAATTATTTCTAATGCACTTTCATAATCTGGCTCATCCGCTATTTCAGTCACTAATTCAGTATAGGCTACATTATTTTTTTCATCTATAATCACTATGGCACGAGCCATCAAACCCTCCAGCACTGTATCAAGTATATTTACACCATAATCCTCAGCAAAATTTGAACGAAAAGATGATAAGGGAATTACATTTTTTAAACCTTCGGATTCACAAAAACGGCTTTGTGCAAAGGGTAAATCTGCAGATATTATCAAAACAACGGTGTTATCATAAGTATTTGCTTTTTGGTTAAAAATCCGCGTAGATGCAGCACAAGTTGGCGTGTCAAGGCTAGGTACTATACTAAGTATTTTTCTCTTTCCTGCATAAGTTGCAAGTGTTACATCCTTTAACTTTCCACTCACAAGTGAGAAGTCAGGCACCTTCGAACCAACTTTGGGCAACTCACCAGAAGTTATCAACGGTTTTCCTAGAAATGTAATTTTAGCCATTATTTATTCCTATTTTTTCAATTACTTAATCAAAGTTTCTAAATTTAAGTTTACTCACTGACATTAAAATGATGTTAAAAAAGTTATTTTTTTTTATGATGCCTAACCAAACGCTGCCGTTTTTTTACCTGTCTTTCAGTAAGTTTATTTTTTAATCCTTTAAAAGGGTTTTCTGTTGATTTAAAAACCAATCTAACCGGAGTTCCATTTAATTCTAATTGAGTCCTAAAATAATTCATCAAAAATCGTTTGTATGCCCCTGGTATTGCATCTGTTTGCACACCATGAATTACTACTGTTGGAGGGTTACGCCCTCCTTGGTGGGCATATTTTAGTTTAATTCTACGCCCTCTAACCAAAGGAGGTTGGTGAGCAGAAAGAGCCTCTTTTAAAATCCGGCTTAAAACGGGAGTGGACATATCGACCATTGCAGCATCATACAAATCATGCACTACATCAAATAATTTACCAACTCCACTTCCGTGCAGAGCTGATATTGGATGTTTTTCAGCAAAATCTAAAAAAGATAATTTAATCTCAAGCTGTTTTTTAACTAACTCTTTTTGTTCAACGCTAATTCCATCCCATTTATTTAATCCAATAATAAGCGCCCTACCAGCCTCTAAAACCATACCTAATAAGTGAGCATCTTGATCCGTCACACCTTCTCTAGCATCTATTAAATAAATAACTACATTTGCTTTTTCAACAGATTGTAATGCTTTAATAATACTAAATTTTTCGACAACCAAAGACACTTTGGCTTTTCGTCTCATCCCTGCTGTATCAATTAAGGTAAATTGTTGCTGATTTCTTTCAAAAGGAATGTAAATGCTATCCCGGGTTGTTCCTGACTCATCAAAAACAACAACCCTTTCTTCACCTAATATTCTATTAACTAATGTAGATTTTCCAACATTAGGTCTTCCAACTACAGCAATACTAATGCCTTTAAGCTCTTCCTCTATTTCATCATCGGTTAAAATAATTAACTCATCAATTCGAGTTAATAATTCACCCACGCCTCGTCCATGTGTTGCAGTTATTTGAACCGGCTCTCCTAATGCTAAAGAAAAAAAATCAACCGTGGCTATATCTGCATTTAACCCATCAATCTTATTAGCAACTAAAACAACTGGTTTATCAAGCTTCCTTAAGGATGCTGCAATTGCTTCATCAGAACTATTCATTCCCTCACGAGCATCAACCATAAAAAAGATAATATCGGCCTCATCTAATGCAACTTGTACCTGTTTTTTAGCAAAGCTATCTATACCCTCACTCGCCTCAACGATACCTCCTGTATCAACAACTAAACAATCCCTTCCCCCTCTTTTTACTCGACCATATTTACGGTCTCTTGTCAGACCTGGATAATCTGCAACTAACGCATCTCGACTACGAGTTAAATAATTAAAGAGTGTTGATTTGCCAACATTTGGACGGCCAACTAAGGCAATAACGGGTAACATGAATTAAGTATTCTCTGAAGTAATAAAGCGAGGTAAAAGAAAATCAGCCTGTTTTCTGGTTAATTAGAAAACAGGCAAGAAATAAGGCAGTCTAGCGAAATAAAATCACCTTGCTTGGAAATTCTATTCCATCAAACGCCCTAAGTATATTTAAGGCTTAGGTTTAAAGAAATTTATTCTCTTAAATATACGTGCTAATTCATAGTAACTAGAAAATAACAATCAGCAATATAATTCCAGGAGACTCCTGTCATTAAAATAATTTTGCTTTGAAGGCAGAAAGAGTGCCATCTTTAGAATAAACATAAACAACGTTATCAATAACTACTGGTTTCGCCTCTATTGCTGAGTCTGCAACTTTTACTCTGCCCAATTGGCGTCCATCACTCACTGCCAGCCAATGTAGATAACCATCGAAATCACCAACAACCACATAGTCTTCGTATGTCACAGGTGCAGTCAATACCCTATTAAATAATTTATCCTGCTTCCAAAGAGACGCGCCATTTCGTTGATCTAATTGCCAAACATGACTACTTGCATCACTAACATACAGATACTTCCAATCATAACTCATTCCAGCAAATGAAGACACATCTTCATTACGCCATAACACTTCACCATCAGCAGCTAAAACAGCAGTTGTTCCACCTTGATAGCTGGAAATAAAGACAATTCCATCAGTTTCAACAGGATCAACATCTAGATCAACTAGGCGCTCAACTTCTGACCTCCCACTCGGTATATCTATACTGGTTTCCCAACCACTTTTTCCATCAGATAATCTTAAAGCTTGTAATTTTCCATTTGCATAACCAGCAATGATGTTTTTATCAACAATAATTGGAGTCCCTGTTCCTCTGATACTTAAAGCTGGCACACTTTTTTCAAAAACCCACAGTTGGGTTCCATCTTTTTTGTTTAAAGCAAGTAGTTTGCCGTCAGTTGTCCGCACAATGACAATATTTCCTGTCAAAACGGGTTTTGCTAAGACTTCACTTGAAACAGTAGTATCCCATTTCTGTTCTCCTGTTTCTATATCTACAGCAACAATCTTAGCATTACTTGTTGCTAAAACAAGCAAACCATCACCCACACCAGGCCCAGAAGAAAAGCTATATTCTGTCTCTGTTTCCCAAACTAAATCACCCGTCTTTATATCTCGTGCTTGTATCAACCCTTCCAGATCAGCAACCAGCGCTTTACCTCGACTAATAACCAACACAAGGTTTAAAAACTGTTCGTCTCCCTCTCCCTCTGTTACATTCTCACTCCAGAGTTCCTCAATTTCAATTTCCTGCGTATATTCAACTAACTCAGCTGGCGGCTCTTGATTATCTTCACCACCCATAAAATAACTACTTACTCCAGATACAAATTCATTGGTTGATTCTAATGCGGCACAACCCGTTAGCAACAAAATAACAAGAATACTAAAAAATAAGGGTATGTATTGATTTAATTTTATCATTAGACCTTTCAATTCAAGTTTAGAAAAAACTAGCCTTCTATTAATAGCTCCATAAGTTCTCGCACTATCTCTTGCCGAAGTATCAGTATTTAAAGCAAAGTTTATACTGCAAATACTTTTGGAACTATTGATACATTAGGTAGCAGGAAATAAATAACCCACTCATTTTACGAAGAATTTTTGTTGTAATTCGACCTTGTGGCGTAGGGCACAAAGTTAGCTTTAAAACCTAAGCAACAAGTTCGAAGACGGACAAAAGAATTAGCGATTCTTATGCTTTAACGCAAGTAAGCGAACAGATTATTTACTTCCAGTAGCCTTGGTATTACTTTCCAAAACTTCTGAAATAGCAATATCATCTAGCTTAAACTGTAATAAACGTGAGCCACTACCCGACCTTAGAGCACTTTGATAAGCTGTTCTTGCTTCCCCTAAGCGATCTAAAGCAACATAAAGATCACCTTTTAATTCGTCATAACTAGAAATAAAACCTTGCGCACTTGATTGATCAGCTTCTGCAATTAGTTGCAACCCTTTTTCATTTTCACCCGTTGAATATAAAATTCTGACCAATCTGATTCTCGCTAAATTTCTCAATTCAGGAGAATCAGATTCACTCATTAGCTTTTTAAATATAACTTGTGCAGCATCTAAATCGCCTTGCTTCATTTTAGTTTTTGCAAGAAGAAAGTCTGAGTATGTGGCATATACTGTTGAATCAAAATTCTCTGAAATACGTGTACTAATTTTTTGAGCAGCATCGTCCTTTCCCTTACCAACATTGTCAAGCAATTGCTCATAGAGTACAGATGCTTGATTTGCTTTGTCTTTGGTATAATTTTGCCAAAACCTCCAACCTGCAATCAACATTACACCGATTACAATGCCTGTTAAAGTAGCAGTTCCATTTTCTTTCCACCACCTTTTTAAAGCTGCTACCTGCTCTTCATCTGTATCGTAAATTTCCACGTTTATTCTCTATAATTTATAATTGATTAAGCCAAAAAAGGCTTTATAATTCATTCAAGCCTACCGTTCATCATTTTTACACTTTCAAAAAAATCAAATCTATTAACTCAACTTAAATGCTTTCATTTTTTATTAACGAATAATAATTCTAAATTCTTGCTTAGATTTTTTCTATTAATAATTTTATTAGTTCTTTTTGAGACATGCTTTTTTGCTCTTGAGTTATTCTAAGTGGTTTTAAACAAATCTCTCCCCGACTTACTTCATCCTCACCTAAAATAACTGCATATTCAGC
>JAKIVF010000174.1 GCA_021647145.1 Methylococcaceae bacterium | reverse complement strand
GTTCATTGTTATTGGTAACTAGTTAGTCCTTAAAACAACCTATACGATTGAAATGTAATGTTATTTTTCAAAAATATACTAACTAAAACGACCAGAAATGGAATAATAATCTTTTAGTTTCTGGTCGAAAAGTTGGAATATGTTACTCCCTGCAAACACAGTTCACCAAACCAATTTTTTCGGCACAGACCGCACAGAGCAGACGTTATTCCCTGGCCAGAATTTGAACAGGATTTTGCCAAACTGTAATGGTCAAGTTTTTTTGGAAACATTTTAAGTCGCTTTTTTGCCACGTTCAGGTAGCAAGTGCATCACCAACTAAATTTATGCCGGATTTTCGAGAAAAAACCTCGGCTGGTGATTCCCATTCTAACAACTTTCTTGGACGTGAATTCAATAAAAACTCTATCACGCCTATTTCTTTTTTTGTGATTATAGGTAGGTCTGTTTTTTTTTAGGTAAAAAGCGTCTGACTAGTCCATTGATTTGCTCAACTAACCCTTTTTCCCAACTATGATATGGCTGACAAAAATAGGTGTGTATTCCCAAGGCTTTTTTTAGCTTTTCGTGGTACTTAAATTCAATACCATTATCCAATGTGATACTTTGCCTATCTTCTGCTTTAAAACGCTTTAATGAATCTTCCATCTCTTGATTTGTCGTTTTTGGACCTCGTCTCTCTATACGCCTTATACTGACATATTATGTCTGTCGTTCTACCATCACATTTAGTGAGCCAGTGCTTTTTGAACACACGATTATTGACCAAAGGTTTCTTTTATACTCTCTGGATAAGTACTTCCAATTCGCCCTAACATTTCACCTATAGCCGAAAATGACAAGCCTTTTGATCGATGGATTGCTATTTGGTCTCGTTCTATTTGTTTATAATTTCTTTTCAAAGCATGGTCTCCTCTATCTCTATTATAGAATCTTAAACGATGCACTTGCTTTATGAATACGAGTTTCATTTCTTTAGTTTTTTGATGAGGGGTTTTATCAATAGTAGAATAAAATCTTTTACCTGATTACCCATAAGCTTGCGCCAATTTCAAAAGTCTGCTGGCATAGATGCCGTTCTAACGGCAACGTAGGCTAAACGAGACACCATATCCTCTAGCTGAAACCGTCTGTTATGATTGATAGCAAAACTCAGCATGGTAACGCGGCAAATGCTTTGGATTAATTGCTTGGTAAGTGCCAGTTATTGCATTTTTAACATTGCCTATCATGATTACCCAGGTGAATTCTTTTTAGTAACATTATGATGTCCACCGCCCGTTACAATGCCGATATGATGGTAGTCAGTATTAGCTACTGCTGAAAAACAAGGCAATCCATCCGAAGTGACCAGGCTATCAGGTGCAGATGCTGTTTTGCCCAGCGTGAAATTTCTGTAAGCCGAATACCTTCTATGACATTCATGTTCATGGCAATAGGGTGGGCTTTCCTCATTGAGTGAAATGGCCGCAACAAACGGTACCTTATTAGCTGAACCCCGGCCTCTTTTTCCGCCGTGGTGCTCGCCACCCCAATAGACATTATCTAACTGGGTTGTTCCACTTAGTCGCTTGCTGTCATCTCCGTTCCTTCATGACTTGCATGGGTCTTATGATGACCCATGCTGTATTGTAAGAAACAACTATTTCACGTTTAAATGCCAAAGCTGATATGCCTGTTTTAGATTGTGTTATGTAAGTAAATGGCGCTAAAAACCACTTAGTTAGGGAAGCTTCGCCTGCTCTAAAATGGTTCCACTAATCAATGACGTTTGATGATGCCTCTTGTGCCAGAAAAATTGTCGTTTCTAAAAGTTAAAATTCTGGGACTTCTTGGTTAGGGAATAATAATATAGGTGCTGGGCTATTTGTAGCTGCTGGTAAAGTTGCTACCCAAAAACCAGTCCAAGGTTCAATCACTTGATTTTGTATCTCGTTATAAGCAGTCCCATTGTAGCTCCATAACTGATTTGCAAGGATGTTTTCAGTTTCTGACTCCTCTAGTGTTAGAGCTGCTTCTGAACCAATATCGAGGCGTAATTGTTCTCCTGAAAAAAAGTCTTTAAAGGGAGAGGAAATCATTTGATATTGTAAAGTACCTGGATTAGCAACTAAAGTTGTTTCAAAACAGCCTGCTTCATAAAAACATTGTGCTGAAATCGGTATTTCTACTGGTTGGCTATCTAAAGGCATGTCCAGTGTGGCTGATTCATTTTCACTAAGAATCCAATAGCCTTTTCCTACTTCGACAGTATCTGTAAGGGCTGGTTTTTCATAGGTATTGGTTGTTGGGTTAAAAGAAAACAGAACCCAGTCGGTGTCATAAATGCCGGATATATCATCACTAAATATAGCGGCTACCGTGTTTTGCCCTGCGGGTGCTTCACAGGGTATTCCAATTTGAGTCCATTGGTTTGCCTGTATTGTTTTAGTCACTTGACAATTAGAGGGAACTATAGTTATCGCTAGTGCATTAGAAAAAGGTAGAATGAGTAGTAAAAAGAAGGATAATAAGTTGCTAAGGTTAAGCATGGATTGGTTTCCTTAATGAAGTTATAATATCCATTATTAAATAATTATTTATTTTGAGTTTAGAAAAAATGTTGGTTTTTGAGGGTTAGGTCACAAAAAAAATTCAAAAAGAGAATTAGGGAGGTATTAGGCTATTGAAAGATAGTATTTAATAAAAAAATTAAGTGGTTTAATTTCATGAGAGCTTTATTGTGTTACTAGGCGCATAAGGTTGATGTATTTTTGTAATACTCAATTTAAGAGTAGAGTCAATTATTTTTAATACAGGTAATACTATGCCACTCCTGCCACAACTGTGTACGTTCCTTAACTCATAATTTTAAAAACATCTTGATTAATGCACTAGCACTACCTTATTTTATAATGTGCGTTTTAGAATCCTTGTGACCAAGATTGTCTACCCAGGAAATATTGACATTATCCCCCTCTGCACCACCATTAAGTAAAAAATCAAAATAAGGATTCTTTGAAATACTACCCCCCATTTCACAGGTAGTGATAAGTTCATCATTATGTTTCACCCAAAGTTGTTGAATATGGTGTGCAGGGATGAGTTTTCCATGTTTATCTTTATGACGACCATTATCCATAGGATGAGTAATCAGTGTTCTGATTTGTGTGGTGTTATTTAAACGTTTTGTTCTTATTTTAATACTGGACATTATCCACATCCACCTTTAGTGACTTTAACATATTGAGATTTTTTATAAAATTTACCTTCTGCTTCAACAAGAACAATAACACGACTATGTTTAGCCATTTTAAAACGAGCAGAGACATGGGGTGCCATACTGGGTGATAGATAAAATTCTGCAATCAAGGGACGTGGGTTTTTTTCTACCAAGATAGAAATTTTTGCAACATTTTTAAGTGTGCTAGTGACTGTTATTGGAACTAAAGCACCATTTTCTGCTACCTTAGGCAATCGGCTAAAGTGGATTTTTCTACTCTCTGTAAATATAGAATTTTTATAGAGTTTATTGATTATTTCTTTATAACTGCTTGCTTGAAATTTTTCTTTTTTCCATTCAGCCATGGCGATAGATGAGCGGAGCAAACCTGTAGTTAAAGATAAACTATAAGCTGTTATTGAAAAAAACTGTTTTATAAATTTTCGTCGACTTTTAGACATTCGGATTAATGGTTTATTTTGAAAATAAATTTAGATAAGCTTTTGTAGATTGTTCTGGGTTATGGCTAAATATGCCGTCAATAACCGCTAAAATATCAGCACCTGCTTTTAATAAGCTACCACCGTTACTAGGCAATATCCCTCCAATAGCAACAATTGGAATTTGAATTTTATTTTTAGCTTCGCGTAGTGTTTCGATCTGGGCAGGGGAGGCTAAAGGTTTAGAAGAAGAGGGGAAAAAACGCCCAAAAGCCACATAATCTGCACCATCATCTTGTGCTTTTATTGCATTGGGTAAATTGTTATAACACGATATTCCGATAATTGCTTTATATCCCAGTTGTTTCCTAATACCGACAATATTTCCATCATCTTTGCCTAGATGTACTCCATCTGCTCCAATCTGCTCAGCAAGGTCTGCGCTATCATTAATAAGCAAGGGTACTTTATATTGTTTACAACGCAATAAAAGTTCTTTAGCTAAATAAACTGAATCAGTCGGGTTTTTATCTCGGTACTGAACAACAGATACCCCGCTTTTTAAAGCAAGAGAGACTTCTTGAAGAACGGTGTCACAACTTTTGTTCTCTGTCTGGGTAATCGCATACAATCCGCTTGTTGGAAACTCCATTAATTATGTTCCATCCAGAATAAACGATCAGGGTTATATTGACCTTGACCTGCATGATATGCTGCTTCTAATGTATTCCAGGTATAATCCTGGGCTTCTGAAATGGCAGTAAAAGGATCAAGGCCTTGAGCAATTAACCCAGCAATAGAACTTGCAAGTGTACAGCCTGAACCATGATAACTACCTTCCAGTCTGTCCCATTTAAAGGTTTCTGTTTTATCATTGGCTTGAAACAATTGATTATCAACGGTTGTAGATTGTTCGTGAGCACCCGTGATTAAGACAAAATTACAACCCTTTCTGAGCAATATTTTTCCGCACTCAGTTAAATCATTATGTTGTGCTAATTGTCTAGCTTCTTCACTGTTGGGCGTTAAAATAGTGGTGTAAGGCAGAAGTTTTTCAATAATACTTGAAATTAATTGTTCAGTAGCCAGCGAAGTACCGCCCCCCGCAGCCAAAACAGGGTCTAAAATAACAGGGGTATGAGGGTTTTCTAATAAAATTGATTCAATGGCAATAGCTATTTCATGATGACCAAGCAAGCCTATTTTAATCGCCTTAACGGGGAAGTCAGCTAGAACTCTATTGGCTTGGTCTTTAATATCTTGGGCTTTTTGAGGGATAAGCTTTTTTACATTATGACTATCTTGCTCAGTTAAAGTCGTAATTACACTGCAAGAATGACATTGATGGCTAATCAATGTTTCAATATCAGCTTGTATACCGGCACCACCACTGGGGTCATGGCCAGAAAAAGATAAAACTACTGGACGGTTTGCGCGCATAGATTTAGATTAAACTTATTATTTTTAAGAGCGATGAAGATAAGCAAA
>JAKIVF010000173.1 GCA_021647145.1 Methylococcaceae bacterium | reverse complement strand
GGTTAGAACACCCTTTGAAGCTCTTCAATGTTGGTATAGAATAGATCCTGAAATCTTTAGAAAATCACCCGATATGTTTCGGGCTGACCTTTTAAAAAATCATGGTACAACGTAGTGAAACCTGACATGTACACACCATTTCGGCAATGGAAGGATAAAATTTAATTTTGGTGCGTGCTACGCACCCTACATTTATAACCTGACAAAGTAGAACCAAGGTGGTCTGACAAAATAAAGTTATCTAAGGATACAGAGATACGAAATTTCATGATACCGGAGACTTTCTTTGGGTTCTCTATGTAATGCTTTTATCACTAAAGTAAAATCACATATGTTGAAGCTAAAAACCCTGCACTAATGGTGCATGGATTTAAACTAGTGACCTAGGACAATAAATGGCAACCATACTGCAATATCTACAAGACAGCTTTTTCTATTTATCCACATTAAATCTACTCGATCTATCTGCCACAGCCAGCACTAGCTTTATATTGATTGCTGCTGCTGAAATTGGTGATAAAAGCCAGCTGGTTTGTATGACACTAGCCACACGACATCGTGCAACCCCTATTGTTCTGGGTGCTATTACTGCCTTTGCCTTTTTAAATAGCCTGGCTGTACTATTTGGTTCTGCCATAGCAAACTGGGTACCAGACTATATAGTTTCTGCTATTGTTGCTCTGTTGTTCGCTATCTTTGGTATCCATTCGCTACGTATTGAAGAAGACGAAGAGGAGGATGAAATCATAGAAAAAAGTGGTCACAATATTTTCTTCACTACTTTTCTATTAATTACTGTTGCTGAATTTGGTGATAAAACCCAATTAGCAGTTGTCGCTCTGAGTAGCACTACTTTACCCATTGCTGTCTGGATTGGTGCAACTTGTGCGCTGGCCTTTACTTCTGCACTTGGCGTATTGGCAGGAAGAACTGTATTGCAAAAATGCCCTCTCACATTGTTACATAAAATAAGTGGGTCTATTTTCCTCATATTAGCTGTTATTGCTGCATACAATGCCTATCTAAGTTATATAATATTAAATTAAAGGATTATATGGCCATGAACTAACCACAAGTTATCTTTTGGAAGTAAGGCTTTAGCCTCGCCTGAATTGTGCGAGGCTAAAGCTTCACTTCCATTGTTGAACAATATTTAGGATATTTATGAACCTAAATTCACCCCAACCTGTGCTTTATTAATAACCATTTTAAATTAATACGTTACCGAGACTCTTTTGTACAAAAAAAAAACACCATAAAAGTTGAATTATTCTCATTTAGGTCAATACTTAGATAACTAAACAGTTATTAATTAAGTGTATTATGAATATCTTAGAAAATGAAGTCGATAATGATGAGGAATTATTCAATTCGCTAACAGATGTCGAGCAAAATAATCAACGTGTTGCAGTCCGTTACATACGATCTGATATCAACGTAACATTAAGTAAGCCGGGGTTGCTCAATTTGTCCAAGTATATCCCTGTCAAATTACTGGATATTAGCAGCAAAGGCATTGCTATAGAATACGAAAAAAAATTACCCATTAAAAAGAAAATAATGCTTGATTTACTTTTTGAGGATAACAAAAGTTTCTCTATTACTGCAAAAATCATCCGCAGGGCAAGTAACAGAATACAGTATGGTCTAAAGTTTGATCGCTTTAATCACGAATTGGGGGACTATTTACTCTACTCGCAAAATGACTTAATATTTAAATGAACTTTTAATCAAACCAGCTATCTAACTTTCAGCTAAAACCGTTATCTCAAGTATAAGGACTCGTTATGGAAATCAATGCTACCCAGCCCAGCCCCATTAACAACCCATCTAGCCAACAGCCAAATATTAATAACGCACTTGATAACAAAGCTGAAGAATCAATTCAAAGTTCTGATTTTACAGTGACTCTTTCCGCTGAAACGAGTAAATTACCATCTCAAGCTGAAAAAAACCCCACCACACAAATTTCTAGCGAAGAGCAAGCTCAACAGATAGTTAAAGATTTTCAAAAAACAGCTGCAAATGAATCTAATTTAGCCCTTCAATCACAGAGCAGCTCTGTAACTTCCAAAATAGTAGGACGCTTAATAGGCTAATAATTAATATGCTTCAACCTGTTTTAAGTGAAATTTTGATTTATCCGGTTAAATCACTAGCCGGAATAAAAGTTTCAAACTGGCAGGTTAATGAAAAAGGGTAGTTGCATGATAGAAAATGGATGTTGATTGATAATAACAATCAATTTATGAGCCAACATCGCGTACCCAAAATGGTACTGATAAAAACACAGCTTACTGAAAACGAACTCATACTTAGCACAGCTGTTTCGGGTAGCATCTCGTTACCTTTTATATCCAGTTGATGGCCAATCCTGTATTACCACAATATGGCATGACCAATGTTCTGCAAAAACAACCTCAAACGAAGCCAACCAATGGCTTAGTGATTTTTTAGATATAGCTTGTAAACTGGTTTATCAAGCGGATGAAGTTGTTCGTTCCGTAGACCCTGACTATGCCATAGCAACAGATAAAATTAATTTTTCGGACGGATTTCCTTTTTTAATCGTTTCTGAAGCATCATTAAATGCAATAAACCAGGCCATGGATGTTCAACTACCAATCCAGCGGTTTCGCCCTAATCTGGTGATATCCCATTGTGAAAACTATGCAGAAGATAGCTGGCGGGAAATAACGTTTAACAACATTGGCTTCAGACTCCCTAAACCTTGTTCCAGATGTTCAGTACCTACAATAGATACTGAAACAGCTAAAACCAATAAAGAACCTCTTACAACACTTAACCGTCTGCGTAAGTGGAATAAGCATGTGTATTTTGGACAAAATGCCTTGCATAATAATTCGGGTGAATTATCTGTAGGAAATGAAGTGGAAATTAATCGTACAGGTTCCAGACAACCTCCCATATAAATATCCCTGCTCTCAGAACCCATGGTAATACTGCTCTAAATAAACCGAGTCCAATGTTAGCATATTGTGTTTCCAAGTGACTCTAATTGCCCGTTAACAAATCTTCATAAGCAGGTTATATTTCGCCCACTAGACTTAAAACAGTTTCGCCGTGATAAAAACTCATCATCCCCTGCCTGCTGACTGAAAAAAATAAATAATTGAATTATAGAGCTTTTATGACTATACTCAAAATCAAAATATCCTAAATATTGCAGGTCAATGATTTGTTTAAAAACAGCTAATCTCATAGGTTCGTGTACTTCATTATATTTGTTTTTTAAAATCACCCAAACTCAATAAATAGCTCGTATAAATTACTATTAAAATATAAAAAACCATACCTGTAACAAGAGGATATAAAGGACTACCTGTATAAAAAATATGGTATTTTTTTAAATTTTAGCAACTTATGAGCAAACAACAAAGACAATCAAAAAGAAACACCCTACTTTTACTACTTTTGCTGCTTTTCATTTCCTTATCCGAATTTATAATTATGATCTTCCTGCCAACAGTGCAGATGTGGTTTCCGCAGATCCCAGAAGAGATACTTGATACGTTATTATTGAGTCTTGTAATCAGTCCAATTATTTATTTCATAATAAGTTTTAATAGCGAACAGCTATACTCATACCATGAAGTTAAAAATAAAAATAATCTTAAAAGTGATTCTAAGAGAAACTTTCGTAGAAAAACAATAATAGTAGTTACAACTCTATCCATCCTAATCTCAGCGTTAATATTACTTATCATTAATTTAACTGAGAACCTTAATCAGTTACAAAAGACTAACAACTTAATTTCAAACATTAAAATTGATATGTTGAGTCTTCGACGCCATGAAAAAGATTTTCTATCACGGCATCAACTTTCTTATCTTGAAAAGTTTCGGCAGAAAACAACGAGTATAGAAAACAAAATAAAGCAGCTTGCTTCAATTATAAAACTGCTCAATTTACAAGGGACTGCGTTTCAAAACTCGGAAATAACATTGTTAAACGAGAAATTTTTGATTTACAAACAAAGCTTTTACGCTGTGGTATTACTTGAACAGACCATAGGACTGGATCACAACAGTGGATTGAGTGGAGAACTAAGAAAATCCGTTAAACAAGTTGAACACATTATTTTTTCATTATCAGATGACAATTTACTAGCGAAAATGCTGATATTGAGACGTAACGAAAAGAATTTTTTGCTAAAACCTGATCTTGTGTTTATAGAAATGTTTGAACGAGATTTTGAGACATTTACGCAAGCACTTTTAAAATCGACAGTTTCAACACCAAAAAAAGCTGATATAAAAAAACTCATATCGCAATATAGAGCGAACTTTCTTAGACTTAGTCAGTTAAATCAGGAGAAAGGGCTGGATCAGGACAAGGGTCTGATGGGCAAGTTTCGTCAGTCGGTACACCAAGCTGAAGCACAGCTCAATTACCTTAGCCAATCACTAGAATCTATTATAAAAACCGCTAAAAGCCAGATAAAGTTAACTATTTTTATTACTCTATTAATACTCGCCTCTGTGATAATCTTTATGGTGATTACAGTCATGAGATTCCTGCAATTAATAGCTACATTAGAACTGTCTGAACTGTTAAGGGAAGAGTCTGAGAAAACTAATCTGGCTAAATCACAATTTCTCGCGAATATGAGTCATGAGATTCGCACACCAATGAACGGTGTTATCGGTATGACAAACTTACTACTGGATACTGAACTAAACCATGAGCAATACAATTACGCTAAAACAGTTGAGAGCAGTTCCAGAACCCTGCTCGTATTAATTAATGACATCCTTGATTTCTCTAAGATCGAGGCTGGTAAGCTTAATTTTGAGTCCATTGATTTCGATATAGGATCATTGCTGAGTGAATTGGCTGCGCCCCTTGCTTTTCATGCCCACGAGAAGAATCTGGAACTCATCTGTCCGGCCAACTCAGTGCAACATCAATGGTTCAAAGCAGATCCCAGTCGTATTCGCCAGATCATCACCAATCTTGTAAGCAATGCGATCAAGTTCACTGCTGAAGGTGAGATAGCTGTCTATTACAACATCCTGGAACAAACTAACGAATATACTAGGTTGCAAATAAAAGTCAGAGATACTGGAATTGGACTAAGTCCAAAACTACAAACCAAACTATTCGAGCGTTTCAGCCAGGC
>JAKIVF010000172.1 GCA_021647145.1 Methylococcaceae bacterium | reverse complement strand
TCCATGAACACCTCCTGATAGAATTTGGTGTTCACAGGTTTACGCGGTTGCTATTCAATTGTCAGAGAACTATTGTCTTCGATGTACTGGCACTTTTTTTAGTCCACGATGTTGTGGCACTTACCAATTATACTTTAGTTTACATAATATCTATTATGTATTCACATTTATGTAAGACCGTACCTGTATAACCTTCAGACGTATGGAATCATAACGATTTCAATAACTTACGTTTGGAGGTTTTTTTTATGACACGTCAAGAAATGCTCATCGAACAAAGCAACAAAACCCTTCTAGAAGCCTTTAAAAAGTATCGAAAATTAACAGTCCCTGAAATGCTAGAACTTGCCGAAAAATACGTTTTAGCTAACACAAAAGCATATCCTTGGTTAGAAAAAACAGCTCGTAAAATGCCAATTAATCAAAGGGCTTTTTTTGCTTTGCATAACCTTGAAAAATGGGGGGATTGTAAATGTCGTTAAAATGGGAATGTCTTTGTGATGACGAATTTTATACTAATAATTGTTCCGGTGAATGTGATCTTTGTTTCTTCGGGGTTTGCGTTAATGGCAGCAACCCGCAGGGCGGAGACTCCGGGGTTTTGGAGGCTCCGGGCGAAGCCTTGCAGAATGACCCGAAGGGGAACGCCCAGCTTTTAATTTTTTATGTTTTTTCTGATGAAGGTATTTTTATTGATATTTATGGCGAAAAGAACTCTTTCCGTTTGCATGTTTTTTATAAAGATTCGGATGAAGTTCATTTTTCATACAGTGTTTTGGTAGGAGATGCTTTAGGTAAGTATTTCAAATTTATAGAAATATTCCATTTATCCCATACCGCCTTTAATCAATTTATATCTAGAATTAAAGGGAATATATAATGGAAAAGATTGATGATGTATTAGATATACCACTATCGCCAGTTGCGGATCGAGACTGTAACACAGATCCGCTTATTACGGATCACTCTAAAAAAAAGATCGCGCTCCTCAGCGATCCGCACACTACGAAGAACGATAAAAACTATACTTTAAAAATTGATTGGCTAGAATTTACTCTCCATGAAGTTCCTGCCGTTGATGTTGTGCAAGGTTATCTAAACTTACCGTTTGATCAATTCCAGCTCGAATCCTATAGTTTACAAGGGTTTGAAGCACTTTGGACTTATGGCACTATAAAAGTTTTGGAATCACCTACCCGAAAAAACGCCCCTGTTAAAATTATTTTATCCTCACGAGCTCTTGATCAAATTAATCGTGATGCTCTCGATCTTATAAATGTAGCTTATCGAGACAAGGCAATTTTCAGCCGTATTGATATTGCTATGGACTGTCATACTGATTTATTAGATATGCAAACCATTGGCGATGCGATCAGAAACGGTCAATCTATCCATCGCTTTAGGATCATAAGTCCTCGTCAAGATCTAAACTCTAATCTAGAAGTAATAAGTGATTCGTGGACGTTCGGCAGTGCCAAAGGCAAGAGGATGATTGTTATTTATGATAAACGTCTAGAAAGATTGCGCCGGGGTAAAGAAGATCCCGGACACTGGATAAGGATTGAAGGCAGGTGGCGTTCATCAACAGCCAAAATAGCAGCCAGAACAATAATAGAACGTGGTCTTGATGCAGGTTATTTGCTTGGGATTATAGATTTCAGAGAAAAAGATAACTTGAATGAAACAAGAAAAACACGCTGTACCTGGTGGGAAACATTTCTAGGAAACTGCGAACCCATAAGAACTGGTGAAAGAAAAACTCCATCCACTATAAAAAAGAAAGTTGATTGGGTACGTGATCAGATTTGCACCACTATTGCTCAAGTCTTTGTATCAGAAGGTTTGTCTTTTATAAAATCAGTTATCAGTGAAGGTATACGTAGAACCGATCGGAAAGAATGGATACGCCTTTTTGGACCTCGTATGGACTCAGGCTATTTATCATCATTATTGGCTATATAATAGATTGGTTATGACATGCGAAATTGTGAACTGTGCGGATTACCGATACTTTCAAAGGGTATCGGTCGCCCTCGATATAAACATGATGATTGTAGGAAGTTAGAACAACTATTTTCATGGTCGGAGAACCTTATTATAAAAATAGACTTCACGGCAGAAAAAAGTAAGTCAGTTAGATCTAGACTTTTTTATTTATCAAATTTATTAAATACAAAAGGATAAAAAAATGAATGTATCTGATGTTTTAATTATCTGGGAACAACAAAAAGAACGCGGTTTTGATCCTACTCCCGTTTCCTTCCGCATACGTACTTCAAATTCAGAAATAATAGCAGAATTACAAAGAGAATACGGAGCTAACAAAACGACAATCCTTAATGATTTACTTGCTTTGGGTATTTTACAGTTAAAATCTATATAAACATAATACAAAATAGATACAATTTATTGACAGACATAATACAAAGATTCCTTTTATAAAAGAGTCACGTTACTTACTTTAACTCTTTTAAAAAGGAATCTACGTCATGAAAATCAAAGTATCTGGTATGCCTATCGGTCAACCTTTCGAATCCAAGAAAAAAACTGGATATGTCCAGAAGTTTGCCCTTATTGAAAACGGTAAACTCACGTCAACCCATGCTGTTTTTTCTCAATCCCTTGCATCGTTACGTATAGATGATAAAGGTATGATCAATGTGACTGTTGATCTCCCCGAATTTGTCATGGTTTCCCGCTGATGGTTAACTGGGTTGTAATACCAATTCTTGGTCATCCAGTTTTTGATTATTTCTTTACTGTTACTCTTTCTTTCGGGTTAATGGCTCTAGGTTTTCAGCTTTTATTTCGGATAGTTGAAAGATCTTAATATGGAACTGACCTTTGATCAATACATTGATATTATTCACGGTTTTGCTGGTGTTGTTTGTGGCTCTATTTTAGTTTATGCAATTTTGCATCGATAACCAAATGAAAAGGATTTCATTATGTTTAAAAAAGTTACGTTTGCACTTATTACCTTTTTGACTTTTGCCAGCACTTCATTTGCTGCTGTAGATTTGACCAACTTTTCTGTTGACTCAGCAACTCCTGAAGCTATGGCCGCTTTAATCCTTCCTGCCCTGGGGGTTATTTGGGGTATCCGTAAGCTGATCAAATTGGCTAACCGGAGTTAATTTTATTTACCAGCAATTAATAAGCCCTTCCTATGCCACAGGGGAGGGCTTTTTTTTGGAGTTAAAAAATGAAACCTTTGAATTTATTAGCTTTTTTGTTTGGTCTGACTTTAGTTTTTATACCTTTTTCTGTGCATGCTTATGATCTTTGTGTAGATGCAACTAATGATAGTTATCCATCTGGTGTAGCTCTCACATGGCAATCTCAATTTGATCCATCTGATTATAGTACTGGTACTTATGATTACAAAGGTTGGTGGGTTTATTCCTCATATGGTAGATTATATCATCAAACAGCTACTACTAGAGCTTACACAACATCATATAATTTTTATTCCGGTAAATCTTGCTCAAATGATTATCCCGATTATGATAGTTGGGATTCTAACGGTGATCCAGTTACTAATGAGCCAATAAGTTGTACAAATGGCACAAAAGACCCTGATGAAGACGGTTTAGATTGTGGTGGTGTTTGCACCGATGCTTGTGATTCATCTGCTTGTTATCCGCCCGCAAAATTAACATTTATGTGGAATGATTCTGAAGGTAATCCTGTTTATAATTGTATGTTCCAAACTTCTCCAGATAGTTATAAAAATTGTCCATCTGGTTATTATCTAAACGCTGATAAAAGTATATGTGTTTCTACTGATTCTGATAATAATAATGGTTTGCCTGAATCATATTATTCCGGTGATTGGGACGTTTTACCAGATGGTACGACTATCCCGCCACCATCTTGGGAACCAACCGATGACACAACTTCAACTAGTTACGATCCAACTGAAACAGTTGTAAACAATGGTGACGGAACTGAAACGGTTACTCGAACTGATACGACTAAAAAATATAATCCTGATACTGATACTTGGGATACAACTGGTACAAAGGATACAACTGTTGTTCGACCTGAAAATTCTCCATCGGGTACTGGTTTTACTTCTGATGGTTCTGGGGGTTCGGCTGTTGCACCCGGTTATGAGGGTTCTGTTGTTGATACTTCAGATGTTCCTACTGAAGATAATCCCGAAAATTATGATTATACAACTCCAGATGAGCCCGAATATGATTCTGATTTAACCGATTTAACTCCAGATGAAGATGATATTACAGGTTTATGGCAAACAATTTTCGATGCTTCTCCATATGCTTCAATTATAAATAATACAACTATTGAAACATCTGGTGCCATTTGTGAGTCTGTTTTTTATTATAATGGCCATCCTGTACGATTTGGTTTTTGTGGAGATTTAGCAAGCGATTTATTCTCTTTTATGTCCTCAATTATAGTTTTCTGTTCTGGTGTTTATGCTCTATTTATTGTTTTTGGAAAGGATTGATTATGCCTGGTGTTGCTGCTGCAGTTGCTTCCATTATTGCTTGGTTTGGTTCTTTTTTAACCGCTTCTGTTATACGTTATATTGCTATTAAGGCTGTTATTGTCGGTGTTGTTGTTATTATCCTGCCCATTGTAATTAACAATATTGTTTATAAATTTATGCAAATGGCTGTTAATTTCGCTGGAAACAATTCTCCTGATAATTCCTTTATTGGATCTTTAACTTTTAATGCTTCTGGCATGCTTGCTTATGTTATTGATGCTATGAGTATTCCAGAAGCTTTTTCCATCGTCATGTCGGCTCTTGCTCTAAAATTTACCCTATCTTTCTTTAGTTTCAAAAATCTTTGGTTAATGCGCTAACTACTTAATATTATTGCCTTGTCTATAGACATGTCTATAGACATTAGGAGTTTTTATGTCTATCAAAATTATTACTGGTGTTCCTGGCTCTGGAAAATCTTTTTACGCAGTTAAAGAAGTTATAACTAAGCATTTCGAATGGTCTGACAAAATCAACGAATGGGTTAATTTAACTGATGTAACTATCATATCGAATATTGTTGGTTTGAAACTCCCACATATTCGTTTTGATCCTTATCTCAAAGAAAATAATATTGATTATAAGAAGTTTTTTACTTCAAATTACTTTAAAAAAATACTTATTCCTAAATATAAAAAGGTAGTTATTCTTCTCGATGAAGCTCAAAAGCTATTCCCTTATTCTTTCCGTGACATTAAAGGTGCTGAAAATGATCCA
>JAKIVF010000024.1 GCA_021647145.1 Methylococcaceae bacterium | reverse complement strand
CGTATTACCTAAATCAACGGTTCCACCGCTGTCGGTACCAATATAATTCCCCTGGATTTTGTTGTTGCTGATACCGGGGCTGTCAATCCCAATGCCATCACCATTGTTGCCCGAAACAACATTTCGGGCGCCTGCACTCGACCCGCCAATCATTGTGTTAGAGCCATACACCAGCAAGCCTGTGCTGGTATTGCCCAGCACAGCGTCCCCATTACTCTCAAGGCCGATATAATTCCCCTGCACCACCGTGCCGGATGCTGCCGCCTGAATCGTAATGCCCTTGTCACTGTTACCCGATATGACATTCCGGTCTGCAACGTTTTCGCCACCGATCGTATTGTTATCCCCCGTGACTTCGACACCGAAAAACGTATTGCCGGCCGCCGCATTGCCCGTAATATTCGTACCAATATAGTTACCGGCAAGCGTGTTGTTATTCGAGGTCATCGACACACCCGCACGACCAAAATGATTAATCACCAAACCGCGAATAACACTGCCATCACTGCCCGCAGCTAACTTCAATCCATCAACCGTTCCGGCATTCATACCGTTCAACTCAATAGCAGGTACACCACCACTGGAACCATCAATCTTGATGGTGTCGGTAATCTCAGGAAGGGCAGAGCTAAGATTAATCGTGTGCGGCCCTGCTCCACCGATATCAAAGCGAATTTCATCCGGCCCGTTTGCGGTATTGGGGCTGTTATTTGATGCGATGATGGCCTCGCGCAGCGAGATGCCATCCGCACCGGGGTTTGCAATTAAATCAGTAATCGAGGTGGTGGTGCCGTCTACGGTATCGGAGGCATTAGTGACCACTAGCACGCCAACATTTGTTGTGAGCGACAAGTTTGTGGTGGCAACGACACTGGTGTCTGTACCATCACTGGCAACAAATTCAATGACTCGGGTTTCTGCGTTAGGTGCTGAGTGAGCGTTGTTATACGAGACCGTGCGCAATACTTGCTGATAATTTGCGGCAGTGTCACTGCCACTGAGCGTTAGTACACCGTTAGTGTAATTGGCAGAAATATTTGTACTGCCTGTGGTTGCATACATAGACTCATCTGCACCGTCCCGCAAATTAGTAATGGTGACGGTGAGTGAGGTGATATTGTCACCTTCGACATCAAGCAGTGATGCATCATTGTTATCCGCTATTCGTACAGCTGATCCTTGCGTCCAGGTTTGATTAAAGTTAATCCCTGCTGCTCCTGAATTATCATTGGCATCCAAATCGAGTGCGGGGGCATCATTCACTGCATTGATAGTTACGATCGTGCTACCTGTAACCTGTAACGTGCCACCCGAACCTTGCGCTCCCGTATTGCCGTCATTAAATGCCCAATTGATTTCAACAGATGCGGGAGGTATATCGCTGCTATTGCTGTAGGCAATTTGTTGCATCGCAGCATTCACTAATGCGTGAGTGGCACTGCCGTTGAACGTGAGCAGAAGTGTTCCGCCAGAGTTGGTGGTAACCGTACCGATGGTGGTTGCACCTATCACGAGACTGCTTCCCTCGACAAGGGCTCCAAGAGTTCCCGTTGCGGTGTAAATATCTTCCCCACTGGGGCTTCCGTGGCGCACCAGTTCTAATGTGGCACCGTTGAAGTCATCGGTAGAAGAGAGTTCATCGTCAAAAACCTGTACGTTTGCATCCAGAACCACCGCAGGACCATCCTCGGTAAAGGCAGGGCTGGCATTCAGCGTATTGGTACCATTAAAATCAGTGTCTAGGCTACCGTCAGCGTTGTAACGCACAACGGCAAAGTCATCAGAAGAAATCCCTGCCACCACGATGCGTCCATCATCCTGAACAAAGACGCTACGTCCCATGTCGGTCACTGTACCTACAGCGGTGGTGACAATACCGCCGGTACCAAAACTTGAATCCAGGTTGCCATCACTGTCATAGCGCACCAAGGCAAAATCACTATCGGTGCCGTTATGGCTGTAACCGGCCACGATAATTCGTCCATCCGTCTGGATACTGACTCCAGTTGCTACATCATTATTACCGATGGGCGTTGTGACTGTACCGTTTGTTCCAAAGCTGGTATCCAAGCTACCATCCGTATTGTAGCGGACCAAGGCAAAATCGTTATTGCTACCATTATCGCTGTAGCCCGTCATCAGGATACGGCCATCGGTCTGAACAGCAAGGTCATAGCCTTCATCAGTGCCACTTCCGACAGCGGTCGTGACGATGCCACCGCTACCAAAGCTGGCATCCAGACTGCCGTTGGTGTTATACCGCATCAAGGCGAAATCCCCACCCCCAGTGTAACCCGCCACCAAAATACGGCCATCAGCCTGCACAGTGACGCTTTCGCCCTTTTCAAGGCCACTTCCGATATCCGTTGTTACAATACCGTCCGTATCAAAGCTCGTATCCAGGCTGCCATCCGTATTGTAGCGGACCAAGGCAAAATCGGAATTGCTACCGTTATAGGTATCACCTGTTACCAGGATGCGGCCATCGGCCTGTACAGTGATACTCTTGGCATAATCATGGTTACTACCAAGATCTGTAGTCACCGTGCCACCGGTACCAAAACTCGTATCTAAACTCCCGTCGGCATTGTAACGCGTTAAAGCGAAATCCCTATTGCTGCCATTTAGAGTGTGACCAGCCACCAGGATACGGCCATCGGGTTGAACAACAGTACTTTCTGCATCGTCCGTACCGGCACCAATGACGGTGGTTAATTTGCCAGTACCACTACCGGGTATGTTAAAGCTTGGCGCATCATTAATATCAGATATTATAATCGTGGCCCAAGGAAAGCTCTCGCTAAAAGCGGTTGTTCCACCATTACTACTTATATCGGCTATCATACCCGCAATGCCGCTGGTCTGATCCCATGCCTTAAACGCAAACTTCTGTGACGTTGAGCCATTTTCTTGATCGGGAATAAAACGAACTTTATCTGTACTACGAAGCAAAAGTGAATTTGGGAAACTCAAATTACCTACAGAATTCCAGCTTGTACCGCCATCAAGTGAATATTCCAAAGTGGGGCCAACACTGGTAATGGCAATACCTTCCAATGCACCGGCATCAACATCCGTAATCATGTCCTCACCGGCACTGGCAATGATTTCAGCAACGGTGTTGCCATTGTTGTTTATCTCATCCTCGGTGATTGTGGTTAGAGTAAATGTTCCTCCGGCAAGAATTGGCGCATCGTTAACTGGAGTAACGTTAAACGTCGCAGTACCCGCCGATCGACTGTATTGTCCGCTGTCATCTTTAGCTAAATAGGTAAAGCTGGTGCTTCCGTTCCAATTGGCATCGGGTACGAAATACATCGGGAGTAATGCGCTGCTACGTGCGTAATCCTGGTTAATATTAACCAGCGTAGTCAGGCCACTGTCTAGATAAAGGTTTCCGTTAGAAGGAAGATTATCCAGTTTAAAATGAGTGACGGTACCATCAACATCCGAACCATTTAGGTTGATGACCATCGAGGAAGAGTCCTCTGGGCTAGCGCTACCTGCATTGCCGGTGGTGGGGGCTTTGTTGAGTTGAATAGTGATATCTTCATCGTACGTAAGACCTGGAGTGCCCGAATCGGTGACGCGAACTGTAATAACATGGCTACTTGCTGAATCATAATCCAGCGTCGCACCTGCTTTAACACGTATCTCCCGCCCAACGATTTCAAAATTATTGGAAGGGTCGTTCTGAATGGAATACGTTAAGGTATCTCCGGCATCCGGATCAACCGCAGAGAGAAAACCGACAACGGTGCCTGTGGCACTATTCTCTGGAATTTCATTGATGGTGATCCAGTTTGTCGCGGCTGGATTGGCTATTGTTCCATTATTAGTTGTAGTTGGTGTGTTGCGATCGAGTATGGTTGTACCGCTACCTTCTTCAAAATCATAATGCAGCAGTAGATTAGTATTCAGGCCGGTATTGACTTCTGCGGAGGTAAGTGCCCGGTCAAAAACCCGGATTTCGCTCACGTCACCTTTGAATTCGTCTAAAAACTTGAGCGTGCCATTACCATCGATCATTGGATCGGGGACGGTACCCGATGCGACCTGAACACCATCAACATAGAGGGTAACAATAGCGTTATCTCGCGTAACGGTGACGGTTTGCCAGACTCCGGGGGAGAGTTCGTTGCCAGCACCCACACCCGCCCAACTTCCATTGTTCCACTGTGAATAGCTTAGTTTCCCCTCAAATACGTTTACATAAAACCCATTTTGCTTATAACCATTTGTCACATCAGGGTATTGAGAAACCAGTTCAAATGAAGTTCCACTGGCAAGGATTTGGGCAGGATTAATTTTGAATTCAACTGAGAAGTCAGTTTTATCATCCAAAGATAGCGATGCCACATCAATCTGATTTGTGGTGTTGTCAATATGCAGCGCACCGGAAGTTAATAGGTCGATAGGTACTTCATTAATATCGCTGATTTGAATAGTGACCACTTCATCATAGAAGAGCCCGCCCAAGTCTGTGACACGAACAGTGATATTATGACTGGCCGCTGATTCATAATTGAGCGTAGCAGTTTGAGAGACACGTATCTCCCGCCCAACGATTTCAAAATTGCCGGATGGATCACTCTGGATGGAATAGGTTAAGGTATCGTTTGCATCCGGGTCATCCGCAGAGAGGAACCCGACAACAGCACCTGCCACACTAGCTTCTGGGACAACATTAATGGCAACCCAATTGGTAGTGGCGTTACCTATCGTTCCATCATGGCCTGATAAGCTTCGGTCTGTTACTGTGGTGCCAGTGCCATCCTCAAAGTCATAAAGTAAAACAAGTCCTGCTTCAGTCCCGTCATAATTGGTATTTAGACTTCCCGCAACTTGTGCACTGGATAACGCAGAGTCAAAAAATCTTACCTCTCTCACATCACCATCAAAAGTATCTAAAAAATAAAGCTCCTGCGATGAGCTATCCACTTCGGGAAGACCTGTTATCGTTCCAACTTGAATGGCATCTACATATATAGTAGCCGTGCTATCATCTGTAACAGACGGATCACCAGCATCAATAGTTAAGGTAACAGTTTGCCAGTTACCAACCACCAAATCTCCAATTGAACTTTCTACCTTCCCCTGCAAAGAACCACTATCCCATTGACTGTAAGATATTTTTTCATCTCTCACCTCCAAGTAAAAACCGTTACCTGTAGTCGTAACATTTCTTGTAAGTAGTCCGTATGACCAGTTAGTAGCGTTAATTGTGGCTGGGTTTATCTCCATTTGTACCGTAAAAGCAGCGCCCTGGTTCAAGGTTAACGATGTTCCAGATATTCCGTTAGGGCTCGAATTCAAGTTTAGAGCGCCTGATGTCAATATATCGGTAGGTGCTACATTTAACACCCCTAACCACTCCTGTTGGCCATTTTGGCTAACCGCTATATCGGCTTCAATGGTTCCGGAGACATACTCCAGATCCCAATCGCCACCTAGCTTTACATTACCTGTTAAGTCTTCAGAAGCGGCTACATCAGTTTGAGTTAGTTGAGCTAGAGTATCAACCAAACTTTGCCCTTCAGTTGTAGCGGCAAGGTTACAGCCATAGATCAATAAGTCACCTGACTCAGAAAATGAATCTGACCACAATGAAATGGCGAGTTGATTGCTTACAACACTATTTGAGTTTAGGCTGGTGTTACCCAGACTGATATTACCATCTTCACCATGAGAAATGATATGAATAGCATCAAGATCATCATAATCAAGTAACGTATCTGATATTTGTTCTATCCCATTCTTATCAGTATCTAGTAAGACTACTGAAATATTTCGTCCACTTTCAGATTGGTTAACAATATCATCAACAAATGTTTGATAATCCTCTACACCGGTATCAACAAATACAATTTCGTAAGTTTGTAATTCTGGCGTAGATGATTGTGACTTGTTTTGAACATTTGTTTGTTCTGAGTTGGTATCAATATCAAGATAAGTAGCAATAGCCGGTTCTAATTCAGTGGAAATCAGGCCTTCTATTCCTCCAGAAAAAAGTACGCGAGGCTCTAATTCTTCAAGAATAAATTTAGAACTGTTTTTATGATAGTTTTTGCGTTTTTTCATAATAAATAGTGCTTTGCGAACCTAACCCATGTTTACCAGTAGTGTGATTGAAATTAAAAAAATACTTTTAAACAGAATATCAATGACGGAATTAGAGAGAAGTATAGTTGACTATTAACAATTAATATTTGAGGAAGATTTAAAATTGTGAAGCAAGGCACGCTATGAATAGTAAGGCCTAGAGAATAAATTAGTCGCTATAGAAAAATTGTAGGTTGGGCTGCTGATTCTTTGGCAACCCAACGCTATTTTGTTGAAAATGAAGGGTTAATATTAGGGAATAAATTAAAAAACTTGTTCTCTTTCTGTTCTTGTTGTATTATCAATAAAAACAAACAGAGAACTGAAATGCTGGGTAATCGTAATTTAACTAGAAAACAAGCAGAAATTTTTGATTTTTTAATTGAAAATAGAAATCATTTTATTTTGCCTCCCACTTTGGATGAATTATGTACTGCAATGGGGCTTAAATCCAGAGGGTCTTTGCATAAACATATTCAAGGACTTATTCATGCAGGCCTAGTTGAAGCATCAAACCGAAAACAACGAGGTGTCCGGTTAACAGAACAGGCTCTTTTAAGCACAGAAACTAAAGAAATCAACCATATTGATGAAAAGGGTAATATTCCTTTTGTAGGAACAATAGCAGCAGGAGCCCCCATTGAAGCATTGGAAAATATAAGTTACATGCGTATTCCCGATGAAATTAAAACAGAAAGCCCCTGTTACATATTGCAAGTGAAAGGAGATTCAATGGTCGATGATGGTATTTTTGATGGAGACTGGGTGATTATTGAACAACGCAGTTACGCAAGAAATGGAGAAATTGTCGTTGCTTTGGTAGATAAAACCGATGCAACCTTAAAATTCATAGAACAATATCCACATGAAACAGTTTTAGTTCCAGCTAATAAAAAAATGAAACCCATGCGTTTTAAGCCTCAGCAGGTGGAAATTCAAGGCGTTTTAGTGGGACAAATGAGAAGTTATAAATAATAAAAAAGAGAGGAAAATATTATGTTGACACCAACTCATATGCAAGACCAAATCCATAACCGTATTGAAGAGTTAATGAATGAAAAAAAAGAATTAGAGTCTTTTGACTGGGATGAGGTTTTTCAAAATGTAGTCACTTTGTCTTTAATTGTTTTATTTATGACACTTGGTTTAAACTGGTAAAACCGTAGGCTGGGTAAGCTTATCAAGCGAAGCGCGATAACGTAACCCAATATTTTGCAGAGTTGGTGGGTAACGTTTTTTCGCAAGGCTCAAAATCTCACCCACCCTTGGCTTTTGGGCATTAAAGTTAAGTGACAGATGCCTATAGTAGTGGCTTAGAATGAGAAAAAATACCGTAGATTGGGCTAACGGTTCTATCGTTAACCCAACAAATTTTTTATGTGAAAGAAAGCCAATCTACTAAATGTTGGGTTGCCAAAAAGACGGAAGCCTAACCTACGCATTTTTTAAAATTCGGCTGAGAAGCCTATTGCTCGTGATGAATTTTCATTTTTAAAATTTACTTCTTGTTGAAGTTCTTTTACGAATAACTCTACATTATCAAGTTCATCTAACAGTGTTAGTTTCCTTTTTATTGTTGCAAAGTCACCGGGGGTTAGTAATTGTATGGCGGCTAATTGCTTTTTAATTTTTGATTTTTTATTGGAAGATAAGTTATTAACAGCATCACCCAAGAAACCTTTTAATAATGACCAGGCTTGTTCGCTTTTTAAATAAGTAAATTCAAGTTTAAAGTCAAACCTTCTTAAAGCGGCAGCATCTAAATCATTCATTAGATTAGTTGAGCAGATAAAGATTCCTTCAAAGTTTTCCATTTGCACTAATAATTCATTAACCTGGGTGGTTTCCCAGCTATGTTGACTATTTTTTCTATCGCGTAAAAAACTATCTGCTTCATCAAGGAGCAATAAGCCTTTTTCTTTAGTTGCCTGTTCAAATATGTTGGCAATATTTTTTTCTGTGTTACCAAGATAACAATCAATAATATCAGATGCTCGTTTTGCTATCAGGGGTATTTCAAGATACTCAGCTAAATATCTTGCATAAGCACTTTTACCCGTACCGGGAGGTCCATAGAAACAGAGTCTTCCGGTACGAGAATTTTTTAAACCTTTTGAAATTTTATCTAATGGAGCTTTGGTGTTAATTAAGCTGGGATCATAAAAACTAGATGTTACAGGGTTTATTGCCTGGTGCTGATGCCCCATCGCCTTTAGCGTATTGCTGATAATTTTTTCTAAATGTTCTTCAATTAAATTAGCATTTGATTCGCCAATAATTTCATTAACTCTAGTCGCACGATTAATAATAGCGGGTGGAAGGTGCTCAAGGTGTGAAATACGATCAATCCATTTATCACTAACATTTGTTTTTTTAAGTGATTCTATCAGCATTCTTTTTCTAACAGAATGAGGCGGAACGGATAATTCAAAAACTAAATCAAAACGTCGTAAAAAAGCTTTATCCATATTTGTTATATCATTGGAAATCCAAAAAGTTGGAACCGCATTGTTTTCCAATAAGAGGTTGATCCAGCCTTTATTTGTGTGCGAACTTCTATTGCTATTTCCTATTAATTGGGAAAACATATCTGTTTGAAATAAATCTTCTATTTCATCAAATAAAAGTGCTTGATGCTTACCTTTTTCTAAAAGCTTTTGGGCTAACTGGCAAGCAGTAACACGTTCTTTGCCCGATAAAATATCTCCCTCCGTATCTTCAACACTAATTTCATAAAGTTTGATTTTAAGTTCTTTTACCAGTGTTCGTACCCATTGAGTTTTACCCGTACCTGGTGGGCCATAGATTAGAATATTTGCTCCTTTTATTTTATCTTTACAGACAACCTGAATGTATTTAGATAGACGCGAATAGTCTTTTTCGATATGTTTAAAATGTTGAGGCTCTAAAATAGCCTCTGGAGCTGTCATAATAAAGTCAGAAAATAAAGATTCTATAGTTTGCTGAGGTGTATCTAAAGCATTACAAAAGCTTTTTAATAGATCAAATTTTTGGTCAACTTCACGGCTTGATGTATGTAGTTTTAATAATCCCGATTGATTTAATAAACCTTCTTTATTAAATACGTCTGTAATTTGTTTACTGGTAACATTAAGTACATTAGCTAAAAATGGATAGAAATCTCTATTACTAAGTGAACCATATAAGTCATAACAATTACCATAAGCACTGTCTAGCTCTATCAATGTAGCAAAAAGTATAATATTTGTTTCTATTTCACTTAAGCCAAAATGATGATTTATTTGGTTCAGGTTAGTAAACAATGGACCTTGGCGAATGATAGTTATATCTATTAATTGCTTTGCTTGTTTTTTTATTGTTTTGAAGAGTGTTGATGGCTTTTTATCTTCAAATTGGTTTTCATCTAGTTCAAGTAAATCTGGGATTTCATCCTGATGAAACCTTTCTTTAGCAAGACGTCTGGCACCATTGCAAAATAACAGACTTCTACAAAACCAGACTTGTTTAAGTTGCCGAATGCAAAGGTCATCAGCTAAGTGGATGTTATCAATAGCAGAGGGTGTTGATGACGTGTTAGGTGTTAGTGAATGCTGTTTAGCCATGAACAAACTCCGAAATTGTAAAATATTTGATGTGTATGCAGGTTGACGTCTTTATGGCAAACTAACATTTTTTTAATAAAAAATGATGGGTTAACGATAGAGTCAACAACAACCTACAAAATGATTAGTATTTTTTAGGTGGCGGTGGTGTATATCGGTTATTAAGTGCTTTATCTATTTTAACAGCAAGGCTTTCAACGGTTTTAATAGTTAGTTTTATGTTGGGTCCTTTCGCTTCTGAAATAAAATTACCAATTAGTTTTCCATCATTCGTTCTAATTAAATGCCCCATCATATACGCAAATAAAAAACTTGGTTTATGAAGTCTACCCACAAGTATAAAGTCTGCACCTGATTCTCTACCTAATTTAGCTGCTACATCATGATGGTCAAATAAATATCCTATACCACTGCTTGCCATTTTTTGTTTAGCGGTTTCAATATTAATAATGACATAATTAGCTTTTTCAAGTTCTGCTTCTAGTAATGGCTTTATGGATGCCGTACGTTTAAGTTCACTTTGTATTCTGGGTTTTAGCGTTAAATCCTTAAGTTCAAAATCAAGAATTGCAATTTTTGTTTCGGCAGATATGTTTTGGCTTAGTAACGATGATATTAGCAAAACGATGATAAGAAGATGATATTTTATATGAAATAGCTTCATGGCTTTTGAATTTAATGATAAATATCTAAGCTTGCTATCCGTTTATCAATTTTAGCTAACATTTTCTTATACTTGCTACTAGAAACTGATTCAAATCTTTTTTTAAATTCGTTATCACTCATTTTTTCGGGTAAATCTCTTACTTCAGGCATAAAAGAGGTGTAGTCCTTAATGGCAGATATTTTTCTTTGTAGTTCCCTCGCATTTTTAGCCGAAGATGTAGCCATTTTTCCAAATTTTAGTCCGGCCCTATCACCAGCAAGATCAATAAAACTAAACCCACTTCCTGTTTTTGCGTCATTAAGTTCTTTTTGTTGCCCTAACTTATAAGCAAAATTCTCTGCTCCAGCAGCTGACAAAACAGCAGAAACCATAAAATGTTTTGCCATATCAGGACTTTTATAAAGGGAGGCTGGGTAGTTTTTTTTATTGGTTGATGGGCTAATATCAAAAGGAATGTAGGCTTTAATTTCACTTTTGTTAACATAGGTACTGATGGCAATAAGAACAGCACGGTTCTCTGATATGGCTGTTTTAATAGAAGATCTGAGAAAAGCTTGTTTAAATAAGGGTTGAAATAATTCTGCTAGGGATAAGCGCCATTTTGGGTCATGTTTAGCAATAATATGAGTAATTTGTTGTTGATAAAAAATTACGGACTGGACGTTTTTATTGTTTAGACTCAATTTTGTTTTTAAATCAAAATCAGTAGGAGAAATATAATTAATCGTTAAATAACGATCGCTACTAATTTGTATGCCTTTGGTATGCTGTGCTGCAAACATATAATAATCTTTTAATGGCGTATAGTTAATCAGTTTTTCAAGAATTAACCCTGCAAATTGATCGGCTATAGATAAGCTGCCAATTTTGAGCTGATTGATAACAGGGTAGCCGCCTCGTTTTGTTAATTTAAAACTAAAATTTAGATATTTTCTAAAGTAATTAAGGTTGAGTAATATCGCGATTTTAAAGTCTAGTTGTTGTTGCTCAATCGTTATTTTAGAGGTGCTATGTATGTAATAGTGCAATAGGTAATCTAGAATAATATTTAGTTCTTTTTCACTAAGTTTTATTGTTTGTTGTTGTTGTTGTTGTTGTTGTTGTTGTTGTTGTTGTTGTTGTTGTTGTTGTTGTTGTTGTTGTTGTTGTTGTTGTTGTTGTTGTGAATTCTTAACGATGTTTAAAATATTTTCAATGTCACTGTGAGCTAAATTCCAATTTTGTTGTGTTATCGCTGAATTTTCAATTGTGAAAAAAAGAATAAAGACAATGATTAATATGGGGACTGCCAATGAGAAAAATAGTAGTCGCAATAGGGGAGGGGGAGGCCATAAAGTTCTATTATTACGTTGCTTCATTCCCTTTGATCTTATGAATAATTTAAGGTATAACCTGCTGATTTTAAATAGTTGGCTTCTATTTCAAGGTCTGCATAGGTAAGAGGTGCACTTTCCAACCAATTATTTTCAAATTGTAATTCAATTTCAGTAGCTTTAATAGCTATTTTAAATTCAGGTTTAGCCAATGTATGTCTATTTCTATGTAATAAGATGGCTAGGCGTAATATGATTGTCAGGAAGGGGGCATCTATATTCCATGGGGCAGGAAGCTTTTTAAAACGGGAGTTAGAGAATTTTTTGCGGTGAGAACGAACCAGTGTTGAAAGAAGAATTTGGTCTTGTCTGGAGAAGCCAGAAAAGTCACCATTTTCAATAATATATGCACTGTGTTTATGATATTTGTTATGGGCAATGTTTAAACCTATGCCATGTAGACTAACTGCCCAATGTAGAAACTGGGTGATAATTTTACTATTTCCAGAACAGCATTGGCTATCAAGTTGATCAAGAATATAGTTGACTGATTTCTTGATGCGAGCCGCGTGTTTTATATCTGTATGGTAATGTTTAGCTATAGTTTCAATGGTGTGTGAACGAATGTCGTGATCATAAATTCTATTCAGTAAATCATGAACCAAGCCTTCGCGAAGTGCACCATCAGAAACAGTCATTTGTTCAATATCGAGTTTTTTAAAGGTTGCATAAATAATAGCAACACCACCGACAAAAACGGGAAGTCTTTCTTCACTTAGTTCGGGTAAATTTAATTCATCAACATGGTCGCATTGGGTGATATGTTCAACCAGTTTTTCGAGCCCTTCTCGGGTAATTCCGTTATTACTCCATTTCGTTGCAATTAATACTTTATGAATTGAACGTAAACTACCAGAAGCTCCAATAGCTTCATCCCAATTTTTACTATTAAATTTTCGTTGATGGGAGGTTAGCTTCTGTTGGGCATAGATAACCGCTTTATTGAAGGACTTTTTACTAATGGTTCCCTCTTTAAAAAACAGGTTGCTAACGGTTACGCACCCCATGTTTAAGCTTTCTTTTACTGACGGGGTATCATTTGTTCCAATAATATATTCTGTGCTACCTCCACCAATATCCATGACAAATCGTGAGTTGGCATTACTGCCAAGGCTATTGGCTACACCTTGATAAATGAGTCTGGCTTCTTCAATTCCTGCAATAATCTCAATAGGGTGTCCAAGTGCTTTTTCAGCTTTTAAGATAAATTGTTTGGAGTTTTTTGCAGTTCGTAGCGTATTAGTCCCAACAATCCGGACACTTCCTGCAGGAAAATTACGAATTCGTTGGCCAAATCGTTCAAGACAAGCAAGTGCCTTTTTTTGTGTTACGTTATCAATGTTTCTTTTTTTATCCAGGCCTGAAGCAAGCCGTACCATCTCTTTTAGGCGATCAATAGTTCTTAACTTCCCTTTTTCTATCTTACAGACAATCATATGGAAACTATTTGATCCTAGGTCTATTGCTGCTACGCTAGTAGGTAATTTATTTGTCACGGTTTATTCCTGTTTTTGAGTTAACTGAGAATCAGTGATTCCGAGAATTACTTTCACATTTTCAAAACTTAATAATAAATTATTTAAATCGCCCATGCTAGAGAGCAAAGGTTATAATTTACCCCATTTTATCCTTTTCGGTAAGTATTTGTCTTTATGAATGCATTATCCATTCAAAATCTAAAAAAAAAATATAGCAATGGTTTTGTTGCTTTAAAGGGAATTGATCTTGATGTAGAACAGGGTGATTTTTTTGCATTGCTAGGTCCAAATGGAGCAGGTAAATCAACAGCAATTGGAATAATCAGCTCTTTAGTTAATAAAACCAGTGGTAGTGTGAGTATTTTTGGACATGATTTAAAAAAACAAAATGCTAAAGCTAAAAGTTGTATTGGTCTTGTTCCCCAGGAAATAAATTTTAATCAATTTGAAACAGTCAAAAATATAGTTTTAAATCAAGCAGGTTATTACGGAATCCCCAAAAAAAAGGCAAAAATAAATGCTGAAAGATGTTTAAAACAAATGTCGTTATGGGATAAAAGAGATACCGTTTCAAGACGACTATCAGGAGGAATGAAACGGCGAGTGATGATTGCCAGAGCATTAGTTCATTCTCCAAGACTATTGATTTTAGATGAACCAACGGCGGGTGTAGATATAGAAATACGTCGCTCAATGTGGAAAATGATGGAGGAAATAAATCAGCAGGGCACCACGATTATTTTAACCACACATTATCTGGAAGAAGCAGAAAGCTTATGTAGAAATATTGCTATTATTAATGATGGGTTAATCGTAGAAAAGTCTGGCATGGCTGAATTACTCACTAGAGTCAAACAGGATCATTTTATACTTAATTTGGCAAACCCTGTTTCAATCACCCCAAAAATAGAAGGATATAAATTAGAATTGATTGAAAGTAAGTTATTAAATGTGGCCGTGCCAAAAGGAATGAGTTTAAATCTTTTGTTTCAACAATTAACAGACAAAAATATTGAGGTGTTGAGTCTTAAAAATAAGTCAAATCGTTTAGAACAGTTGTTTATGGATTTAGTGAATGAATAATTTTATAGCATTTCGTACGATTTTGGCCAAAGAAATTCGCCGCTTTACTCGAATATGGCCTCAAACATTATTACCACCTGCAATCACAACCTCTTTGTATTTTATGATTTTTGGTAAATTGATCGGAGAGCGAGTAGGTAATATAAGTGGTGTAAGTTATATGGATTATATTGTCCCTGGGGTGATTTTAATGTCGATCATTAGTCACTCCTACGCTAATGTGGTCTCATCTTTTTATTCCACTAAATTTCAACGGCATATAGAGGAGCTATTAGTTTCACCGGTTTCTAACTGGGTTATTTTAATGGGCTATGTTCTGGGGGGCGTTGCTCGTGGCTTATTAGTTGGAATAGTTGTAACTTGTATCTCATTTTTATATACAGATATTACGGTTAATCATTTAGGCATTGCTATAACTGTCGCAATTTTAACGGCAACTTTATTTGCTTTAGCTGGTTTTATTAATGCAATATTTGCCGATAGTTTTGATGCTATTTCTATTATCCCCAACTTTATATTAACGCCACTGAGTTATTTGGGAGGGGTATTTTATTCTGTCTCCATGCTTCCGGATTTGTGGCAAACTATATCTTTAACTAACCCTATCCTTTATATGATAAATGCATTTAGGTATGGGTTAATTGGTGTGACGGATATTGAGATATGGCTTGCTTTTGCCATGACAGGCGGGTTTATTTTATTTTTAACCCTTTTAAGTCTCTATTTATTACACAAAGGAGTGGGGATTAAAAATTAAATAGAGGTGTATTAGATGTTAGCTTTGGCTACCGTTTTTTTGGCATCCAAACATAAGAGGTACCCGCTCCCGATATTTCCATTATCTGCTTGTTGGTATATCCTTCATTTACCATAAACTTTGCATAATCTAACCGTTGTTCTATGGTAAAACTTAGTCTAGGTTTTCGGTGTTTATTTCGGTCATTTTATTCTCCTGATTTTAGCTGGATTATAAGCTACAAATCCTTTCAAGATTATTACACCATCACAGGTACAACGTGGTAAAACCTAGAAAAAATTATTAATTTTATCTTATGACGTATTGAAGTTAGAAAAACCATTTGATATAAGTCTTCAAATGGCAAACTTAGTTTTTAAAGAGTTCGCAGGGAAAAAGAGACAGTGTTTTAATAAATAAAAGTTGATTTTTAAGATAGTATCTGGCCTGTTGACGAAAATAATTGAAGTTTGTTTATAGGTATGTTAATTTTAAAAAGGTAATTGAAATCATTAAATTTTAACGTATTCCATTAAAATTGAGGTTGACTATGTTCATTACTTCCTTTTGATTTAGATGATATCAGAAGATCCTAGGAAAAAAAATAGACGAAGGGCTGAACGTCGAGCAAAAGAACGGCGAGTGATAACCTATGCTTTTGGTAGTCCAGAGTGGATAAATGCTATTCAGAAAGATTATTTGTTATGGCCAAAGGAAGATAGGCGAGGGAAGGATCGGCGTAATAATTCACGTCGGCAAGGAAAAAGGCGGACCAAAAACGCAGCTATTCCTGAATCTACCAATACAAGTCAAATGTATAGTTTGCTGACAACAGAAGAAAAACAAATGTTGAATGAGCTATCCCAGTCAAATAAAGATAATCTTTGAATAGAGGAAAGAAACATCTTTGTATTGTTAACTATAGGAGTGGGTTGGTTTACCAAAAAATAGCTAACCAACCCCTAAATATATTGTTAAAAAAGGTAAATTGTCTAGGTTATTGGTTTCGTTCTTCTAACATTGCTACAGCAGGTAGTTTTTTACCCTCTAAAAATTCAAGAAAAGCACCACCACCTGTTGAAGTGTAAGAAACTTTATCTTTAATATTATATTTATCAATTGCTGCTAATGTATCACCCCCACCAGCAATAGAAAAAGCAGGGCTTTCTGCAATGGCTTCCGCCATAGATTTTGTACCATTAGAAAATTGATCAATTTCAAAAACACCGACGGGACCATTCCAAACAATCGTTCCTGCCGTTTTTAGAATTTGAGCGTACTGTTTGGCTGTTTCTGGCCCGATGTCTAAAATTAAATCATCAGCTTCAACATCAGCCACATTTTTTACCGTGGCCTTAGCTGTATCAGAAAACTCTTTGGCACAAACAACATCAACTGGAACAGGAATATCTGATCCCGCTTTTTTTGCCGCTGCCATTAATCGATTTGCTTCGTCTAGTAAATCTTCTTCATAAAGCGACTTCCCAACTGGGAACCCGGCTGCAGCGATAAAAGTATTTGCAATACCTCCACCAACAATAAGTTGGTCTACTTTAGTAGATAGTGATTCTAATACGGTTAGTTTAGTCGAGACTTTTGATCCACCCACAATTGCAACTAGTGGTTTTGCTGGTTGATTTAAGGCTTTAGCTAAAGCGTCTAATTCATTTGCTAATAAAGGACCTGCACATGCAATTGGAGAAAATTTAGCAACACTATGAGTTGATGCTTGTGCTCTATGAGCAGTACCGAAAGCATCCATAACAAAAATGTCGCATAATGCTGCCATTTTTTTACCTAATTCGTCATTATTTTTCTTTTCGCCAACATTAAAACGAACATTCTCGCATAGAACAACTTCTCCTGTATTAATGTCAATACCATCTAACCAGTTTTTTTCTAGTCGGACAGGTTTTCCAAGTAGATGAGATAACTGTTCAGCGACAGGTTTTAAACTAGAAGATTCATCAAATTTACCTTCAACAGGGCGACCTAGATGGGACATAACCATAACAGATGCGCCTGCTTCCAATGCCTGTTCAATAGTAGGGATACTTGCTTGAATTCTTAAATCACTGGTTACTTTGCCATCTTTAATTGGGACGTTTAAATCCTGGCGAATTAAAACGCGTTTACCCGATAAATCAAGGTCAATCATTTTTTTTATAGACATATTAATATTTCCTTTATTTTTGAAAAGTTGGTGATTGCTTGTATTATAAAGTAAGTTTAATAAACTCAGGAATAGGGTTGTAATAAAACTAGAAAATACAGCTTTAGGAAGGGTGAGAGAGAAAAAAGTTATATTCCAAGTCGAGGTTTTCTAATGCCTCGGTCTGTAAAAAAGAATCTACTCTAGAAATCGTAAAACCTTTTACGAAGAACTTGATAATGTTTTACACCAGCTTCAACATGTTCTTTTGCTTTGTCCATTTCATCTTTTCGAACAGCAAATCTAGCCTTCTTCATTTGTGCTGATGCTTTCATTTTTGGAGGGCCAAGACGAGTAACTTCTATTTCTTTTGCAATTTGTTTGGTTTTTCTAAGAAGATCTAAAATGGTTTCTTTATCTGCGTTATTATTTAAAGCTTCAAGTGTTTCTTCTGCATACTTTAGAGTAGTTTCAATGGCATAAGTTACTTCTTCCATTGTTGCATTTTCAATTTTACCCGCAGCACTGCTTGTTGTTGCAAATGTACCTAAAGTAGTAACTATTATAAGAGATAAGAAAAATTTCATTGTAAAAAACATAAAAGGTCTACCTTAAAAATTGTTGTTAGAAATATTCCAGTTCATTATATCTTAATATAGTTTCGAATGAAGGTCGAAAATTTAAGTAAAGTAATAGGGGAAGGGTGATTCAAACTCTCGAGACCAACTTGGCTCAGTATTTGCTAGCTTTTAAGTTATTGCTTGTGCGTCTTATTTCGACAAAAATTAAGTCATTATGAGTTCTTTATCCATAAGTACGTGGAGAGTAAAGTAATCTTTTTTATTCTCAGCTAATTAAAATATCCAAAAAATAATTATTCTAAAGATGAAACAAAAACTAGTCCTTATCGGTAACGGTATGGCCGGCATGAGAACAGTTGATGAGCTGTTAAAATTATCACCCGATAAATTTGATATTACTGTATTTGGTGCAGAGCCACATGGCAACTACAATCGTATTATGCTTTCTCCTGTGTTGGCAGGTGATAAAAAGCTAAGTGAAATTATCATTAATGATTTGCAATGGTATCAGGATAATAAAATCACTTTATACACGGGGAAAACCATTACTAAAATTGACCGTACTAAGCAACAAGTGCTTTCGGATGATGGTACGGTTGCCAATTATGATCGTTTAATTATTGCCACTGGCTCAGTGCCCGTGATGCTTGATATTCCAGGTCATGACCTAGAAGGAGTGATTAGTTTTAGAGATATTAATGATGTGAATGTCATGATTGAAACAGCCAAAACCCATAAGAATGCAATTGTGATAGGTGGTGGTTTGCTGGGGCTAGAAGCTGCAAATGGATTAATGATTCAAGGGATGAATGTTTCAGTCGTACACAGAAACAATACCTTAATGAGCCAGCAATTGGATCAGCAGGCAGCTGATTTAATGCGAGAAGAGCTGGAACAGAAGGGGATGCATTTTTTGATGAACCACCAGACTGAGGCTTTGTTAGGTAATGAGCGAGTTGAAAAAATACGTTTTAAAGGTGGTTTGGAAGTTAATGCTGATTTGGTGGTTATGGCAATTGGGGTACGTCCAAATATTTCACTGGCGCAAGCCTCAGGCATTCAATGTGATCGTGGTATTTTGGTCGATGATACATTACAAACCTACACCCCGACAATTTATGCCGTAGGGGAATGTGTACAACATCGTAAAAAAACCTTTGGATTGGTAGCCCCGTTATTTGAACAGGCTAAAGTGTGTGCTAATCATCTGGTCGATATGGGTATTGCCAGTTACGTTAGCAGTGTTACTTCAACAAAATTAAAAGTAACAGGGGTCGACTTATTTTCAGCGGGTGATTTTATTGGAGATGACAACACTGAAGATATAGTTTTTAAAGATACTGCACGACATATATACAAAAAACTGGTGATTAAAAACAACTTGATTATAGGTATTGTTCTTTATGGTGAAACTATCGATGGCTTGTGGTACTTTTCGCTACTCACAGAGGGGCAAGATATTTCTAAGATACGTGAACATATTATTTTTGGTCAGCACCATATTTGAAGCACCACAGGATTAATAATTAATGACAACAACAAGTTTAACAACCTGTCCATACTGTGGTGTAGGCTGCGGTGTACGGGCAAAAAAAGAACAAGATGGCACAATTTCAATTAAAGGTGATAAAACCCATCCGGCTAATTTTGGACGATTATGCTCAAAAGGTTCAGCCTTAGCCGATACGATTGGTCTGGAAGATCGCTTGCTTCATCCGCACGTTAATGGTCAAAAAACATCATGGAATAAAGCACTAGATGCAGTATCTACTGGCTTAAAAGAAGTGATTGAAAAACACGGTGCTGATGCAGTCGCATTTTATGTTTCAGGGCAATTGTTAACCGAAGATTATTATGTTGCCAACAAGCTGATGAAGGGTTTTATCGGTAGCGCAAATATTGATACTAACTCTCGCTTATGTATGTCATCAGCCGTTGCTGGCTATAAGCGTGCCTTTGGTAGCGACTCTGTGCCAGGAAATTATGAAGATTTGGAGATTGCTGATTTAATCATTATTGAAGGTTCTAATACAGCATGGTGTCACCCTATTGTTTATCAGAGAATCGTTAAAGCGAAACAACAACGACCTAATTTAAAAATAGTGGTTATTGACCCGAGGAAAACTTCAACATGTGATATTGCAGACCTGCATTTACCACTTAAACCCGGGACGGATGCCAGCTTATTTAATGGACTACTTAGCCACATTAATCAACAGCAATGCATAGATTGGGGGTTTGTTAATCAGCATACTGAAGGCTTGGCAGATGCATTAATTTCCGCGGAACTATCAATAGCAGACGTTGCTCAAACGTGTGAATTATCAGAGCAGGATGTTGAGCAGTTTTTCCAGCTATTTGTAAAGAATAAAAAAGTTGTTACTCTTTATTCCCAAGGGGTAAATCAATCTTCATCGGGAACAGATAAATCAAATAGTATAATCAATTGTCATTTAGCCACAGGACGGCTAGGCAAACCAGCAATGGGACCTTTCTCTATCACTGGTCAACCTAATGCAATGGGAGGGCGTGAGGTGGGTGCATTAAGTAATCAATTGGCCGCCCATATGGAATTAGATAACTCAGTACATCATGATCTAGTCTCCCGTTTTTGGCAAACAAACAATCTAGCAACAAAAGCAGGAGCGCAGGCTATTGATATGTTTGAAGATATAGCAAGTGGCAAAATTAAAGCCATTTGGGTGATCGCAACGAACCCCGCTGTTACTTTGCCAAATGCTGACGTTGTTCGTCGAGCAATAGACGCATGTGAATTAGTGATTGTCTCTGAATGTGAATTAAACACAGGGACGGCTGCACGTGCTGATATTTTATTACCCGCACTAGCTTGGGGCGAAAAGTGCGGAACAGTCACCAATTCTGAGCGTTGCATTTCCCATCAGCGTAACTTCTTGCCGCATCCGGGGGAGGCAGAAGAAGATTGGTGGATATTATCGGAAGTTGCAAAACGGATGGGTTTTGGCGATGCATTTGATTATCAATCATCAGCAGAAATATTTAGAGAACATGCGGCTCTTTCTGGCTTCGAAAATAACGGAAAACGTGATTTTGATATAAGTGGTTTAGCTGAGATTAGCGATCAACAATATGATGATTTGGTGCCTATCCAGTGGCCTGTTACTACTAAAAAACAAAAAGGAACACCAAGATTATTTGAAGATAAACAGTTTTTTACCGCAACAGGCAAAGCACAGTTTATTGCAATAACTCCACGTGCACCAGTTAATGCATGCAGTAAAGAATATCCTCTTATTCTTAATACCGGTCGTGTACGCGACCAGTGGCATACTATGACACGAACGGCAAGATCAGCAAGATTAAATGCACATATTTCTGAGCCGATAATACAAGTTCATCTATCTGATGCCAATAGATATGATTTACTCGAAGGTGGTTTAGCCAGATTAGATAGTTTATGGGGAAACATGCTGGCTAGAGTTGTTATAACAGAAGAGCAGAGAGTAGGGAGCGTATTTGTGCCTATGCACTGGAATGATTTTCTTGCCTCAAAAGGGCGAGTTAATGCTCTAGTTAATCCTGTAGTTGACCCTGTTTCCGGACAACCAGAATCCAAACATACGCCCATCAAAGTAACATCGTACCAACCAACTTGGTGCGGATTCATATTTTCCCGAGCACCTTTAATACCAAATGATTCCGAGTATTGGGTCAAGATTAAAGGCGAACAATATTGGCGCTATGAACTAGCCGGTGAAACCACCATTGAAGATTTATCTAATTGGACAAAAAAACAGCTGGGTGAAGAAGGTGAGTGGCTAGAGTTTTCTGATCAAAGTGTAAACCGATTTCGTGCAGGGAAAATTATTAACAATCAACTGGAAAGTATTATTTTTATCTCTGCTAAACATGATTTACCAGCAAGATCATGGTTAAGTCAGCTTTTTTCTGAGCAAGAATTAAGCGATGAAATACGAATGAGTATATTAGCAGGAAAACCGGGTGCAGGACTTCCTGATACAGGGCCTATGATTTGTGCTTGTTTTGGAATAGGAGAAAATACGATTAAAGAGGCTATTTCTTGTGGTTCAGCTAAAACGGTTGAGGATATTGGGAACTTACTTAAAGCTGGAACGAATTGTGGTTCTTGTATTCCTGAATTAAAGAAAATTATTTCAGCTTAAAAAAACGTCATATCTAACCACTAACTCGCGTAGAGGAAGCAAATACTTTAGGTTTAAATCTGGGTTTTTAACTGTTTGGAATTGGACGCTTATTTTAAGTATTCTCTATGCCTGACTAACTGTCGATTATAAGCCTCACCTGACCGAGAATGAGCTCTCGGTCAAGATTGATCTTGTTATTTCCAGTATGTTGTGAGTGTTGCTGTTTTTACTACCAAGCACCAGTAGCTATTATTATGTAATGCATCAATATTAACTTGGAAGCCTAGGCTACCCGAAGCTGAATCATTCTCGATTTGATTGAGAACGTTCCATGAAGTAGTAGAAGCACTTCCATTTGTTCCTTTGAGCACCTCTAGTGAAAAGGATGAGTCACCAATGCCAACAATATCAACTTCAGGCTCATCCCAGACTGATACATCATTAAAGTCAGCATCAGCATAGTTTAATGATAGTTTTGCACTTACCATGGTGTAGCCAGGAATGCTGGGAATACCAAAATCCACGTCTATATCATCATCGTGCCAGAGGCACTGTCCACCCCAATCAATTACTTGCTTTGTAGTAATGCCTGACCCACTTAGTCCTGCCAGTGCTAAAGACTTGGATTGTTGGGTAGAAAGTGCAGGAACTTTACTGATGGCCATTTCATGGACGACAGGCTCTTTAGGGGCGGCTAGTCTAAATGCCATTCTGTCTAAATCCCCCCCTCCACGTGCAAAGGCTGAACCGTTTATAATTATAAACACGATAAAAGTTGTAATAAATTTCATAGTAATTTCCTCGACAAATTTAATTGTCTTCGAAGTTTTGCCATCCTTGAAAAAGAAATGTGTTCACCTAAATCCTTGAACACGGAAATATTTTAGGTGGAAAAAATATCAACTAATATGAAATAATTACGATATATATCTGTAATATTACCTTGACAATAGCTCATAGGTAAAAAATATACTAGATGTTCTATTAAACTATCATCAACGGACAGTTTATCATGCTTTTCTTTTCTGGTTTGTAGATAGAACTAGGATAACGGATCTACCGATAAACCTATTCTTTTTAGATACTCTAACCAATTGATGGTTTTTACTTTTAATAAATTCTTAATTAGATAGATTATCTATTCTCAAACAGGTAGCTGGTTTATAATAGTATAAAAATAGATTAAGAGAGCATAATGTAGTGGAAGTTATTGAATATATGCAACAACTTGGTCTGCAAGCTAGAAAAGCAGGTCGAGAAATAAGTAAGGCAGATTCGGGTAAAAAAAATCTGGCTTTGTTAAAAATAGCCGAGGCAATTGCTAAAAATAAAGAGGCATTGGTAGTTGAAAATCAAAAAGATTTAGACGCAGGTAAAAAAAATGGTCTGGATTCTGCCTTATTGGACAGGCTTGAGTTAACATCTGCCAGAATAGATTCGATGATAGAAGGCTTGAATCAGGTGGCTGCATTGGCTGATCCTGTGGGTGAAATTACAGACCTTGGTTATAGACCGAGCGGCATTCAAGTTGGTCAAATGCGAGTGCCTTTGGGTGTGATTGGTATTATTTATGAATCTCGTCCTAACGTGACTGTTGATGCTGCAGCTTTATGCTTAAAATCAGGTAATGCCTGTATTTTAAGGGGAGGGTCTGAAGCAATTTATTCTAATCAGGCGATTGCTGCCTGTATTACTGAAGGTCTAAAATCAGCTGATTTGCCTGCTGAGGCAGTTCAGGTTGTGAAAACAACCGATCGTGCCGCAGTGGGGGAGTTGGTTACTATGAACCAATATGTTGATGTAATTGTTCCTCGTGGTGGGAAAGGGTTGATTGAAAGAATAAGTCGGGATGCAACCATTTCTGTGATTAAACATTTAGATGGTATTTGCCATGTTTATATCGATGGTAAAGCAGGTATAACAAAGGCGATAGATATTGCTTTTAATGCTAAAACGCATCGTTATGGCGTTTGTAATGCGATGGAAACGTTATTAGTTGCAGAAGGATGTGCTGGAGACGTGTTGCCCTTATTGGCAGAAAAGTATCGGCAGGAAGGTGTTGAATTACGAGGTTGCCTTAAAACCTGTTCATTAATTCCTGGTTGTATTAGAGCAACAGAAGAAGATTGGGACACTGAATATTTAGCGCCTATTTTATCTATTAAAATTGTAGATGATATGGACGAAGCAATAGAGCATATTAATCAACATAGTTCTGGCCATACTGAAACTATTGTGACAGAGGATTATACTTTAGCTAGACGTTTTTTACGCGAAGTAGACTCAAGCTCTGTCATGGTGAATGCATCCACTCGTTTTGCTGATGGTTTTGAATATGGCCTAGGTGCAGAAATAGGAATTAGTACTGATAAACTTCATGCTAGAGGCCCAGTGGGCTTAAATGGTTTAACGTCGTTAAAATATATAGTGCTGGGTGATGGGCAAATCAGAGTTTAAATGATAGGTATTTATGGCGGTACGTTTGACCCTGTCCACTTCGGACATTTACGTACTGCTTTGGAAGTTAAGGAGTTGTTTACTTTGGATGAAGTGCGTTTAATTCCTTGCTCGCAACCGCCACATAGAGAAACCCCCTTAACGCCTCCAGAAAAGCGTTTGGCTATGTTAGAACTGGCTGTTCAGAATCAACCTGGTTTAGTAGTAGACAGGCGAGAACTGGATAGGGTAGGGTACTCTTATATGATAGATACTCTGAAATCATTGCAGAATGAAGATTCTGGCAAGTCGTTGTTGCTTATTATTGGAACAGATGCTTTTGAGGGATTAGATAGCTGGCATCAATGGCAGCAGTTATTTGATTATGCACATATTTTGGTGATTACAAGGCCGGGACATGTGCTACAAGAGCTTTCCTGTTTTTTATCATCTAAATTAACTGACAATAGAGAAGATTTAACACTTGATAAAGCAGGGTGTTTGTTTTTTCAATCAGTCACCCAACTAGACATATCAGCCACGGCTATTAGACTTTTGATAAATTCTGGACAAAATCCAAGCTATTTATTACCAGATAGCATCATAAAATATATAAATAATAACAAACTCTACATACGTAGGCCCAACTGATTTTTCTGAGTTAATCCAACAGATATACTGAGAAATAGAGTAAGTAGACAATGAATTACATAAAAAATAAAGAGACAATAAATGCAAATAAAAGAAATACTTAAATTAATAAAAGACGTTTTAGATGATCATAAGGGGCAAGATATTACTGTTCTGGATGTTATTGGAAAGACCAGTGTCACTGACTATATGGTATTAGTTACATCAACATCAGCAAGACATTCAAAATCATTAGCTGCTTATGTAGTCGAGAAAGTAAAAGAGAACAATTTAATGCTGTTAGGTGTGGAAGGAGAGCAAGGCTCTGACTGGGTTTTGGTTGATTTAGGCGATATTATTTTGCATATTATGACTGCTGAAGCAAGAGGTTTTTATGCGTTAGAAAAGTTATGGTCTGTTGATAGAGTGGAAGAGTTAGAAGAAATAGAAAAATAATTAAAGAATGACATTAGTTGGTCGATAGATAGTGAAGGTATTATTAATGGAGCTTTGGTGTGAAAGATTTAATTTTGAGAATAATGTTGCTGGTGAGTTTACTTTCATTAACAGCATGTTCTTCTTTTGCAACTAAACAAACTGATTTTGTTTATCATAAAGTTCTTAGTGCTACTAGTTATAGCCAATTACCCAATCTTGTAGAATTAAGTCAATCACAAAAAAGTTCTGTTGCCGAACAGGCTGCAAAACTTAATGCCTATAGAGACTTGGCTAAGCAACTATATAAAGAAAAATTGGAGACTGGAATAACAGTTGCTGAGCAAGTGATTCTACATGAGGCATACCGGACCTATTTAGACTTGTTTTTACGCGAGGCAAAGGTTAAACAAGCACTTGTTTTTTCTGATCAGAAAAGAGTAGTACTTGAATTAAACTTATCAAGGCGTTTTTATTATTGTTTTTCTAATACAGTCAATGTAGTGATTCAATGCTTGAATCAAGATAATAAAATTGCCTTTACCCGAGTTGGGTATCAACAAGTTCCTATGACAGTTGTTAATTTAGATTGTATTTCATCAGACTGTAATTCTCAATTAAGTGTATCTGGCTTTTCTAAAAAGAAAAATTCTGTTGATAGTGCTATGCTTGATTATGGGCTTTATGATAGTGAATGGACAATTAATATGACGGTTAAATCTGCATTTCGCTATTTTGGTATCACTAAAGCTAATTTTTAAATAATCTTAAAGGTTAGATAAAATTTGATGAACTTTTATCCTGTTAGAGCATTTTTTTTGTGCAGTTTATTTTTTTTGCAAGCTTGCGCGACTCAACAATCTACTGAAAATTCACAAGCATCCGTTACTCAGATAAATCGTGTTGTTACCACAGAAGGTAAGGCGAAGATTATTAAGGGTGCAAAACTTACTGCAAGGAAACAAGCATTTAAAAATGCAATAAGCAATGCAACTATCCAATTAAATCACCTTGTTTCTTCAAAATCATTACTAGGTAGTACCAAAGTTGTGGATGAATGGATAGATGATGAGGTTTATCATTTACAAGTATTATCAGTTATTTCTGATAGCCAGAAATGTGTCTCACCTTATCGAAAAAGCATTGTTGTGACAGGGTTTCCGATAGCAACATCAGGTCAGGTAAGTGGTAATGAGACTCAAGATTTATACAGTGGTATTCCCAGAGAAATAATGAATATCCTGGTTGAGACAGGTAATTTTATTGGTCACAATAATACGCATACAGTTCTGTATTCTAGGCCAGATATGGCTCCAGAAATGATCTCTTCAACAGGGTATCAAGACTCGACAGTTGTTCAGTTAGCGCAAGATAAAGGGGCTCAATTTGTTATGTCGGGTGTTATTAGAGATTTAGAGGTAGAATCAACAGAATATGTTAGAGGCTCAGGTTTTATGTCTCAAGTTAAATCTGCAATGAGAGATTTTGTGGCAAGACGAGGGTTATCTATTGATGTCTATGTGCATGACGGGATTAATGGGACGTTATTATTCCAACACCGGTATACCGACACGATAATAGGCGATGTGTGGATTCCTTCGGGCTATACCGTTGGAAGTGAACGATTTAAATCAACACCTGCCGGGCATAAAATTTCAAAAATAATCCATTTGGCAAGTAAAGATATTGGACAATTATTTGCCTGTTATCCTTTTTCTGCCGAAGTACTTAAAGTCCAGGAAAATAAAATATTTTTTGCTGCTGGTGCTCAAGATAAACTGAAGCTAGGCGATAGACTGGTTGTTTATGCTGTTAATTCAAATTCTGGGTTCCAAGAGAAAAGTCTGATTGGCGTGGTGAATGTGCAAGAAGTTCAAAGTAAGTATTCGGTTGGAGTTATGGAAATAGTGTCGGATGCTAGAAAAGTTAAAGCAGGGGATCTAGTTAAAAGCTGGTAATCTACTTTTGTAATGAGAACCTCTGGGTTAGGCTTAGAAACGTGCACAAAATATTCGATAACTTAAAAATCTTCTTCAGTACAGTAAGATAATTCCATAGATTCAGGATCTAACGATTAGCTTTCCCACGAATTAATCTTATAGTTTTTATCTTTCCTTGGTAAAACCCACATCTGATACAAAGATACAAACCAGGTGACTGCTGAACAAGCACTATAACCAAAACCAGAAATAATCGTTAACCAGGCATATCCTGCATCTATTTTTGTTAACCACCAAGAAAAAACATCAATGCAAAGAAAAAAGAATGGTGCGCTGACAATTAATACTTTAAACCATTGTTTTATCCCTATCGATAAGCTGAATATCATTCCATTAAAGAAAAAGATAAATGAGATTGCAAAAATATGGATATGTGAAATACGAGTAAGTGATGTGGCAGAAGCACCATCATGGTCAGCTTTTGCAACACGTTTGACTTCTTCAAATTGAGTAAAATCGGGTAAGCCGGGAATAGTGCTGTGGCATGAAATACAGTTAGTATAAACAATATCCCTGATTTTTTCATTCCATTGTTCTTCTGATGCGCCATCTCTGACCCATTTAATAATTTCCAACCGGTCTGCATCAGAAGCTTTATCTTTCATAGAACCATTAAGTTTTGTTTCTATTTTGCTGTTTGTTGGATCTCCATGATAACTATACACAATATCATCAACGGACAAGCCTAGTTCGCCATCAGCCATGCCATGTGTCATTAGTATTTGAGCACTGGCTAGAATTGCACCTAAGCCAATAGTCAGTAAATAACTGGTAAATAAGCTTTTTACAGTCAGATTAATATTGGGTAAATTTAGCCAGTTTAGTTCAGATATAGATTCATTTTTATTTTGTATCATTTTGTTTTCACTTTAAGGTTTGGTCACTTAACGATTTAAAAATCGCTGTGCGTTGTATTTCGGGTTAGATGGTGAAAGATTATGGAAAAATAGCGAGAATCATTGTAAGAAACCTTTAATAAGCATGGATATTATAAAGGTGCTGGACAATAAAGTGAAAAGACCTCTAAGAACATCCCTTCTTGCTGGAGGTCTGAGTAAGTATAAATTAATAGAGATACCTTTAAGGTAATTTGACAAAATAAAGCTATCAACTATATTTGCTTTTTTATTCCTGATCAAATAATCTAAGCCTTTACGTAGAATAACTATGCGCTTCTAAGAGAATTTGGTCAGATACAAAATACTGCATAATCTTGGTAACTTTATTTCGTGAAATCACATTAAAACATTACGAATTAAATAAACCTAGTTTTATGGACTCAAATTTTACCGTTATAAACTCCCTAAATAAGCTGCTATTTCATTCATATCTTGCTCAGATAATGAAGAAACAATAGCATTCATAGGGCCACCTTTTCTAGAACCATTTTTAAAGTTAAGTAACTGCTTTTTTAGGTATTCTGGTTGCTGGCCTGCCAGTTTTGGAAAGTTACTCCTACCTTGAGCCTTTGCACCATGGCAACCTGCGCACATGGCAAATTTATCTTGTCCTTTTTTTGTTAGAGATGAATCTCCTCCAGCACTTTCTGAAGAGAGGTTTGAAAAATAAGCCGCTATATTTTTTATATCCGTTTCATTTAGATTAGCAGCCATACCTTGCATAGTAGAATTAGCCCGTTGACCAGACTGAAATGCTTTTAACTGAGCTTCAATATATGTTGCATGCTGTCCTGCTAAGCTAGGGTACTGAGGATTTTTACTATTACCCTTAGTTCCATGGCAGCCCTCACAAAGAGCTGCTTTTTTTTTACCTTCAGCTTCACTAATCTCTGCTGCATAGATAAAACTATTAAATGAAAAAAGAGAAATAAATAATAGGGCTAAGTTTGTTGATTGAATTTTCGTCATTTGATGCACCTCATTTTTAATTATAAAAATACTATAAGAGTGACTCTATTAATTTTTGTCATTGAACTACGGCGTTATTCGTTCCATCAAATAACATAAACAATCTTGTTTTATAACATGTTTATCTAAAGTAAGCATAGAAGGCATAGTGTTTTTGTTTAGCTGTAAAGTATTATCAATAATAGAAAAAAATTTTTCAGTAACAATAATCCCCTTTTCATCTTTAGCTGTTAATGGCATGTTTCTACTATTAACAACAGTGCCTAGTCGAGTACCAGCAGGGGCATCAGTAAAATTCATTCGTTCAAGTTCTTTATCAAGTAAAAGATCTGCTTGATCATCGTCAAAACTAAGGTTTATATCCTTATTAACCTTTACTTGTGCAACTGTATGATAAACATTGATATCTTGAGATAATACCGGGTGACTTGATAGTTTAGAAAGGTGTAGGCAGCTATTTAAATATTCAAAGGCATGATCAACGCCATGTTGTTGACCAGGTTTTCCGCATTCTAATGTAACTGCGGGACATATTTCTGCGAAAGCACCAGACTGTACGCCTTTAGGTCTAGTAAAATAAACAACTAATCGACCAAAAAGTCTGGCGAGTTGTAAAAAATGATTGTCTAATTTGTTGATACAGGCATAGTGTGGATTTAAGCCGGTATTATTATGAACGTCTATACTGGCAAACACCTCCTTTCTTGTCATTATATTGACAATTTCCTGAGTTATTAAGGACTCCTTCGTTTGTTCTAACCTCGATCCTGGCCAGATACGGTTGAAGTCTGGTTGATCCTCTAGATGTCGAAGGCCCAAACTGGCAGCTTTAGTATTACCTAAAAAAAAGGATAAGGATCGGGGGAGTTCTTGATTTTGATATTTTGTCAGCAACTTTTGTAATGCAAGAAAACCAGTAACTTCATTGCCATGTAAAAGCACAGAGATGAACAGTGGTTGCTTGAGTTTTCCTGATAAATGAAATAGGGTTGGTTCAGGTACTAGGGAATGTAATGATTCTGGTTTTACTGATAACAGCTCTTTAGGGAAGTGATTGACTTGGTTTATATAGGCCATTTACATACTCTCCCATTCACTCACTGGTTTTCCTGATTGCTGGTTTTTTAGATAGGTCTGAGTCATTAATTTAAAAATATCTTGTGAAGGAGTAGATTGATGTTGGCTTATGATAAAGTTGCGTTGCCATTGGCTGCCATTCTGTTTATTGTTGAGTCGTTGCAAAATAATATTTAAAAAATCTTCAGTATCACAACTTGTAATACCTAATGACCTTAACCCTAAAATAGCACGAGGAACTAGTTCATCCCTTATTAATGATTGTAATCGGTATTTTTTTCCATCCATCCATATTATATGACTATCCAAACCATATCTGGCGGCTTGATAAAAATTATCCTTAGCTTGAGAAAAAGGAAATGATAAGCCTTTTTCTATCATTTCATCGCAAAGACTTTTTGCTACGCCATAAAAAAAAGCTGCATTAGCCATTGAATCAATTGTAGTTGGCCCAGCTGCTGGCACCCTGTGTTCAACTCTTATATGTGGCGTGCCATCTTCATCAAAACCAACTAATGGCCTGTTCCAGCGCCATATTGTGCCATTATGAAGTCTTAAATGTTCAAAGGCCTCAATAGGTGAGTCTAAATCAACAGGTAATAAAACAGGGAAGTGATCCAGATTTTCAATAAAACATTCAATGATAGATTGACGAGCATAATCAGTACCAAAACTGACTCGTTTAATGGGGCCATGCGCAGCGCCATCATAACCACCTGTTTCAATGGCTTGTTCAAACAGTGGTATTCGTGATTCATCCCATAAATCTTTACCAAATAAAAACGGTGCATTGGCACAAAGCGCTACCACGGGGGCTGATGCAATAATGGATGCATTGTAGAAATGGTGAGCAATATCTAACGGTAATTGAATATGAATTTGGAAAGAGGTCGTTGCTGATTCAAGCATTACATCATCATGATCTAACTTTAGATGTTCGCGACCCACAATATCCAGATGGATAGGTTCACCACGGGATTGTAAAATCTGTTCATTAAGAGCACGATACCGATTTAAATCTGACATATTGGCTAGTGTTAAATCACTTTGTTTAAGTGTCGGAAGGGTACCTATCATTATCAAACGATTATTTGTAGATTCAGCATGTTGATATGCATCATCCCAGGTAGACTGTAATTGCTTATGCATACGGCTGAATACATCCTCTGTCAAAGGGGTAGGGGTACTGTTTAGTTCAATATTAAATTTAGCCAGCTCTGCAAAAGCCAAGGGATTGTTTATAGTTTTTAGAAAAGAATCGTTGACTGATGCAACTTGCATCTTTTTGTCCAAAATCCAGGCCTCGATTTCAAATCCTGCCATAGAAGAACGTGTTGAGCAGGATTTTTGCTCAACCATCTTTTTCAGAAGTTCTGTTTCCTGTTTAAGTTTTTGATAAAAACGGTCAAAGTCACTTTTATCAAATTTTGAAAATGATATTTCTTGTCCCATGATAACTATTTTTGTTATGTCCAGTTCATAGTAATTTTATTTACTCAAAAAGGTCAAGGAGTATAAAGCATATTTCTAAGTAATTTTTTGCTACAATTAAGGAAAATATATCGGAGACTTATTAAATGGCAGTAAAGGAAATATTATTGGGTGGGCAAGACGGCATACAAGTTATTATGGACGCTGCAATGGGAAACAGACATGGTGTTATTTCAGGGGCAACAGGAACGGGTAAAACCATCAGCTTACAGATTTTAGCCGAAGCTTATTCTCATTTGGGAGTGCCCGTTTTTTTAGCTGATATTAAGGGCGATTTATCAGGTATCTCAAAACCAGGAAAATCGCATGAAAAAATCACTGAACGGATAGAAAAAATAGATATTAATGATTTTAATTTTCGCCCTAACCCGACCGTATTTTGGGATATTTTTTCAAAGCAAGGCCATCCGGTAAGAACGACTATTTCTGAATTAGGTCCTTTACTCTTAGGGCATATGCTAGAACTAAATGATACACAAACCGGAGTGATCTATAGTTGTTTTAAAATAGCTGATGATCAAGGGCTTTTATTACTGGATTTAAAAGATCTTCGTTCAATGCTTTCCTGGATGGGAGAAAATGCAAAAGAACTTAAGGCTGATTATGGTAATATCTCTTCTGCAAGTATTGGGGCTATTCAACGTCGATTGCTCGTTCTTGATGAACAAGGCGCAACTGAGTTTTTTGGTGAACCGGCCATAAAACTAGAAGATTTTTGCCGGAATGATTTTTCTGGCAACGGTGTCATAAGTATTCTAGATGCGACAGATTTAACCCAAAAGTCCCCTCGTCTTTATGCGGCATTCTTATTGTGGTTACTTTCTGATTTGTACGAAACAATGCCAGAGGTCGGTGATGCAGAGAAACCAAAACTGGTTTTGTTTTTTGATGAAGCTCATTTGCTATTTGAAAACTCCCCCCGTGTTTTAGTTGATAAAATTGAACAAATTGTTCGGTTAATTCGGTCAAAAGGGGTAGGGGTTTATTTTATCAGTCAAAGCCCTCTTGACATTCCAGATGATGTTTTAGGACAACTAGGCTTAAAAATACAACATGCATTACGAGCATATACTCCTAAAGATAAAAAAATTATTTCAGCGGTTGCCGATACCTTTCGTAGTAACCCAAAAATTGATGTTGAAGAGGTGATTACAGAGTTGAAAACAGGGGAAGCACTAGTTTCTGTTTTGAATCATGATGGCAGTCCTACGCCTGTAGAAAGAATTCTTATCAGGCCTCCTGAGTCTCAAATGGGGCCAATAACACTAGAAGAAAGAGAAGAAATAATATCTCGATCTCCATATAAAGGCAGATATGATGAAGATTTAGATAGAGAGTCAGCTTACGAAATCCTTAAACAAAGAGCGGAGCAAGCGTTAAGTGATAAAGAAGAAGAGAAGATAAAAAAATCCAGTTCTAAACGTTCAAGAGGACGACAAAGTGCTGGAGAGGCTATGTTTAAAAGTGCCGCACGTAGTATTGGAAGTTCATTGGGGCGGCAGATTATTCGTGGGATTATGGGTTCTTTACTAGGACGGCGTTAAAGTTTGTCTTATTTTTTTAAATAATGTGGGTTGCTAAAGAGTGTAATTCTACTGATTGCAGGGAAAAGCTGTGTTAATTATAATCTTAGCGATTTTAAAGTAAGCAATCAGTATCGCTTAATTCTTTATTAAGTCTATTTTTTTTCTTGCTTAATAAAGTTTGCGAGATAATTGCCATAACCTGCAGACTCTAGTTCTTTTACAGGAATAAAACGTAAGGAAGCTGAGTTAATACAGTACCGAAGTCCCGTTGGTTTTGGTCCATCATTAAACACATGGCCTAGATGTGAATTAGCATATTTACTTCGAATCTCGGTTCTAGGATAAAGTAAATAATAATCAGTTTTTTCGACAATATGTTCCGCGGTTAAAGGCTTGCTAAAACTTGGCCAGCCTGTCCCTGACTTAAATTTATCTAACGATGAAAATAAAGGCTCACCACTCACAATATCGACATAAATTCCTTTTCTTTTTTCATCCCAATAGCTATTTTTAAATGCTTGTTCTGTTGCGTCATTTTGTGTGACTTTATATTGTAAAGGGCTAAGTTTTTTGCGTAAAACTTCGTCGTCAGGTTTGCTGTATTGTTGTTTTATGGATGGACTGAATTCTAAATCATCACCCCAGGTTTTAGTCAAATATTGGTCTCTACCCGAGTTGTATCGATAATATTTATAGCGGATTGGATTTTTTTTATAATAATCTTGGTGATAGTCTTCAGCGCTATAAAAGCTCTTGAATTCAGTAATTTCAGTGGTGATAGGTTTGTTATATATACCTGAGTCTTGTAATTTTTGTTTAGATGATTTGGCTATTGTATGTTGCCTGTTGTCATGATAAAAAATAACTGGACGATAATGTTTACCACGATCAACAAATTGTCCTTCATTGTCGGTTGGATTTATTTGTCGCCAGAATACTTGTAGCAAATCGTCGTAAGATATGATGTTAGGATCATAATAGACTTGAACGGCTTCTACATGTTCAGTGTCGCCAGCTGATACTTGCTTGTAACTAGGGTTGGCAATGTTGCCACCACTGAAACCAGAAATAACTTCGTGTACACCTGAAACTTTTTCAAAATCCGATTCTACACACCAAAAGCAACCGCCAGCAAAAGTTGCAATCGATAACTTTGATGAGGCTAATGCTTGGGTCGGTTGCTTTGATTCTACGCAGGCAGAAATCAGCAAAATGCTAGTTAGTGTGAAAAGTAATGGAAGTCTAATCTTCATTTTGAAGTATCTGATTGATTTAAACATTTTTTTGTAGTGTATTTGTGATATGACTAATATGACAGAGTTTAGCCATCCTTGGCAATTGATTTATCTGTTTAATAATGTTTCATTCGGCGAATTGATATTTTAGCCACTGGGTTACGCCAATCATGTTTGGCTGTACTTAAATCCCCAATTCCGTGAATACCCGAATGAATATGTACAAAACCTTCGCCTGCAACATCGGATGCCGAATTAGCATTGCCGCAAGGAGGGCCGAGTATATATTTACAGCTTTCATCATTGGCTTCAACACCAGCATCATAAGCCGGTACTGTCAACATTGAAAACTTATGAGGTAGTTTTATTCTATTGACTGCCATAAATGCATCGTTAGTGCTAACTAACATTGAAAGGTATAAAATAAACAATTATTTACTGCCTTAACTTCAAGTGATATACATCAAAGAATTAACGATCGAAGAAATCATCACCTTAAACGAGATGCATAAAAACCATCCTCTTCATTTAAGTCGAAGACGTGCTCATGCCCTATTATTAAGTAATACAGGAATGTCTGTTCCTCTGATTTGCTCTATCTATAAT
>JAKIVF010000171.1 GCA_021647145.1 Methylococcaceae bacterium | reverse complement strand
TATTATCACGCAAAAACTTCACATCAAGGCGGTTGTCATTCACATCAATGACTAAAGAACCAAGAACAACTAATGGCCCCACTTTCATTGCATTATGGGTGCCTTCTGGAGAACCAACGGAGCCAGAATTTCCAGCAACAACATAAACAGCACCTTTATGGGGTGCATTTTCTTTTTCGTATGCTCCATCACCTTCCGGACGACCATCACCACTATCAAGTTTCATAGATGGGTTGCTATCCAGTTCATCAGAATATCCATAGTGACCATCTAATAAATAAGAGCGTTCATAAGAATGACTATGGCCTGATAGTACAAGATCTACCCCATTATTCTCTAAGATGGGTAAAACTTTTTCACGCATTGTTGTGAGTTTGCTATCGTTATCAGAATCATGAGACCCTTTGCTATACGGAGGATGGTGCCAGAAAGCAATAATCCATTTTTGAGAGCTATTACTGATGTCTTCCTCAAGCCAACTCACCATTGCATTCATTGCTGCTGATCCACCTGCGTCAGTACTGCCTTCTGAATCAAGCACGATAAAATGAATATTATTATAATTGTAGGAATAATATGACTCGGTGCCAGAAGCAAGTCCGCCAACTTCTCCATTTTTTGGTAGCGAAAAGATATCATAATAGGGGCAGTCTACCGCAGTCATACTTGTATGATCGTAAGAATAAGACTCTTCTGTATATGGGACTGTGCCACAATCATGATTGCCTATCGTAGGCCATAAGGGTGTATTTCGCAAAACACTTTCATACATGTCAAATATAGCGGCTCTGTAATCTTCTTCAGCTCCGTAACCTGAATCACCGTATACATTATCACCAAGCATTAAAACCATATCTGCTTTTTCAGTGCCTGAATAGTTATTCACATAAGCATCTCTTACTGATCTTGCATCATCACTTGCTGTGCCGGAATCACCAAGAACCCAGATACGCGTTGATTCTGAGCTTCCAATGCTAGGTGAGGTTTTAAAAAAATGGTTTGTATCACCCCCAGCTTCGACCGTAGTTGAATTACCTACAGAATAATAATAAGTTGTATTTGCAGATAGCCCTGTCAATGATACTTCATGATCTGTTCCTGAACCGATATCAGAAACAACTTGATCGAGAGTGCTGGGTGAACTGCCGAAATGTACTTTCCCTTGATAGTTATCGTCAGTTCTCCACCGAACTATAATACTACTGGGCGTTGGTTGTTGTAGATAAGGCTTATGAATAATTTCTGCCGAGATATTACTAGAGATGGCAAATAAAGTAGAAATTGAGACCTTTGCTAGTAAAGGCCGAAGTTGATTTTTTTTGTTCTTCTTTTGCATTTAAAGTTCTCTCAATGAATTTTTTTCTAAAATAAATAATTGATTACAAGTTAAAGTTATGTAATATTTTTATAATTCTCCTCTAAGTTTTTTGCTTTTTTAATGGGGTGAATTTTGTATACAAAATACAAATCGATATTTTTTATATTCCTTTCAACTAATGTTTTTCTCATGAGTAAATTTTCAACAAATATGGATGACAGATCCGCAAAAGGTTCTTTTTTATCATTCTTTAGCGAATTATATTTTGCTAAATCAATTGTTTTTAAGTTAAAATTCGAATTATTTTGTGACTTTCCTCTAATTATTTTTGTAACAACCCTCTGTTTTTTGTTTTTTTTGTGATATTTATCTAAGTTTTAAATCTTATTTTATTGTAGAGGATTACTGTTATGAATATCAACTGGTTATTTATTTTTTTATTTACTTCCTTTTCCGCTAATATTTTTTCTCATGAGCAAATTAATCAACAAATTTCTAAAATTAATCAGCAATTACTTAAACATCCTAATAATCAAGAGTTGTTATTAAATCGCGCCAGTTTGTATTTCGCACATAGTGAATTTGAAGCTGCCTTAAAAGACTCACGCAAGGTGGTAAAAGAAAACCCGGTGAGTAAAAAAGCATGGATATTGGAAGGCGAATCATTATTAAAATTACATCGAAACTCTGATGCTCTAGTCATTGCAAACCAAGTTGTAAAGAAATGGCCTAGTAGTTCAGATACCATTTTGTTTAGGGCGCGAACAAAAGCTAAATTTGCAGGAAAAACTAAAGAAGCTATTGAAGAGTATAACCAGGCAATTGAATTACTTAAAACTCCAGACCCTGGCTTATTGATTGAGAGAGCAGACGTACAATTATCAGTTGGAAGTAAAGGTTACTTACCAGCACTTAAGCAACTTACTGATACCAGAGCAAAATACGGCTTTATTTATGCAGCACAAAAAAAAGCATTGGAGATTGCTCAATCAGCTGGGCAGTTGGATACTGCTTGGGTGATTACAAAAGATATTAACCAGCATATGAACAGGCATGATAAGTGGCTAATGACTTTAGGGGATATATTAATGCTGCAGGGTAAGGCTGATGAAGCAAAAAAGTATTATTTTCAGGCTTTAAAATCTATTGAAACACTTTCTGGTCGGCAGAAAAGTCATCCTACAACTGTTCAGAGAAAGGCATTGTTAACACAATTAATAAAGAGGCTATCTCTTTCGGCTAGCTCCAGTTAACATATGATTTTTTGGGTATTTATCCTGAATCATTTCTATGGGGTTCTACCAAGGTAAAGGCAGCGGAGAAACTTCATTTTTCAGTCAAATGATTAATAGCATTGCTAAACATGACCTATTGCTGACAGATAAATATTACTTGTATTTGGGCGATTATCGCATTGATATTACAGCAAGGTTTACACATATTGGTTCAAAACCATGCACAGTGAAAGCCAGACTTTCGCCAAGGTAAAAAATTAGAGGCAAAAGATCATCTTATTGAATGGAAAAAGCCTAAGCGAAGGCTCGCTTGGATTAATCAGAATGATTATGATACTTCCCCTGCAAAATAGTGTTTAGAGGGTTTTCCGTAAAAGATAAAGTTTATCTAACGATACTAAACGAACGCAAAAAAATATCACAAAAAAGAACTTTCTGAGCTTTACACTCAGCATTAGTTGATTGAGCTTGATTTCCGCAGTCTTAAGACCTATATAAAAACGGACATCATACGCTACCCTCCCCCGATACGATTAAAAAAAGAAATAGCACTCTATCTGCAAGCCTATTATCTTATTAGAGCTAGTATAGCCAGAGCGGTCTAAGTGAAAAACCAAGCTCCCTGACAGTTTAGTTTTATAACAACTCTACAGGTTTTTATAAAGAGATATTGCTGTTGATAACACTTTCTAGAAAAATGTTGAAATATTCTATTGATGGAATTCAGAGTGTAATTGCTTCTATCCCCTCCGAGCCACCCCTTGGAATTTCTGGAAAAGTTGGCCCTACTAATTTCACCGTTTGGTGACAAGCGTTTTCAGGTGGACTCAAATTTTAGATGTTGTTCCAATAACTTGAAGGAAACGGCATAGGGAATCTATTGTCTTTCGCTCTCAGAATCCGCATTCACTAGTAGTTCATTGCAACAAGAGTGTTTCAATAGGTGTTTTTTGCCCTGTTACGACTCCGATACCCATTCCCCAGTTAAGTTTTCATTCACTTTGTCTATTAAATCCTTGCCATAAGCAGAGAAAGGGCGTTAAACTTCTCATCCATTTCAGCAGGAAAAATTCCATTATTTGGGGTGTGTTTAGGTTATCAGGCTGTAGATCAAGTTTTTGGCGCTAAAGTAGTGCGAGCTGATAAAGTTTAGCATGATAAAACTAATGTTATAAAACATGATAACTCTTTTTTATTCAATGCATACCTAATCCATTTATAGCAATTCACTTAATGAATAGTAAGATATACGGTGTTCGGCTCCATCTAAAAAGTATAGCTTCTGAATATGGGATAAATTGTTAGGAATTTTTTTACAATAGCTTCTTAAGGCTACGGTGACAGAGATTATGCAACGTTTTGGCGTCGATCAATAAACTATAAATTATGAGTAATACAGATAAATATAACGGTTCTTTGAATAAATATATTGATAAATCTACACTAAAAGAATTATCACAAATTAAACAATGGCGCGGATTAGTACAAATATTTGTAGAATGGGTGGGGATATTCAGTGCTATTCTTTTATGCGAAGAATTTATGAATCCTCTGTTTTATATTTTAACCGTGTTTTGGATAGGGGCAAGACTGAATGCGTTAGCGGTTTTAATGCATGAAGCCACCCACTATAGATTGATGAAAAATCGTAAATTAAATGATTGGGTAGGTGATGTCTTCTGTGCTTGGCCAGCAATGATGACCGTATATGCGTTTAGGAAAAACCATTTTGCACATCATCATTTAGTAAATAAACCAGGGGACCCTGATTGGAAGCGAAAGCAGGTTAGGCGTTTTGAATCTCCTAAGAGTAAAAAGGAAATACTGTGGATAACTTTGCGTTATTTATCTGGTTCATATTTTTTTACAGAACTAAAAATAGCATTTTCTCTAACCTCTAATATGCCAAACAAGGTTAAAATACCTCGAACTATATTCATATTATCCGTGGTAGCTGCGAGCATAGTTTTTAATTTTTGGTTGGGTTTGATTATGTATTGGTTAGTACCGATGTCCACCTATTTCCTTTGGATTACCTATGTTAGAGGGGTCGCGGAGCATTTTGCAGGGATTGAGGGTCGAGAGTCAATGTTACATAAAACTAGGCATATAGAGGCTAACTTTTTGGAGCGTTTAATGCTCGCTCCTAATTTTATTCATATCCATATTGCGCATCATATATATCCCTCTGTTCCGTTTTATAATTTACCAAAATTACATAAAACCCTTTTACAAAATGAAGAATATGCTAATAATGCTCATATAACACAGAACTATTGGGCGCTGATAAAGGAATGGTCTGACGGTGCGCCTGTGCGTGGTTAGAGAATAGTTGGATAGGTGTTAGGGAGTGGGAGCGAAGTGGTTATTTTTTGATTAAGAATTAGTTCATGCCAGAAACATTATGCAAATCAAAGGGAGGCAATCTCTAATACTGCTTACTTAAAGAAAAAACCTTTGTTAATTAGTCAACCCTGAAAAAGTCGCAGGGACAGGTTTTCAGAAACCTCAAAATTTCTCAAAAAATTTCCTGACAGCCTCAGAAGCGAAACATTTTGTTGTCTTGCGTTCCTGAGTACTATTTTTATAGATAAAACCTGGACAAAAAGACATAAAATAGGTATCCGTTATAAATTCTAGGGAGGCACAAAATTCCCCTGAGATTTTTCTTCAATCAACTGTGCAAGAGAAGGTAACTTGAATTCGCCACTGACTCTATCTCGAATGTAATCATAAGTTCTCACCTT
>JAKIVF010000023.1 GCA_021647145.1 Methylococcaceae bacterium | reverse complement strand
GCCTTTCTCAGCTTATGAATCCTATCTTTCCCTGAAGAAAGAACTATTTAATGTACTTTCTAATATTGGAATAACTTACAATGTTGAGTTTTCTTGAAAGGTTAAATTAATTTTACGTGGGTACTTACTATTCATCTAGCTTACGGGTTAAATCCTTCGGTGAATTTTTGACTCATTTTTTGTCCTCTAAAAGTTAAAATTTGAGGCGACAACTTTTCTGACACAGAGGGTGGGGTGGGGGTAAACAAGAGCAGAAAGAACACGAGTAACTAAAAGGGCATAAACATAAAAACACGTTTATTAAAAACAAACTCTTCAACAAACAACAAACGGAATGCTATTTTAGAGAGCATTAATAATAAAATTCAAATGGTCAAAATACTGATAATTTTAATAACATGATGTACTTTCTATGTAGAAAACTGACATTTGAGTACTCTCATAGATAGACATAGACCACTTTTTTTCTTGGAAGCTTCTTCATTGAGAATGAATATTTAATATAAAATACGGCTCCTTTCAGAGCCGTTCAATATACGTTTCTCAAAAATCTTTACGCTTTTTTCTTTTTGCTAATACCAATAAGACCGACAAGACCTGAACCAAAAAGCCAGACAGCCGCAGGAACAGGAACAGCAGAGACAGAGCCAGAGCCAGAGGCATTGATATTATCTATGACCGAGTCCATATTTTGAACACCGCTCACAACAAACTCTATTTCTGTAATAGCTGTCGAATCCACTGCTCCCCATTCAATCCCCATTACTAATTGTGCTACAAGATCCGTTGGAGCTGAGCCACCCGTTGCTGCAAGTGATGTCCAACTAGCTACTGTCGCTGTATTAACGCCATCACTGAATAAGATATCAACACCTGCTCCGGCGAGATCAGCACCCCAGTCAAACCCCAATTCTGAATAACTACTTAAATCTACAGCAGAACCAGAATAAAAATAACTCCCTATTCCATTTGAAGAGCCACCTCCCATAGTAACGTGTCCTCCCTGACAATCATTACAAACTACAGTGCTCATGGTATCACCCTCTGAAAGATTAGCCCTTAATGTTCGAGTCCAACCTGCAATACCATTCATAACAATGTTTGCTCCATCAATATTGCTTGAGCCGCTAACTACACCCCCTATATCATTGTCGGTGACCACCGAAGGAGAGCCAACGTTAAAGTTGTCGATAACCAATCCAGCAGCAATAGCAGAATTAGATAAACTAAATATAAAAGCACATATTGCGCCAAGTAAACTGATTCTATTCATAATGTTCCTCTCTAAATGAAAAGTAATACAATAAGTATTAATAATTTGTGCTTGCTTAATAGAAAATACACTCCTTAAATATCGATAAACCATCGATACCAAATTCTTGTTCATAACAAATTTTCAAAGTAAGGCTTTCTTATCAAACAGTTTTATCTTCCACGGACGTGTAAATATCTAAAGCATGTTTAATATATCAGATAAATTATTCTAATTTAATACGTACATTTACTTATTGAAATATTTAAGGAAATTTAGTGCAATGAGTAATAAATGGGAAATTTAATGGAATTTTTTTCAATAAATAGATCCAGTCTGAATAATTTTTTTCGTCTTCTTCAAAACATAAAAGCCGACTTATATATATAAAAGGCAACACATTATTGAAAGAAAATAACAAATAATGGAAACAACATTTAAGCCACGTACGTAAAAGATACCCAAAGTTAAATCTAGAAGATATAAATAATGAGCTAACCTCGACACGATTGCTATTTGATGAGCAATAATATACTGTTAGCCTATACACTGGAGAGTTTGCATTTCTTGGAAAAATACCTCAGACAAATCTAATGAAGCCGATATATTTAACTAAACGCTTTGTAGAAAGTCATAATAAAGCAGTAAATGCTTATCTAACTCTGAATGAAGATGCCATTATTTTAGATGTTAATCATCCTGCCACTGTCCTACTGAGCCAAACAGACTCTGATTTAATTGGGAAAAAGCTGGCTATTTTTATCCACTCTGCTGATCGAAAGAAATTCCATATAAATCATAAGTATTTACTAGGGGGGCATCGGGGGAAAAAATGGAAAGTTAGAATTAAACAACCCTTGGGAGGGTATATTTGTTTTGATATTTTGGGAATTAGTATCTTAAATGATAATCAGAGTTTTGATGTTTTAATAGAGATAATTAATAAACATCAACAAGTTGACCAAAGCATCAATTTGTTAAATAAGCAATTGAAGTCAAGAATCATGAGCCATATTGCGTGCTTAAAGAAAAATCATTGGCAATTAAAACAAAGAAACACAGAACTGGTTAACATAAAGCAAGAATTAGCCAATAAAAATGCCGTATTGGATTCTATTTTTAATGCCACCATTGAAGGGATTGTCACAATTAATCAGTGGGGAACCATTATCTCTACCAATAAAGCAATGACCACTCTATTTGGTTATCAACAACAAGAATTGATTGGTGCCAATATTAGTATCCTGGTACCCTCACTTCACAAAAAACAGCATGATTACTATATTAAGAAATATCTAGAAACAAATATCTCTCATATTATTGGTAAAGTAAGAGAAATTGAGGGGCAATGCAAAAACGGCTCTTTACTGCCTCTTGATTTATCAATAGCAGAATTTGAAATTAATCGACAACAATATTTTACTGGTATTTTGCGTGATATTAGTGAACGCAAACAAAAAGAAATTAAAGATAAAGAACATCTTGCAGAATTAGCGCATGTAACCCGATTGGGTTTGATGGGAGAAGTAGCTTCTGGCATTGCTCATGAAGTCAACCAGCCACTTACAGCAATTGGAGCTTATACTCAGACTTGTTTAGATTTAGTTAATAATAAGACCTGTGACTTAAGTATTTTGACAGAAATCCTGCAAAAAATTAAAAAACAGTCAATACGTGCTGGTCAGATAATCCATCAGTTGCGAAATTTGGTGAGCTCAAAAAATACAAAAAAATCAGAGACCGATATCAATACGTTAATCACTGACGCAGTGGATTTATGCAAATTTGATAGCAAACAAGCAGACATTATTATTAAATACAAACTTGCATCAAATCTTCCCAATTTATTTATTGATGCAGTACAAATTGAACAAGTTCTATTAAATCTAATTAAAAATGCTTTTGATGTCTTGCATCAAATACCAAATCATAAGCAGAGACTATTAGAAATTCAAACCTACCTTACCCATGATCATAACATTGAGGTACGAATTAAAGATTTTGGACCAGGACTAGACGAAGCTGAACAAGCTAATATCTTTATTCCCTTTTATACATCAAAAAAGACAGGGATGGGAATGGGTCTCTCTATTAGTCGATCAATTGTAGAAGCACATGGTGGAATATTGCGCTTTAATAGCAAAAAAGGGTTTGGCACCACCTTTTATTTTATTTTACCTATTGGTGAAGAAGTTGATAACTAAGCATCAGGGAAAAACTGTCTATTTGGTTGATGATGATTTTGCAGTAAGAGATTCACTTTCTATAATGATTCAGTCAACGGGCCTTTCAGTCAAATGTTTTGATTCAGCCCAGGCATTTCTAGATAATTATGAATCTAAACAACTGGGATGTTTGGTTCTGGATTTTCTTATGCCTACTATGAATGGCCTTGATCTTCAGGAAGAACTAAAAAAAAGAAACATCATTATTCCAATAATTTTTATAAGTGGTCACGGAAACATTCCTATTTCATCAAAAGCATTTCGAAATGGTGCAATAGATTTTTTAGAAAAACCCCTCGATGCTAAGTTATTGTTGGAACGAATCAATGAAACGTTAAATCAGGCTCAGTTAAACTGGGAAAAACAGTGTATTAATCATGAAGTAATGGTCTTATATTCACAACTGTCAACCCGTGAAAAAGAAGTAATGAAGTTAATCGCTGAAAGTTATTCCAACAAAGAAGCTGCTCGTACTTTGGGTATTAGTAATCGAACTATAGAAGTGCATAGAGCTCGCGTTATGGAGAAAATGGAAGCTGATAATCTTGCCGATTTGATAGTCAAAGCTGTTAGCTGTGGAGTGATACATGTTTAGTGTTCCCGCAGATACTATTTATCGGTTTCCATTTTATTAAGTTCTAGTGCGGTTAGTAACGGATTTAATTCCGCTATTAATTGTTATTTTTACATCAAGAAAGTAAATTCAGGTGTGGTTTTTTAGTTTGTTCATTTATTTTTATGCACCTATTTTTTTAATAGTATAGTAAGTTGTGTTCTTGTTTGGCGGAAGCATATGTCTTTTTCTTTTCAAACAAGTTGTTTCAGAACCTTGCTCTCAATTATTATAAGAAGTGTAGATCCCTTATGCCTAACAACTCGAAGTATAAAATAGATTGCAATCTATTGAACTAAAGAATATTATTAAACTCTTATACAATAATAACCTAATGTTTAGGGGCTGAGTAATGAATAACAAAATAAACAATCAACGCCGAAATTTTTTGAAAACTACTGGTATTACTGCAGCGGTAGCAGTCAGTTATCCTTCATTTCTTCGTGCCGCAAATTCTGGAGCGATTAATAAGGCTTCAGCTAACTTTCAAGCTGATGTTGAAATAGAACTCAGCATGGATGTTACGAAGGTTCAAATATTTAAAGGCTCTAAAACTCGAATCTGGAAAGTACAGGGTAAAGTATTGAAAGGGTCTCCATCTATTGTAAATAATTTAACAGGAACGTACCTTGCTCCTACTCTACATCTTCAAAAAGGGCAAAAAGTCAGAATTTATTTAAAAAATAACCTTCCTGCCGAATCTATTCTTCATTGGCATGGACTCCATGTTCCTTCAGAGATGGATGGTAATCCAATGTATGCGATTAATCATGGCGAAACCTACATTTATGAATTTGAAATTCTCAATAGAGCAGGGACTTATTGGTATCATTCTCATGCGCATGGCGTGACTGCCAAACAGGTTTATTCTGGTATGGCGGGATTTTTTATCGTGAGTGATAAAGAAGAGCAAGCTATAAACTTACCTAAAGATCAATATGATTTACCATTAGTTATTCAAGACCGTAGTTTTGACTCTAATAATCAGCTTAAGTATAGCAATAATATGATGCAACGGATGCAGGGGTTTTTGGGTGATCAAATAATGATTAATGGTCAACCTGATTTTGTGTTACCTGTTGAAAATAGATCATATCGCTTACGATTATTAAATGGCTCTAATTCAAGAATCTATAAACTGGCTTGGGATGACGGGTCTCCAGTTACTGTTATTGGAACTGATGGCGGTTTGTTAGAAAGTCCAGAAACAATACCGTATGTTATGTTGGCACCTGCACAAAGGCGCGAATTATGGGTAGATTTTAGTGATAAAGCTATAGGTACCGAACTAACTATGCGAAGTATCCCATTTAAAGGTGCTTCTATGCATGGAGGCATGATGGGAGGACGAGGAGGTATGGGCGGCGGAATGATGGGAGGACGAGGAGGTATGGGCATGGGAAGGATGTCTGGAAGTTCATTGCCAGCAGGTGGAGATTACCCTGTATTAAAAGTAAAAGTTGTTAAAAAAGCTAAAAGTAATGATTCCTTGCCTTCTCGTTTAACATCAATAAAACCTCTTAAAGCAAAAGATGCCGCTAATTCTACCAATCCTAGGACAATTGCCTTATCAATGGGACATATGTCTGCATTATTGAATGGTCGGTCCTATAAAATGAATGATATTAGACCTGATGAAGTAATTCCTGTTAATAGCTTACAACTAATGGAATTTGATAATAATGGTAGAGGTAGCGGCATGGGAATGATGATGGCTATGCCGCATCCTATGCATTTACATGGTGAGCAGTTTCAAATTATAAAACGAGAGATTAGTTCTGGTTCTGAAGATGCTTATGCTTCAGTCTCAAAAGGGTTAGTTGATAATGGCTGGCATGATACCAGTCTCGTTATGTCAGGTGAAAAAGTTACTTTTCTAAAACCTTTTAATGATTTTAAAGGTATATTTATGTATCACTGCCACAATCTTGAGCATGAGGATTTAGGTATGATGCGAGATTATTTAATTAAATAACCTTGTTTCAGTAATGCTGTTTTTTTGGTAAAAAGAGTTCAAAAGAAATTCGCATCTGCGATTCTATGAAATATATTATAATAAAACCTATTTCAGGTGATGTAGTGAATGTTGTGATTACAAATTGAAGTAAACGTAGATATTTGTATGTTGGGCTGCTGTCTCTTTGTCAACCCAACAAAAAAGGTATGATAAAAATGCTAGGTTAACGATAGAGTTGGTGAGTTGCTTCTTAAAGAAAAAAGAGAAATACTTTACTTTTAATCGAACCCGTGTGAGAAATTGATAGTTAAAATAGCTTACCAAACCCATTCTAAGGTAACAGAATAAAAATGAGAGAACTCCTATGTTTTATTTAAATCATAAACTAAATAATTCATTACGCTTATGCTTTATTAGCATACTTGTCAGTCTTCTTATAGGGTGTTCTCCCTCTACATATACAGTAAATCCGAGTTCAAAGCCTTCCCGTCCTTTACCTTCAACGGAAATATATTTTTATCCTGAAAAAGGACAAAGCAAGTCACTTCAGCAAAGAGACCGCTATGAATGTTATCGATGGGCAGTAAAAAAATCAGGTTTTGATCCTAATCAAGCGCAATTGGCACCTCATCAGCGTTTTGAGGTAAAAGCTTCACCGCGGCCTGGTACTGGAGCAATTGTTGGTGCAGCGACTGGAGCAGTTATTGGCTCAGCCAGTGTTCATCCAAGACGAAGTGCTGAAGGCCTGGTATTTGGTGCCATTGCGGGAGCGTTGGTAGGGGCGGCAACTGATATTGCCCGGCACGACCGAGCCACTCGAATACAACGCCAATATGATAAAAATGATGCAAATCGCTATGCACGCCTAGAAATGCAATCACGTAATTATCGTCGAGCAATGTCAGCTTGTTTGGAAGGGCGAGGCTATAGTGTTCAATGAATTTAGGATGCAAATGACACAAGGAGTTGTAGGTTATTGCAACTCAAATAAAAATACAACCTTCCTGATGAATTAGGATAATAAAATGAAAACAAAGCTAGTAACCAGTTTGGCTCTATTATTGATTGTGTTTACGACATCTGTTTACGCTGATCGCGGTGAGCGAATATTTGGGCGTTCAGGTGGAGACTTACGACACCGAAGTTCCAAACCAAATCAAAAATATTGGCGTTCCAAACCAAACCAAAAACATTTTAGATTCGATACTCGCTATCATCATAATCGGCAGTATCCACGTAGAGGGTATATGACGAAACGATTACCTTTTAGAAGGCCTCCCATCCGTTATCGGAATCATGATTATTTTTTTCATCGAGGCATATGGTATCGTCCCTCAGGTCCTCGTTTTACTGTGGTTGTTCCACCAATTGGTATAGTTGTACCTAATTTACCTTCCTTTTATACCACTCTTTGGTTTGGTAATATCCCTTATTATTATGCGAATGATGTTTACTATACTTGGGAGGCTAACCGGAATGGTTATGTAGTTACTAAACCGCCAAGAAATCTTGTTGAGGAGGAAGAACCTCCTTTGATGGCCGAAGAATTATTCATTTACCCTAAAAATGGTCAAAATGAGAGACAGCAAGCTGATGATCGTTATGGTTGTCATCGCTGGAGCGTTAGCCAGACAGATTATGACCCAACATTTCCAGCAGAAAACATTTCAGTCAGCAGTCTAAATCAGAGAAGAGAAGATTACCAACGAGCAATGAGAGCTTGTTTGGAAGGACGTGGTTACAGTGTACGATAAGTTTTATAACAAACAGGAAAAAAATGAAATTATTATACCTTTTACTATTTAGTTTTCTAACCGCCACTAATGCTATACCCGTTGTAGCTGTTGAAAAGGCAACTAGCGACAGGCTTGATGAAGTTGAGCGTATTGGTAAACATGTTATGCCTTTTGACTTAAACCAAACCTTACATGTTTTTTCCAAAACTGAGAAGGGTGGAGTACAGCAAGTCATATCAAAACTTCCTTCGGATACGAACCAAATTACATTAATTCGTGATCACCTGAAAGAGATTGCTACTAAATTCAAAAAAGGTGATTTTACCGGGCCTACCAAAGTCCATGGTAAAAATATGCCTGGGTTAAACGAATTAAAAAACGCAGAACCAGGTTTAATTGATATTCAATATCGTGAATTAACTAATGGTGCAGAGATTACTTATTCAACAAAAAATCAAACATTAATTAGTGCAATTCATCAATGGTTTGATGCGCAACTTAGTGATCACGCTCGACATGCAACAGGAAATCACGATCAACATATGATGCATAAATAATAAATTACCAATTAATTTGCACTAGGACCATGGATCAATTGTTTTTTTCAGGAAAATAAGTCTATATGTGACATATATGCCAATTTAAATGAAAGTATTAAAAAAGATCGTGAGTATTCTCTTTAAAACATAAGATCACAAGGAAACACCCTGAATAATAGCTCTCTGAAGTATACTAAGAAGGTTTTCTTAGTATTGTAAAATAGGTTGACAGCTACAAAAAAGTAGAGCTTAAAAACATAGAAATTAAATAAAAAAGGCTTGCAATTGTAAAAAATTTTGAGATTTTTACCCTAAAACGGAAAATCCGCATGATCAATAACCTCTCCTTGAATGATTATCTCCATATGGTTCAAAAAATTTTAATTAAAAAATAGGATGTAGATTTGTTTTTTAAAAAATCTCTATAAACCTTTACTTTCCTATCAATACAAACCATTCAATTATTAAGCTCAGCTAAACTTATAGTTTATAAATTATAAACTAATTTCTGCAATAAAAAATACTTTTCCTAAGGTAGACTATCTCTTTTGTGAAATTAGATGACTGGATATCGGGAAAGTTCTTAATACTATCTTCTCCCTTGTTTTTTAAAAAAACTTATAAAAAAAATATCCATATTTATTAGAAGAGGAGAATAAAATGAAACTTAAGATATTAATTGCAAGTATTGCTTTACCTTTAATGTTTGGCTCTGCAAATGCTGAAGCTGAAAAAAAAACAGCCTCAGTCAATGCACCAAGACAATATAATAAAGTCTTTAATCCGCGCCAAAAAGAATACCCAAATCATTTAGGCTTTAATGACTTACATATTCAGGCTATCAGACATCTTGTTCCTGATTCAAAGGATGTAAATGACCCTAAACTACAAACAATTGTCCACCATCACTGCAAAGCTTATGCTGACTCAACCTTCCTTTGCTTAATGTTCCATTCTGGAATGAAAGATCAGGATAAACCTATTGGTTTTGAATATATTATAACGACTGCACAGTTTAATAAGCTACCAAAAGAAGAAAAAAAATACTGGCATTATCATAAAGAAGAAGTGCCAAGAGCACATGCAACCTTTCCAGACTTGAATGCGGATGAAGCAGCTGAAATATTGCCTGCTATTAATGAAACTTATGGAAAAGTAGTTTACTTTCAACAGCCCCAGCATGAGTTTTCATTAGGTGAACCTTATGTTGTGATTGTTCAAGATATGCCTGAACAAGATTAAAGTTAAATCATGTTGGTTGGGCTGCCAAAAAGCGACAGCCCAACCGATCTTAAATATATTAAAAAATAATTTTTTGTTGTTTTAGTTCGCTATAAATATCTTCAACGGATTGTCTCTCACAATCAAATGATGCGGTAGCTAATTCAGTTTTTTCGCCATGAGAAATACAAATTAAGCCAGCATTTTATAAGGCTGTAATTAATCCATCAATACCAGCGTGTTTTTCAAGCTAAAATAAACAACCTTAGTCGCTGGAGCGGTGAAATAAGAAACTGGGATGAGACTAAAGAAATGCATTTAAACCCAGATAATAAAAAAGCTGAAAAGATAAAAAAGAGGCGGCATAACTTTACAACTATATGCGCGATAACGAGCTTGAAAAATGCCGAGAGGTGTCTTGGGTTAAAGAGCGTTAAAACAGTATGTTAAATAGTATGTGTACGCGAACTTTTATCTGTTAAGAAGCTTCTGTTTTTCCATTTGGAGACTGTTTTTTCATCAATTTCAAAGCTTTTCTGATAGCTCACTATTTATGAACTGGATTACTGTATAATTTCTCTCGAATGCATATTTGTTTTTGCATTCGTGTGATAGCCTTGGGACATATTAACTCCTTTGTCGTAAAATATTTTAATAGGTTATCTGAGCTGTCCTTTTAATTTATAAATCAGGTATAACGTGGTAAAATTATAGAATAAAGTGATTGACGATGGAGTGAAAAGTAAGCTTTCCTAGGCACACTTGGAACGAATTATGGTGCTAAGAGTTAGGCCTTTATGTTCTAATGATTGTAATAAAAAATGTTAAGTCTATTATTAAATGAAATATGAATGGCAATTAAAACCAAACTTTCCCTAGCTATAATGGGTTTATTGAATAACCACGTTTTAAAGGTTGTTCCTTGTGTCTGACAGTGAATATAATATTGTCGATCTTTTAAAAGAATCTAATAGACTTCATGCTCTTTCAGCACTTAATGTTCTAGATACGGCCCCGGAACCTTATTATGATAAAATTACTCGTCTAGTCTCCTTGAAGTTTGATGCACCTGTTGCTCTTGTTTCTTTAGTTGATAAAGACCGACTGTTTTTTAAATCAGCATACGGTACAAAAGCAGTAGAAGTAGACAGGGCCAATACATTTTGCTCTGTAGCGATTACAAAACATGGTGTGTTAGTTGTGCCTGACGCATTGCAAGATGATCGATTTTTACAATGTCCAGTTGTTTGTAACGCTCCTTACGCTCGCTTTTATGCGGGGGCTCCTATTATTCTTTCTTCTGGAATTTGTATAGGCACCGTTTGCTTTATTTTTCCTGAACCTTACTATGACTTTTCAAAAAACGACCAAATATTTTTGGAAGGCATGGCTGATATGGCAGCTAGCCATTTTGATTTGAGATTATCAAGAGATTTAGTCGACCCTATGAACCTGCTGCCAATGGCATCGGTGGCAGTAAGTGTTATTAATGATTTAGCTTATATAAAAGAACATTCTATTTCAGCTTATTCCATTGAACTATTTGGTAGTACACGAATATCTGAACTACTTGTTGTATTAGGCGAACATAAAATTTTTACGCTGTTGCAAGCTGAGCGGTTAATTATCGAAAAAATTCTGCCTAATAATAACAGTTATATGTTTTCATTAGGAGTGGATCGTTTTTTATGTATTGTAGGAGGGCTTTCTCGGGATCAGTCGTTTATCTTGGCCGATAGAATGGAGGTTGCTTTATCTAAAGTTATTGATCTTGAAAGCACGCCAATCATCAATGTTTCTAAAATTGGTCTGGCTTATTCAGATAATATGGATGTTCAGCCGGGAGGGCTTATCCGAATGGCTATTGCAGGAATGGGAAGCCCAAGGAAAAACTTTGCTAGCTCTACCCTGTATTCGGAGGAGGGCGAAAATAATATTAAACGCCGCTTAAGCATAATTCATGATTTTCCAGGTTCATTTAAAGAAGGAAACTTTTCTATTCAATACCAGCCAAAAATAAATCTGAAAAATAATAAAGTGGCTGGTGCTGAAGCGCTAATTCGATGGGACCATAAAACTTTGGGCAGAATCAGTCCAGATGAATTTATTCCGTTAATTGAAGATACGAGCTTTATTTACCAATTGTCTGAATGGTCAATAAAGCAGGTGACTAATGATTTGGATGCTTGGGAAAAGCAGGATATTCACTTGAACATTTCGATCAACATGTCTGCGAAAAATTTTCAAAAAGATACCTGGGTTGAGACGCTAAAAAAAAATAATGCCTTGTTAGATAAAGCAAATAATATTTGTTTCGAGCTTACTGAAACTGCTGCATTTTCAAATATCCAAGCTGTTAGTGAAACGATTGATCAACTAAATAGAATAGGGATTAAAACACATATTGATGACTTTGGTACTGGGCATTGTACATTGACTTACATAAGTCAATTAAATGTATCTGCTATCAAATTAGATCAACAATTTGTTATGCCAATGGTAAATTCACCTAAAGATAAGATGATAGTCGAACATACTTGTCATTTGGCTAAAGCACTGGGTTTTGAATTGATTGCTGAAGGTGTTGAAACTGAAGCTATTAAGGATATTCTAAAAGAATTCGGTGTTGACTACGTTCAGGGGTTTCTATATTCCAAAGCAATGAATGTAGATGACTTTAACCACTGGATAAAGAATTATAATATGTAGATAAATATATTGATAATGGATGGGGGTTTTACGCACCTTCCTTTCTTATGAGAAGAATTTTATGACAAATTCATGCTAGACGATAAAAATAACTATTGATGAGCTCTCAATGCAATAACATATCGATGAAAGAGGATTCTGAGTGCGAAAACAATGAGAATGTAAATTATTTTGTGTAACTGCTTATTATTAATCTCTAATATGAAAGGATAAGCAGTTATGAATAAAAAAGAACTTGAAGCATTTGCCCACGAAGCGGCAAAAAGCAGAAAAAGATCTCGGTAATTTTACTCAAATGCTGGCTAAAGTGACGGTTGAAGCCGCTTTAAATGTTGAGCTTGATGAACACTTAGGGTACAACAAACATGAAGGTTCAGAAACAGAGAACAGTCGAAATGGCTTTTCCAGCAAGACCTTGAGATTAGAAGAAGGTCAGTTTGAGGTTGATGTCCTGCGTGATCGTCTTGGTGAATTTGAACCTCAGTTAGTCAAAAAGCATCAAACACGCATTACCTCAATGGACGAAAAAATCCATTATTTATATGCAAAAGGTCTATCCACTCGCGATATTGTTGATACTTTTAAAGAACTCTACGGGGCTGATGTCTCACCCGGCCTTATTTCTCCTGAATGCTATTTTTAATTATCCAAAGGATATTCGTAAAGCTATTTATACAACGAATGCGATTGAATCTTTAAATAGTGTGATTAGAAAAGTAATTAAAAAACGTAAATTATTTCCAACAGATAACGCCGCTAAAAAGGTTATTTATTTAGCGATACAACAGGCATCAAAAAAATGGACAATGCCCATTAGGGACTGGAAAACGGCCTTAAATAGATTTATGATCGAGTTTGACGACCGGTTGATGGAATATATTTAAAAGGGCAGTTACACAGAATTATCTACAGTCTCATAAATTTAGTTCGTTTCATTATGAATGCTTTTCAAGTGTTCTTGAATTGTTTTGACCAAGAGATCGGGTTCAAATTTTGCTAAAAATTTATTAGCACCCACTTTTTCTACCATAGATGTATTAAATACACCACTTAATGATGTATGAAGAATTAGATAAACATTTTTCATTTCAGGGTTAGATTTTATTTTTGTTGCTAATGTATATCCATCCATTCTAGGCATTTCTACATCAGAGATGATCATTGAAAAATGTTCTGCAATATTAACACCTTCATTTGTTAATTGAGATAATAGCTCCCAAGCCTCTTGGCCATCCTTTAAAGTTGTACAATTAACTCCAATTTGTGTACAAACTCTTTTAACCTGGTTTCTAGCTACACTAGAATCATCAACAACTAAAATGTGGTCGTCTTGTCCTAGTGCTTCATTATCAATTGCTTCATCAGAAGCACAATCTTGTCCTCCTATTACTTCTTTCATAACTTTTTCTACATCAATAACTTCTATCAACTCTTTATCTATTTCTGTAACAGCAGTTAAGTAGCTTTCTGCTCCTGCCCCACTGGGTGGTGCCTTAACTTGATCCCAACCAATATTGATAATTCTTTCAACCGACCCGACTAAAAAACCCTGAATATTTCGATTATATTCTGTAACAATGACATAACGATTTGGATCTCTTGATAAGGGTTGCATTCCAATTGACATTGCAAGATCAATAACAGGAATAGTTTTTCCTCGCAGATGTGCAACACCACAAATTACATTGTGTGCTTTAGGAATCTGGGTTAATTTGGGACATTGAATAACCTCTTGAACTTTAAAAACATTAATTCCAAACTTTTGATGACCTATCAATTTAAATAACAAAAGTTCAAAACGGTTATGCCCTGCTAATTGAGTTCTTTTGTCAACACCATCTAAAATACCAGCCATACAAGCCCCTTTGGAAAAAAATATTATTAGGATTATGTACAAAATTATCAGATTAACAAAACTAAAGTCTTGGTGTTAGGCAACTGGAAGTAAATAGTCCCCTCACCTTACTTACTGCACGTTTTCGATCTTGTTGTTTCGGTTGCTAGCTTGCTATGCAGTCTATGCTAGAAGATCGAATACAAATAAAAAATGTTCGTAAAATTAAAGGGTTACTTATTTTCAGTGACCTTAGGTTTTAGCTTGACACAAGTTAATTATGTACAATACTTACAGTATATCGGCTTTTGAAAAAAAAACTTTAGAATAAAGTTTCGTCATGATTAGAGCTTAAGTCTAATGTTTTTAAATCTAAAGTTTGGCGTGAATTATGCTTGCTATTATGTGAGACATATAATTGACACATATTCTTTATGAAATTAAAAATACTTTTGATCTTTCTGATATTACTTATCAATATAAACCAAGCTTATGCATTACAGGAACAATCTGTTGAATCAATAAATAAGGCTATTAGTTCACATATTTCAGCATCACTTCCTAAAGGCTCTGATTATAAATTAACAATAGGGCAATTTGATAATCGTTTAAAACTATTCTTATGTAATAAACCACTAGAAGTTTTTGTTCGAAACAAAACTTTAAAATCTGGAAGAAACTCTGTAGGAGTTAAATGTAATACTAAAAAAAAGTGGACAGTATATATTTCAGTCAGTATAAATTTATATAAAAATATTCTTGTGTTATCTCAATCTATTCGACGAGGGAATACTTTTAGTAAGGGTATGTTTAAGGTGGAAAAAAGAGATGTTTCTATTCTTCGTCCTGGGTTTATAGTTGATCCTTTAGAGATTATTGGTAAACAAGCTACTCGAAATTTAAATTTTGACACTGTACTTAATAAAATACATTTTAAGGAACCTAAGTTAGTTAAAAGAGGGGATAACGTAATAATTAGTTTAAAAAGCCAAAATTTAAATATTAGTATGGGTGGTATTGCTGTAACGGATGGGATTAAAGGACAAAAAATTAGCGTAAAAAATATAAAGTCGCAACAGGTTGTTCAAGCAATAGTTGAAAAGCAAGGGCAAGTTGTTGTTATTTTCTAAATTTAACAAAATATTTACTAAAGTTTTTAAAATCATAGCCGCTAAAGGTTATAGATAAATAAAAAGAGAGTTATTATGACTATTCAATCATTAGGAAAAGCAAACAATATTGCTCTACCTTCTAAAACAACACTAAGCAATAAAGTTGAGAACTCAAGTCCTCAATCGCCTTTAAAATCAACTGATAATGTTGATATAACGGTAGCTGCTAAACAAATTTCTGAATCATCAGGTTCATCATCAATGATCAATCAAGATCGTATTGATGAAATAAAAAAATCATTAGATGAGGGTGTTTATCAAGTTGATGCAAATAGAATTGCTGACAAAATGATTCAAATGGAAATAGAATAAAATAAAATTTAGTAAATTGAAGTTATGATTAACAAAACATTTCCTATTGTTGAGAAGTTATTGAAAAATGGTTTTAGTTTAAGTATAGAGTTATTAGATATATTAACTAAAGAGGCTGAGAACTTAAAAAGTCTTCCAGATGCAAATACAATTTCTAAATTAGCCGCTAATAAAAGAGAGATTGTCTCTCAATTGGATCAGTTTTCTAAACAACTATCTCAAGTTTTATCGACTGAAAAATTACAAATGACCGCAGATGGAGTTTCTGAATATTTTAAAAAAGCTGAATCTGCAGCATTAATTACTCTTGATTCTAATGATTTGTGGAAAAAGATCATTTCTATCACTAAGCAATGTAGTTTGCTAAATGAAAAAAATGGGGCAAGTATAAATATTTTAGCGCAACATACCCACAGGTCTTTACAGATTTTAAAAGGAAAATCTCAACATACTGCTACAACTTATGGGCCAGATGGTTCTGCCAAAAGTGAACGGTTATCTAATTCTTTAATTTCAGTGTAATTCTATTCAGTTTTTTTAAACTCAAGAAATTAAAATTCAAGTTTTCTTCTCTGCTCGACTCAATCCAATTCCTTTCGCATTATCCTAGAAAAATCAGTTGAACATTAAATTTGTGGAAAATCTGGGCGAAAAGCTTTAGCTATTCTTATGCTTTAGTACCAATAATAACTCGAATACAATGGTCGTAGCCCTTATCAAGACTGATCTTGAGGGGGTTTTTTCCTAGATTTCTTAAAAAAACCATGGAGCAATTCTTCTTCACCGAATGGAAGGGTAGTAGTACAAATAGTTGCTCATATTATTCAACACTTTATGTAAAAGGTTAGCGGTTAACCGGTTTTTTTAGGATTATAGTAGGTTGTTATCAAAGTGATTAAACAATAACCCTGTGCTAAAATACGCGACTCTATGTCCCGATAGCTCAGCTGGATAGAGCGGCCCCCTCCTAAGGGGCAGGCCGGGGGTTCGACTCCCTCTCGGGACGCCAAAAATAAAAGTGTTATACAAAGTCCTAACATAGAGAAAAAACTGGTTCTGTGTACACCCATGGGGGCAGTTTAAAATGAATAACTCCTTTTTTCTTTCTTTTTACATCAACTCAATATAGTTTTTTAACATAAAAAAAGTTTGAGGTAATTGTTGTTTTTGTAAAGTTAATAGAAATACATCCACTTTTTAGAAATTCAAAAAATCTTTGTTACCGTAATGAGGAGTTGTTCACATTAACTGTGGATAACTCTGTGGATTAAAGGTAGAAATCGATGCTTAAAGCCTATGTTTATTAGTTCTTTATTAGATTGTATAAAAAAAATACAATTATGTTTAATATGTGATTAATCAATGACATACGAGGTATTTGTGAGTTTTTTATGCATCCTTATAAGAATTACGTACTACAAGAGTAATCAATAAAGAGACCTGTGTATTAATTATGTGACGTAATTCACCTTTAAAAAAAAATTCTAGGTAAAAAAAATTTTTTTCTGACTTTCTGTGTGTTTTTAAACTCTGGACTAATTTTAGTTTTCTTGTCATTTTTTGTCTTAAGGGTGGGGCTATTAGTTTGAGGATGATTAACTATAAATTTACCTTGAACAGATAACTTACGTACAGTTGTATTTTTAAAGAGACTAAGCCAGTTATTATCCTTTTATAGGTAAATAAAATTTCTAAACCTTGAGGCTTGTTATTGATTTGAGATGGAAATCTTTAAGAGACTGTCGTTATTTATTAACCAAAATAATAAATAGAAAATAGGTTTTATAGCCCTAGAAGAACATTAACCAGAGATTAATTTGTATTTCACTTCTTTTGCATTCAATTTTGAATGCTCTTCTAAATTCAGTAAATGGTCTTTAGCAAGATTTTTATTTAAAGCAGACCTTTTTCCCTGATAAAAAAGCCTATAAACATCATATCCTAGCTCTTCACCTACCCTGGTGACTGTTTTAACCATAGGTAAGGTCTCAAAATAATTAGTCACTTTTTCTCTATCTAAGTTGGTTTTGATATTACCTACCTTTAATAAAACAGAATCGACTTTTTTACTTGGCGGTGTCACAGCATAATACCTTGACAGGTTATCATAAACTCCTTGGAATCCATTAGACGCAATTTTATTGATTAATCCACAAGGGCTGCTCCATTGGGTAATTTTTCCATCAAAATAATGTGTCCACTCTGCTTTCCAACAAGTGCCTTTATCGATCATTTTTCCTGCTAATGTAGAAACAACATCGTATCGAGTAGAGACTTTCAATAGATGGTCAGAGTATGCGCTTAATATATCGCTAATAGAGATCTTTTGTTTTTCATCTAGATCTTGTATTGGATACAAAACAGGCAATTTTTTTGCTTTAGTGGCTTTAGTTAAGGCTCGGTCAACTTCAGGCATCCAGTAAGGATCAAAAAAACGCTGTTTATTTTGTTCATCTACAACTAGCCAAACTAATGTTGTTGGCCTTATTTCATTCCATAGTCCGGTATTACTTAAGCGTAGCGTGTCAATTAACAGTTTTTCATCAAATAAAACTCTCATCAATCGACTAGAGTTGGGAGTAGGTTCACCAAGAGAATACTGAAACTCACGAACAAAGTATGTTGAGTTTGCTAAAATAGTTTTTACAATATTATCATTAAGTATATTTTCGCCAGCTAAAATACGGGTTAATATTATTTTGAGAGCCTGTTGGGTTGCTATCTCTCTATCTTGTTTCGATTCACTTTCAAGATGAACTTCTGTTTCGTACAAATTATCAACTTCTATGGCGTAAGAAAGTTTGCTAACCATAATAATAAATGAAATTAAAAAAAATCTACTCAGCACGTTTATATCCTTCACACAAATTACAAGATGTCTTGTACAATATCGGTAGGTTTACCATTAACTTTAATTAAGAGAAATAGCCTTGAGCGATAAAAATCAAGAAAGTCTAAACTACAAGAGTGCCGGTGTTGATATTGAGGCTGGAATTAACCTTGTAGAGCGGATTAAACCTATTGCTGCCAAAACACATAGACTCGGTGTGATGTCTGGACTTGGGGGCTTTGGTTCACTGTTTGAACTACCTTTAGATCGATATAAAAACCCTATTCTTGTTTCTGGGACTGATGGTGTTGGCACGAAATTAAAATTAGCACTAGAACTTGGTATTCATGACTCTGTAGGTATTGACCTTGTTGCTATGTGTGTTAACGATATTGTTGTATTGGGAGCTGAGCCTCTTTTTTTTCTTGATTATTACGCTACAGGTGAACTTGAGGTAGAGACGGCTACATCCGTTATTAAAGGTATAGGGGAAGGGTGTGAGTTGGCTGGAGCTGCTCTCGTTGGTGGAGAAACTGCTGAAATGCCAGGTATGTATTCCGACGGAGACTATGACTTAGCTGGATTTTGTGTTGGTATAGTCGAAAAAAATAAAGTTTTGGATGGAAAGCAAGTTAAAGCAGGCGATAAATTAATTGGGATGGCTTCTTCTGGTCCTCATTCCAATGGTTATTCGCTGATTAGAAAAATTATTGAAACAAGAAAAATTTCACTAGATGATTCATTAAATGGGAAACCATTAGGAAAAGCTTTGTTAGAACCAACAAAAATTTATGTTAAATCATTGCTGGAACTATTAAAATCTGTACATGTACATGCTTTAGCACATATTACTGGGGGCGGCTTAACAGAAAATATTCCTAGAGTTTTACCAGATGGACTGAGTGCTTCAATTGACTTGAAGGCTTGGGAGTTTCCTGAAATTTTTCAATGGTTACAAAAACAAGGGAATATAACTCAAGAGGATATGCTTACAACTTTTAATTGTGGAATTGGAATGGTTGTTTGTGTTGATGCTACAGATGAAGTTGAAACAATAGATTTTTTAACTAAGCAAGGGGAAAAAGTATTTTCTATCGGTGAAATAATCACTGATTCTGGAAAGGCTAAGGTTAAATACAGTCCCTTTTGAAAACTTAGTTTATTCAAAACAGCAGTAAACAATCATTCAGAAGTATTTTGGAGACCAGAGTTCGTATACTTAACTTGATAATGTCGAGAATGTAATTTATTTTTCAAATTTTTTTAAATGTCCAGTTTATCCAGCTATAGATTCGTTTAACTATTAGCTCTTCATCATGCTGTTTTTTATGGCCTTCACCTTTTATTTTAAACTGTCTGTAGCCAGAGTTGTTTTTCCCTGAGATTCTTCTTTTTCTAGCAGTAGAAGTAACCTTTACTAAATCATATTCAGCAAAAATATCTAAAAAAGGTAGGTCTATCTTACGAATAAAATCAAGTGTCTGGGCTTGATCTTGTTCGCTGTCAGGCACACTTAAACTAACGGCTACGATTGCCTGTACTTTAGTATTCTCAATATTGTTTTTTAGATAATAGGCTGCCATCATTCCACCTAGACCATCCCCAATTAAAACAATATTTTTTGCCTCAGCAGAGACTAAAAAATCTATCCCTGCTTGAATACGGGAATTTGCAGCATCAAATAAAGAATAATAGTCTTTTTGTTTATCACCAACACTTAAAACAGGCATCTGTAAGGACAGTGTGGCCCAATGATGTTGCGGTAAATATGTTCTTAATGGCTTAATTAAATTGGCATGATCTGGGTGTTTCCCCATTGAATGTAGAATAATTGCTGTTCCAGAATTTTCTTTTTTTTCGGTTTCGGTATATAAGGCTAAAAAATTTTTCTTTTCTGTCTGTAGCCGAACTATCTTTCCTATCGAAGATGTAGAAAAAGAAGCTTCTATTTTTTCGGCATATTCCAGTTCCCGTAACTCATCTGAAGCCCAGCAATGGGTATTACATTCAAAGAGAATAAGAATTAAAAATACTCTAAACATTTAATCGTTTTCTACACAATAAAAATCACTATCTCTATATATCTCATGAATATGTCTTAATAGAACCATAATGACGGAAGCAACAGGAAGTGCCAATAGGATGCCTAAAAAACCAAATAACTGACCACCAGCTAAAACAGAAAACATAACAGCAACTGGGTGAAGTCCAATTTTATCCCCAACTAGCCACGGTGTTAAAACCATTCCTTCGATGGATTGACCAACAATAAACACAATGGAAACAGGAATCAAAAAAACAGGATCTTGAAATTGTAATAATGCTGCGATACAGGCAATTGTTATTCCAACAATAGAGCCTAAATAGGGTACAAAACTAACCAAACCAGCTAGCATACCAATCAATAAGGCAAGGTTCAGGTCAACCAACCATAGACCGACACTATAAATTATTCCTAGTGCTAACATGACATAAAACTGTCCGCGCATAAATGCACCTAAAACAATATTTGTTTCAGCAGCTAATTTACCTGCTGTTGGAGCGGCTCTTCTAGGTAATAAGTTATGCACCTTTTCTACTAGAATATCCCAGTCACGTAATAAATAAAATGTAATGACTGGAATAAGAATTAGATTCATTATCACTTCAGCAACTACCATACCTGAACGTGAGACAGACCCCATTAATGTCATTGCGCTTTGTCCTGCTTTTTGCCAGTGACCTTTTATTAATGCTGTTATTTTATTTCCTTCAATATGGCTGATTTCTAAGCCTGATTGTAGCTCTATCCATGGAATAACCGTTTTGTTTAACCATTTTGTATAAGAAGGAAGCTGAGATAAAAATTGACTGATTTGAAGTTCAATTTTAGGGATAACAATAGTTAATACTACTGAAAGAATAAGAAGCATTAGAGTAAAAACGACTATCACGGCTCCTGTTCGACCTAATTGAAACTGTTTAATTTTAATAACTTCTAGTCTGTCTGCGAAAGGGTCACCTAGATAAGCAAGGATAGCGGCAAAAGCAAAAGGCATTAAGATAGGTGCTAATAGATAGGTCAACCAACCTATGAATAATATAAAAGCAAGAACTAGCCATTTTTGTGCATCTGACATTTATAGAAAGCCTTTTTGTGTGTTTTTCTATTTTTGAGTATAGGTCGAACTTATTTTATTCTGTTTGTTAATCTTAAATTGTGTGGATGTAACTTTACGATTATATTTATTAAATTATACTAAGGAGCGAGTATTCAAAAATATCTTCGCTCCATAATTAAAAAGTGACGAATTTATTTCATATTATAATAAGCTATTGCTGCAATACCTAATAAACCCAAAATGATGGCAGTAATCCAAAGCCACTTTTTACTATTTACTTTTTGTTTAGAATGTATTTCTACTCCTTCAATACTCGCATTAATTGCTTTTGATTTTCCATCACTACCATGTTCAACTTGATAATAAATGATGTCTCCTCGGTAAGGGCGTCTTGACGTTTCATGTAATGCAGAGATGTGAATAAAAAGATCATCACTTCCATCCTCTGGTTTTATAAATCCAAAACCTCGATCATCTTTCCAGGTTTTCAAAATACCTTTGTTTTCTGTCTTTGCCATACCTTTCTATCCTCTTGTAAATATTTCTTTTATTGTTGTATTTGTCATGGTGCGAACCATTTTTGGAATGTGAATTCTATAACATCCGAAACAAATTGTATTTAAATTATTGTAGATAATTTTAGGGTTAGGTAAAAAGGGCAGGATTATTGTATTGAGGCTTTATTCCAAAAAAATAAATAGTTTGATAGGGGGGTGTAATGAATGAAATTAAAGAAACACACTGTAAGTAGGTGAAGAAAAATAGAGAATGAGCGAAATTTATATAATCTGAAAGCAAGTGCTAAGTTAACCCTTTAAAAATTTAAATGTTATTCTCTACATTTTTATAGATTGGCCGCATCCATGTGGCCTAGCATAAAAGAATAACTATAAAGGCTATGCCTACCTTTTAGCTTAGATAATTATTTAAGAATCTTTGTCTATTATTACTTTATCATCAATCACTAATTTTGAGATACCGCCTTTAATAACCGATAAAGTACAAGTCGCTTTTTTAAAGTTATCACCTTTTTCACCTAGCCATTCTAAAGTCAAATAGGTTGCTTTGTCAGAATCTGTTCTTGAAACTAATGAAACAATTTGAGTTCCTGTATGTTCCTTGATTAATTCCGGACATTTTTTATGGGCTATACGTTGCATATTGGCTACGTCTCTGACCATAGCCGCAGATTTTTTATCCTCATTACTTGTTTCTTTATTAGAACCAACCATAAGGAATCCGATGCCAAAAACACAAGCTACTGCAATCATCATTTTTTGGGCATTACTCATTTTTCTCTCCTGTTAATTAAATTCATTCTTATTTCTACTTTTATAATAACATTATAAAAAACTAACATACCTTTTAATTGTACTCTTAAACTAGCTCTTCATCAATTAAAACTCAACACCTTGCTCAGCTTTTATGCCTTGGGAATAGGCATGTTTTAGCTTTCGCATTTCTGTTACTGTATTTGCTACATCAACGACTTCTGAGGCAGCATTTCGTCCGGTTAATACCAAATGCATCCACGGTGGCTTTTTGTTAGAAATAAAATTAGCTATTTCTTCACCGGATATCCAGTTGTATCCGCAGCAATAATTAATTTCATCCAATAAAACAAAATCAAAATCTTGAGATAAAATTTTCTGTTGACTAAACTCCCATATTTCTCGGCTTGTTTTTATATCTTGCTCTGGATTTTTTGTATCCCAAGTAAATCCATCGCCTAATGAATGCCATTCAATATTATCAAAGCGTTCAGCCGCCTTTTGTTCGCCGGTTTTCCATTGGCCTTTTATATATTGAATAACACATACATTCATTCCCCATCCAGCTGCTCGAAAGACCATGCCTAAGGCGCTTGATGATTTTCCTTTTCCTTCTCCAGTATGAACCAGAACTATCCCTTGCCGACGATCTCTTTCTTTCATTTGCCACAATATTATTAAAATAAAAATTTATTCTACAGCAAGGACTTATAAAATAACATCCAGCGCATATGATTATTTAGTATTACTGGTACAATGCGTTTTTTTATAATTTAGCCTAAGAAATCATAGAATGGACGTTATCCAGAAAATAGCAGAAGAATTAGTTGTCAATATAAAACAAGTCACTGCGGCTGTTGAATTGCTGGATGAGGGAGCAACCGTTCCTTTTATTTCTCGTTATAGAAAAGAAATTACTGGAGGTTTGGATGACCAGCAATTGAGGGTGCTTGAAGAACGTCTTATTTATCTTAGGGAATTAAATTGTCGGAGAGTAACCATTCTTGAGAGTATTTCTTCTCAAGGGAAATTAACCGCGGAGCTAGAAGCGTCGATTAATCTGGCTGAAACTAAAACTTTACTTGAAGATTTGTATTTACCTTATAAACCCAGACGTAGAACTAAAGCCCAATCTGCTAGGGAGGCAGGGCTGGAGCCATTGGCAGACAAGATTTTTATTGATCGAAAGGTAGTTCCTGAAGAGATTGCCATAGATTATTTTAATGCAGACAAAGGAATTAATGATGTTACTTCTGCATTGGAGGGAGCGAAACAAATTATTATGGAGCGTATTTCTGAAGATGCTACTTTATTATCTGATCTGCGTGAACGTATTTGGAATAAAGGCATTATGCATTCTTCTGTGGTTAAAGATAAAGTCTTAGAAGCCGAAAAGTTTAAAGACTATTTTGACTATCAAGAAGCAATCAAAAAAATTCCATCACATCGTGCACTTGCTTTATTTAGAGGGAGAAATGAAGATTTTTTATCGCTCTCATTGAAACCTGGTATTGATTATAAAGAAGAGCACCAGTTATGTGCTCAATTAGTCGCTAGACATATTAATGTGGTTGATACAACAAAACCAGCTGATGCCTGGCTCGCTGAAACAGCTAGGATGGCATGGAAAGTCAAGTTATTCACTCGCATAAGTCTGGATTTAAACTTAAGATTGCGTGAATCAGCAGAACTTGAAGCGATTAAAGTGTTTGCGAGCAATTTAAAAGATTTATTACTTGCTGCACCGGCAGGACCAAAGGCGACTATGGGACTTGATCCTGGTATTCGCACTGGGGTGAAGGTTGCAGTAGTAGATCCGACAGGAAAGGTGTTAGGTTACGATACAATTTATCCTCATCAACCAAAAAAACAATGGAATGAGTCGATTAATAGTTTGGCAAAACTGATTCAAAAGCATCATGTTGATTTAATTAGCATTGGGAATGGCACTGGCTCCAGAGAAACTGATCAGTTAATTACTGATTTAATGAAGCAACATAAGGATTTAAAATTTAGCAAAATTATTGTATCTGAAGCAGGGGCATCGGTTTATTCAGCTTCTGAATTGGCTGCAAAAGAATTTCCAGATTTAGATGTCACTATTCGAGGTGCTGTTTCTATTGCGAGACGTCTGCAAGACCCACTAGCTGAGCTGGTTAAAATCGAGCCGAAATCTATAGGTGTTGGCCAATATCAACATGATGTTAATCAAGTGCAATTGGGGAAAAGCCTGGATGCTGTTATCGAAGACTGTGTAAATGCAGTGGGTGTTGACGTTAATACTGCGTCTGCATCATTACTTAAACAAGTTTCTGGTTTGTCTGCGAGTATTAGTGAAAACATCGTCGCTTTCAGGAATGAAAATGGACGGTTTAATAATCGAAAACAGTTTAAAAAAGTACCAAGGCTAGGCGATAAAGCTTATGAACAGGCGGCTGGCTTTCTTCGTATTATGTCAGGAGATAATCTTTTAGATGCATCGTCTGTTCATCCAGAGGCATACCCAGTGGTCAATGCTATTATTAAAGATACTGGAAAGTCTATTGATAAAATCATTGGGCAAAGTCAATTTTTACGCAGTCTGAAAGCAGCAAACTATACAACTGAATCATTCGGTTTACCCACTGTAACCGATATTCTTCAAGAGTTGGAAAAACCAGGTCGAGATCCTCGCCCTGAATTTAAAAGTGTCCAATTCAAAGAGGGTGTAGAAACAATGGCTGATCTGAAAGAAGGTATGATGCTTGAAGGTGTGGTGACTAATGTTGCAAATTTTGGAGCATTTGTGGATATAGGTGTGCATCAAGATGGTTTAGTGCATATATCCCATTTAGCGGATGTTTTTGTTAAAGATCCTCGGGATGTAGTAAAGACTGGTGAAATGGTTAAGGTAAAAGTGCTGGAAGTTGATATCTCCCGTAAGCGTATTGCTTTGTCAATGAAAAAAAATGTAGATGAATCATCCGTTGTTAAGTCTAAGTTAAAAAAACAGGTAGCTAGTCGGCCTAAAAAAGTACATTCAAATCAACAAGTAGAGTCTCAAGGAATTATGGCTAATGCTTTTGCAAAAGTTTTGAAAAAGTAAATTAAAAAAGCTCTGCTATACTTTTGTTTAACTAATTCTTCGAAACACATTACAGGACATGTTATGACAAAAAGTACTTTTTCAATTATATTTACAAGCTTTTTAATCTTCAGCTCATCCAGTATTTTTGCTGAAGAAGAGCAAAGTTACGGTTCAAAAATTGGGAATAAGGCACTTAATGGTTTAAGCAATATTTTTACAGCCGTGTTAGAAATTCCTAAAAATATTATTAATACCACGAATGACAGTAATGTTGCCTATGGTGCGGTCGGAGGTTTGGCAAAAGGGACGCTTAATACTGCTGGCAGGTTGTTTTCAGGTGTGGCTGATTTGATTACCTTCCCAATTCCAACAAAACCAATTGCACAACCAGTTTATATTTGGGATGATTTTGATGTTGATACGACTTATGGTGAAGCATTTCGACTTGATGAATAAAATCATCAGCTTTGATGAGGAAGCGACAATATAAAAATGGCCAAGCTTTGCATATCATAGATGTATGCAAGACTTGACCTGTTTTTAAATAGAGCAACTTCTAAGAAGTAGAAGGCACTCTTGCTACCAATTTACTGTCCAGTAACGATTACACAAGTTTCACCAACAAATGGATAAAAACCTTGTGTATGGTAATCTGCTGAAGCAACAACGCTAATACCGCCCGCTGCTTTTGCTGCTTCGATTGATGCATCACCATCATTAATCAAACCAAGGATTGTATTTGCACAAGCCGTCCCTGTTTTACTGCCAGTTGATCCAGTCGCAGTAATGGGGCCTTTGACATCAGTAATCAGACCGACACCAACAGGTGATAAACCTTGAGCACAACCTGCTAATAATCCTGTAACTACAACAGCAAAAGTGATTTTTTTTAACATAAAATTCCCCGTAATAAATAAATAAATAAAAATATACAAACTGTTTTAACAATTAATTTTAAAGTAAAGCTATTAATTGTTACTTAATAATACAGCATTATTTCTTGAATTTCCCATAAAAATAAATCTCAATTGTTGTAGAATCAAAGATTTATAGAGTATTTATTTTACAGGAATAGCTATTATACCCAAAGTATTCACTTAACAGCTAGAAAATCCCTTTTCTTTTTTTAGTTTTCTAGAGATAAATACCGTGACTCCTCCTCCTTATTGACTGTAGCTCGTAACGATATTGAATAGATTCACAGGAGAAGTTTTTAACTAATGTACATAAATAGCTATTCTATATTTAGCTCCTTTACTTTTCGAGTTAAGGTATTTCTTCCATAACCTAATAATATAGCAGCTTCGTTTCTTTTACCTGATGTGTGTTGTAATGCTGATTTAATCAGAATGCTTTCAACTTCAGGTATGATTGATTTTGCAATCTCCGGACTTCCTTGCTGAAGGCGTTGTTTTATTGAATTTTCCAGTAATATTTTCCAATTTTCTACTGACTCATCAGTTGTTTCATTTTTTTGGTTACTTAACTCAGGAGGGAGGTCTTCTTGGTGGATTTCTCTTCCAGAGGCCATTACAGTTAACCATCTGCAAATATTTTCTAGTTGTCGTACATTGCCTGGCCAATGTAAAGCACTCAAATATAATTCTGTTTTAGGCATTAAGGTTTTAATTTCTGAATCTAATTCAGTAGCTGCAACATTAAGGAAGTGACGCATTAAAACAGGGATATCTTGTTGGCGGTCACGAAGAGGAGGGATATGAATGCGAATAACATTAAGGCGATGAAATAAATCTTCTCTAAACAAACCTTTTTCAACCAATGCCTCTAAGTTTTGATGGGTTGCTGCAATAATGCGAACATCAACTTTTAATGAGCTATGAGAGCCGATAGGGTAAAACTCATTATCAGAAAGAACACGTAATAATCTTGTTTGTAATTCAGCAGGCATATCACCGATTTCATCTAGAAATAAAGTGCCATTATTAGCTTGTTCAAACCGGCCTGCCCGTCGAATGTGAGCGCCGGTAAAAGAACCTTTTTCATGACCAAAGAGCTCTGATTCCATTAATTCTTTTGGGATGGCTGCCATGTTTAAAGCTATAAACGGTTTTTTGCTTCGTGGGCTGTGGCGGTGTAAGGCTTTAGCTACCAATTCTTTTCCCGTGCCTGACTCCCCATTGATTAAGACAGTAATATGTGAACGAGCCAATCGGCCAATAGCACGAAAAACTTCTTGCATAGCAGGGGCTTCACCAATTATTTCAGGAGTGCCGTTAACAAGTTCTTTTTCAAAGTTATCTGCATGATTTTTTTGTTTACTTTGTAAGCTTGCTCTTTGAACAACATCAACAACTTCATTAATATCGAATGGCTTAGGTAAATATTCAAAAGCTCCACCATGAAATGCAGAGACTGCACTATCCAAGTCTGAATGAGCAGTCATAACGATAACAGGTAAATCTGGGTAGTGGAGCTTTACTCTGTCTAGTAGGTCAAAACCACTCATGCCGGGCATTCTAATATCGGTAATGAGTACATCAGGTAAATCATTTTTTAATGCTTCGAGTAAGTCTTGAGCATTAGTAAAGCTTTGCGTCGTAATTAATGCTTTTTCTAGGGCTTTTTCAATGACCCATCGAATTGAATTATCATCGTCAACAACCCAGACTACATTAGGGTTTGACATGATCTGTCTCCACGGCTAGGTAGATTGAAAAAGTAGTCTTTCCGGGTTTGCTTTGACATTCAATAATTCCACCGTGTTGATTTATAAGAGATTGTGCGATAGATAAGCCAAGACCAGTGCCTTCTGCTCGACCCGTGATCATAGGATAAAAAATTTGTTCCATCAATTCCTTTTTGATACCTGGGCCATTGTCGATAATGTCAATTTTTACAGCTAATTTATTGATTTTTCGTCCTATTGTCATGTGTCGTCGGATACGTGTTTTAAGTGTTATTTTTCCCTCCTGTTGCATTGCTTGAACTGCATTTTGAATAATATTTAAAAAGGCCTGTATTAACTGATTTTTATCTGCTATTAGGTTAGGGATGCTAGGGTCATAGTCAGTAATAAACTGTATATTGTTTGCTTTTTCTACAATCGTTAATTGTTTAACGCGCTCTAAAACTTCATGAATATTTAGATTGTTTTTTATTAATGGCTTATTTGAACCAAGCATTTTGTCCATCAACAACGTTAACCGGTCAGATTCTTGAATTATGATTTGTGTATACTCTTTTAGTTCAATGTCTACTAATTCATAATCTAATAATTGAGCTGCGCCTCTGATACCACCTAATGGATTTTTTATTTCATGTGCCAGTCCTTTAACTAGCATTTTATTGGTATTTTGCTGAGTAAGAAGTTGTTCTTCTTTACTTATGCGAAGTTGTCGATCGACTTGTTGTAACTCGACTAGAATTTCAGTGAGTTCACCGTGTTCAGAAATTGGAATAGCACTAAAATTAACAGTAGTTGCTTGTTCATGGTGAGTTAAATTCAACTCTCGGTCGATTAGAGATTCAGATGTAGTTAAACATTGTTGTAAGTCTATCAGTAATGCGGGGTCTGATCGCTTAAATAAAGCGCAGGCTCTTAAGCCCAATAGATGTTTTTCACTGTCAGCCAGTAAAATCTCACCTGCTGCGTTTATATAAGTCAGTATTAATTCACGGTTAAATAATAAGACAGCTTCATTTAAATGAGCGAGTATCTTTTTATGCATTATTATTTTTCGGGTTAAGTCGGGTTATTATTGTATCAGCAGTTTGTATGCCAGTTGTGTTATAGCATCGGAATTGATATGAGAGGGGGGTTATATATCTATTTTGGGGTGTGGAGAGGCTCAACCCTGGAAGCTATGGTAAAAATGGTCTTTCTTGGTTAATGAAAAACGCCCCATATCGGAGCGTTTATTTAAAGTATTTTGTTGTGATTTAGTAATATAATCTTTTTATAAGCTGTAGTACATATCAAACTCAACAGGGTGAGTACTCATCCGCAAACGAGTAACTTCTTCCATTTTTAAGTCGATATAACCATCAATAGAATCGTCGGTAAATACACCGCCTCGAGTTAAAAATTCACGATCTTCGTCTAATGCTTTTAATGCTTCATCAAAAGAGACGGCGACTTGAGGAATTTCTTTTTCTTCTTCTGGAGGTAAATCGTATAAATCTTTATCCATTGCATCGCCAGGATGGATTTTATTTTCAATTCCATCTAAGCCAGCCATTAACATTGCAGCAAAACACAGGTATGGGTTTGCTGTAGAATCGCCAAAACGAACTTCAATACGACGACCTTTTGGGTTGTTGACAAAAGGAATACGGATTGAAGCAGAGCGATTTCGTGCAGAATAAGCGAGCATAACAGGCGCTTCAAAACCAGGAACTAAACGTTTATAACTATTGGTTGAAGCGTTAGCAAAGGCATTAAGTGCTTTAGCATGTTTGACAATGCCGCCAATGTAGAACAGCGCAGTTTCAGATAAGCCTCCATATAAGTCGCCGGAGAATAGATTTTCTCCACCTTTAAACAGAGATTGGTGAACGTGCATTCCGTTTCCATTGTCGCCCACAAGCGGTTTAGGCATAAAGGTTGCCGTTTTTCCGTATGCATGGGCAATATTTGCTACAACATATTTTAGTTCTAGAACTTCATCAGCCTTTTTAATTAAGGTGTTGAATTTAGAGCCAATTTCACACTGCCCAGCTGTTGCTACTTCATGATGGTGTACTTCAGTTGTTTGTCCCATTTCTTCTAAGACTAGGCACATTGCTGAACGCATATCCTGCAAAGAATCAACAGGAGGAACTGGAAAGTAACCCCCTTTTACGCCAGGACGATGGCCAATATTACCATCTTCATAAGCTTTTTCAGAGTTCCAGCCAGCTTCTTCTGAATCAACTTTGTATCCACAGCTGCCCATGTCAGCATTCCAACGAACATCATCGAAGATAAAAAATTCATTTTCAGGGCCGAAAAAAGCAGAATCAGCAATGCCTGTTGATTGCATATAGGCTTCTGCTCTTTTTGCAATTGAGCGTGGGTCGCGTTCATAACCTTGCATGTTATTTGGTTCTATAATATCGCAACGCAAAATTAAAGTGGTATCATCAAAAAATGGATCTAAAACCGCAGTTGAAGGGTCTGGCATTAGAATCATATCTGATTCATTGATCCCTTTCCAGCCTGCAACTGAAGAGCCATCAAACATATTGCCTTCTTCAAAAGTATCTTCATCAATTGTATGAGCAGGGAAGGTAACGTGTTGTTCTTTGCCGCGAGTATCACAAAAACGAAAATCAACAAATTTGACATCGTTTTCTTGAATCATTTTTAGCACATTTTCTACTGACATTTAATTTGTCTCCTGTTGTGTTCGTTATTATTTTTTTGTTTTTTGGAAAAACTTTGTAACCTTACCACTTTTTTTATTGATAGGGCAAAAAAACGGGGCATTAAGCCCCGTTTTTATAGTCCATTTTAACTAAGGGTGATTAAGATTAAAAAGTGGCTGATAGTGTTGCAACCACTTTAGATTCATCCAGACGTCTGCCATCAGAATTGATTGCTTCTGAGTCATCAGTGTCTGTATAAGCTACTTCTATATTAAGTGGACCAAAATCCCTGGCTACACCAGCTTTCCAGTCCCAGTAGTTATCCAATCCCTGCTTTTGGTTATAGTACCCAGCATGTCCAAGAATTGTAAGAGCCCCCATACATTTAGGGAGAGTATAATCTAGAGACATATCAGTATATTCGCCAGGGTGAGTGTGTTCAATTTTTAACCCATAATAATAGTAAGTGCTAATATTTAGGTTTTCAATGGGAGCAATTGATCCGCCAACATATATTTCAGTAAAGTTTGATTTGGCGGATGAGGTGTACTCATAACGTAGAGCACCTAAATCATAGGTTAAGCCAAAAGGAATAGCTCCACCGAAGTCAGTTTCTCTTGAAAAGCCACCATATACATCTAACTCCATGCTAGCATGGTTTTCAAACTCAAAGCTTGATGCCCATGCGCCAACATAGATACCAGAATCATGTGCAACATCAAACGATCCTTGGATAGCAGGCTCATTGTTTGTTTGCGACACACCACGCCAAACATAATCAGTTGTTAATGCAGCACTTGCGCTAGCGTGAATAGAGTCAGATATCATTCCTGGGCCGTGGTCACCAAGAGTTTTTGATATAGTAGCAACTACTCTGCCGTCATTTAAGCTTTGGCTTCCTCCATAAATGCCTCCGCCGCCTTCGTTATCTGTGTCAGAGTAAGCGACTTCAAAATTAAATCCGGCAATATTTTTTGCTATACCGACTTTCCAGTCCCAATAATCATCACCTAAATTTGCGGTGTCTTTCTGGTTATAATAGCCACCGTGTGCAAGAATAGTAAAAGATCCTGGTGAGTCAGGGAAAAATGTATAGTCAGCTGATATATCGGTATATTCCCCAGGCCTATTATGGTTTATTTTTAAACCGTAATAATAGTAAGTACTAAAATTAAAATTTTCAAAAGGAGAGATGGAGCCTCCAAAATATATCTCAGTAAAGTCGCTAGCTGACGAAGCTGTGTACTCGTAATGTAATACACCAAGGTCGTAACCTATTGCGAAGGGTAGTTTTCCTCCAAAGTCAGTTTCGCGAGAAATTCCTGCATAAACGTCTAGCTCCATACTCGTATCTTGATCGCCAAATTCGACATTTGACCCCCATACCCCAAAATAAAGACCTGAGTCGTGGGATAAATCAAATGAACCTTGAATAGCTGGGTCATTATTTGTTTGTGAAACACCTCGCCAGATATAGTCTGTTGTGAGAGCTACGCTTGCTGATGGCGTGATCCCCCATAAGGAACGATCTTCTTCTGCAAATGAAATTGAGCTTGTTGCTAATAGTGCAACAGCAACGGAAATGTTGGTTTTTTTCATAATATCTCCACTTTGTATAGATACAAGCTTCGTAAGCAAAAATTAAGCCAAAAATAAACACTTTAAAAACAAAGTATTGAGAAGATATATTGTTTTTTGTTCAACTTAAAGCGTCATTGTGGTGCCTTTACAAAAGTGTAGTTAGTTTGCAACAATGAAGGTCTGTTTATCCATAACCTGCTGATAGTTATAATAAAATAAAAATTTGTCTATATTTTTCTATTTTGGTTGTATTGGGATATAGTTTTGGTGGGTTGGGATAATAGATTATAAAGCCAATAAAAACAATATGATATTTCATTGTTGCACCATAGTGGCTCAAAATTAAGATGCGTTGATTTATTTTGGTGCACACTTGGTTCTTGGTGGTTTGTTTTATTGGCTTTTAATTATAATTATTAATTTAGTTGGTTTTTTTATAATATTGGATCGCTGCTTTTTGAGTTTTTAGTGAGATCAGGCGGTTACGTTTAGTTCTTGACTTGCAATGGTTTGCGAGTATTTGCTGTGGTTATAGAGGGCTACAGTTTTGTTGGGTTTTTCTATTAGCTTTTTCACTAAACCTGGAATAGTAGAATTCTACCGAATATCGTGATGAATTAATTAGATTTTATGTGTATTTTTAATTAAGTTAAATGACAGCTTACTGTTTAATTTTGATTATTCGGGCTAAGAAGGAAGTTCTTTAGCGGAAATAAAGACTGGCATACTATATGCTAAGAATAATTCGGTATGTTCAATTTATCATTGCAAAGAGGATGTTTATGAAATTAATAACCGCAATTGTTAAGCCCTTCAAACTAGATGATGTGCGAGAAGTGCTCACAGATATTGGTGTTTCAGGGATTACAGTGACCGAGGTGAAAGGTTTTGGTCGGCAAAAAGGCCATACCGAGCTGTATCGCGGTGCTGAATATGTTGTCGATTTTCTACCGAAAGCAAAAATTGAAGTTGCTGTAGGTGATGGGTTGGTCGAGCAGGCAGTAGAAGTAATAGCAAAAGCAGCGAATACTGGGAAAATAGGTGATGGAAAAATCTTTGTTTCTAATCTAGAGCAGGTTGTACGTATAAGGACTGGCGAAACGGGTGAAGAAGCATTATAAATAATAATTCAGATGATGAGAGAGGTGGCTAAGTGGAAGCTTTAAATAAAATAGCAGAGTTGAGTTATGCACTCGATACGTTCTACTTTTTAATGAGTGGAGCATTAGTAATGTGGATGGCCGCAGGTTTTGCCATGCTTGAGGCAGGCTTGGTTCGGGCAAAAAATACAACAGAAATATTAACTAAAAATATAGCTTTATTTGCAATTGCTTGCGTGATGTATATGCTCTGCGGTTATAACATTATGTATCCATCTGAAGCTGTAAATAGCATTTGGCCGGGTATAAGTTTTTTATTAGGTGAAGATCATACGGTTGAAAAAGTTCTGGCTAGTAAAGGTGAAACATACTATTCAAGTTTGTCCGATTTCTTTTTTCAAGTAGTTTTTGTCGCAACGGCAATGTCTATAGTATCTGGCGCGGTTGCAGAGCGTATGAAATTGTGGGCATTTTTAGCCTTTGCAGTAGTGATGACTGGTTTTATTTATCCTCTACAGGGTTATTGGAAATGGGGTGGTGGTTTTCTGGAAGAGTTAGGTTTTCTTGATTTTGCAGGGTCTGGTGTAGTGCATTTGTGTGGTGCAACTGCAGCAGTAGCAGGTGTTATCTTGCTGGGCGCACGTAAAGGTAAATATGGTGAAAATGGAGAGATTCATCCAATTCCTGGATGTAATATGCCTTTAGCTACATTAGGAACTTTTATATTGTGGTTAGGTTGGTTTGGTTTTAATGGTGGTTCGGAACTGAAGCTCTCTGATGTGGGCGAGGCAAATGCTGTGGCAATGGTCTTTGTTAATACAAATGCAGCAGCAGCAGGGGGTGTTGTAGCCGCTTTAATAACAGCACAGATGATGTTTGGTAAGGCAGATTTATCAATGACTTTAAATGGTGCTTTAGCAGGCTTGGTTGCAATTACGGCTGAGCCTTTAACACCGACACCTCTATGGGCAACTGCGATTGGAGCTATTGGTGGTTTAATCGTAGTTTTTTCAATTATTTTAATTGATAAGTTAAAGCTTGATGACCCAGTGGGCGCTACTTCAGTTCACGGGGTGGTTGGAATATGGGGATTGCTGGCTGTTTGTATTACAAATCCTGAGGCATCGCTGAAGGCTCAATTGATAGGCATTGTGACTATTGGAGGGTTTGTTTTTTGTGCAAGTTTGATCACCTGGTTTATTATTAAGTTGGTTATAGGTGTTCGGGTTAGTGAAGAAGACGAGTATCATGGGGTTGATTTTTCTGAATGTGGAATGGAAGCCTACCCTGAATTTACTGATAGCAGTAAAGGATAAAAAGATGGACTAGATTAGATTCTGGGTTATTTAGATGGAAATTAAAAACGGATATATTTGTATCCGTTTTTTTTTGCATTAAAAAAAAGATTTGTTATATTAGTGTTGCACTAATTCAGTGCCAAAATAAGCTGATGAATAATATTTTGGTGCATTTGTGATTGCGAGTGGTGCAATATCTTCGGCAGACTCTTAACTATATATCAACAGGATCAGAGAATAATATGAAATTAATAACAGCAATAATCAAACCGTTCAAAATGGATGATGTTAGAGATGCCTTGTCTGAAATAGGTGTGGCAGGTGTGACAGCGACAGAGGTTAAGGGCTTTGGGCGTCAAAAGGGACATACAGAGCTTTATCGAGGAGCAGAATATGTGGTTGACTTTTTACCGAAAGTCAAATTAGAAATAGCTGTGGCTGAAGAGATTCTTGAGAAGGCGGTTGAGGCAATAATTAATGCCGCAAACACAGGAAAAATTGGTGATGGAAAAATATTTGTTTCTAATCTGGAGCAGGTAATAAGAATTAGAACGGGTGAAACAGGACCTGATGCGATTTAATTTTTAGGGATAGTAAAATGAATAATAATTATAAATTAATTCTATGCTTGTTATTATTGCCTAACATTGCTTATGCAGAAGAATTAAATCAGGCAAATACTGCTTGGATATTAACATCTACAGCATTGGTTTTGTTTATGACTTTACCTGGCTTGTCTTTATTCTATTCTGGGTTGGTCAGAAGTAAAAACGTATTGTCAGTACTAATGCAGTGTTTTGCCATAACTTGTATTGTTTCAATTTTATGGTTAGTCGGTGTTTACAGTTTTATTTTTGCAGATGGCGGTGAGGTGCAGAAATTTATTGGCGGTTCTGCTAAGGTTTTCATGCTAGATTTAAAGCCGGATAGTTTAACAGGAGACATACCCGAAACAGTT
>JAKIVF010000170.1 GCA_021647145.1 Methylococcaceae bacterium | reverse complement strand
AGTGCTATTTTAACATAATTATTTATGATTTGTTGTTTATTATCCTTATCCTAATTATGATTGGCTAATATAAAGTAACCACAAGAATTGGAGAAACCGTGAACAAATACATAATCATTTACCTCGGTGGCGAACAGCCAACTAGCCCAGAAGAAGCAAAAGAACACATGGAAAAGTATCGCGAGTGGCTAAAATCCTTAGGTGACTCCATCGTCAGCGCCTTAAACCCACTAAAAGATACCCACGTGGTTAGCGACAAAGGTGCGACCAATGGCAGCTCCACCGCCATGTCAGGCTTCACTATTGTGCAAGCAAACTCACTTGAGGCTGTTTTAGAAATGTCGAAGACCTGCCCGTTTTTGGATATTGGCGGAACGCTTGAGGTTTCTGAGTTGATGCAGATGGGTAGTTAATTATTTTCCAATAAAGAGGGCCCTAAATGGCAGTCTAAAGCATCAATTTTTAGGCATGAATCCTTTTCAAACTTCACATGTAGTTTACTTTGACTACACTATTTTAGTCAGTTTGATCCGCCACAAGAATGCCAATATTATCTAAGAACCACAATTGGAAACGATTTACCTATGGATAGTGACAAACAAAAAGCCCCACCTCATCATTTTGTAGTAGATTCAGGGCTAAAAAACATCATTGGACAAGAGTTAATCACTAATGATTTTGTTGCAATCTACGAGCTTGTGAAAAATTCATTGGATGCTCATGCAACAAAGGTAGATTTAGTTATAGAGAATGATTTGATCATTATCGCTGATAATGGCAAGGGAATGCTTGTAGATAATAATGTAGATGAGATTAAATCAAAATGGCTGAGAGTTGCATATTCTGCCAAGAAGCAAGGCGTTGAAGATCAAAACCTCAACAATGACTTCAGAGAAAAAATAGCTACTCGAAAACGGGCATTGGGCGGAAATAAAGGAGTAGGTCGTTTTTCCTGTGACCGCCTAGGCAAAGACCTAACTCTTTACACAAAAACATCCCTACAAGTAACTTACAATAAGCTTGATATAAGTTGGAATGATTTTGAAGATAACGATTTAGTAAAATTTGAAAATATTGGCGTAAAACGGACTACAGTTAATTCTCTACCTGACCACATAGATACCCTACTTAATTCTGCGAATACGATTCTTGAGATTTCAGACCTCAGAAGTGATTGGAATTACAAAAAACTTCAAAGCTTAAAAAAAGAACTCGCACAACTGATCAACCCTTTTGAAGAAAATAAAGATATTCAAATTGAAATTCATGCCAAAGAATATATAAAACAAGATTCTGAAACCGAAGCTGAATTTAGCAAAGTAAATGGATTGGTTAGTAATAATATATACGAAACCATAGGACTTAGTACGACAAAAATAGAAGTAAAACTCCGCAACGGATCTATCCATACAAAACTAATAGATCGTGGTGAATTAATTTATGAGATTGAAGAGAACTCTGATCTTGATCACATTAATGACATCCCCATCAACATTGACCTCTCTTTTTTAAATAGAGCAGCTAAAACTAGATTTACTCGTTTCATGGGCATAACCGCACTAGATTTTGGCCATGTATTTTTATTTAAAAATGGCTATAGAGTCATGCCTTATGGTGTTCGTGGTAACGATATACTTGGTTTTGATGACAGAAAAAGTCAGGGACAAATGCGTTATTTGGGGTCTCGTGATCTACTAGGACAAATTAACATATTAGATAATAGCCCTGATTTAATTGAACCTAGTAGCCGTGATGGCGGATTAATCAGGAATGCAGCCTATTTAGATTTAGAGCAGCTTTTCAAAAAGAATGCACTAGTTAGGCTTGAAGCATATGTAGTAGGAATTACTTTTAAGGATAAAACAGATAAAGATAAAGAAGATAATTCTGGTATTTATAAGGAAAAAGCCCGGATAGGAATTATTGAAATAATTAACAAACTAGTCCGTAATGACCAGATTGAAATCATTAACTATCACAAAGAGCTAGTTGATATTATCGATGAAAAATCAAGTGACTTTACAAGTACGGTAAAAAACTTAAAGCAAATTGCTACAGCATCTAAAAACACCTATTTACTCAACCAGATAAGATCAGCAGAATTAAAATATTCAGCACTTGAAAAAGCAAAAAAAGAAGCTGACGCAGCCTCTGCAAAGGCACGACAAACTGCTGCCGAAGAATATGCCAAAGCCAAGGAAGCGTTAGAGGCACAAAAATTAGCCGAGGCAAAGCTAGAAACGGAAATAAAAAGATCCTTATTTCTAAAAAGCTTAACAGAAGTAGATGTAGAAGATGTAATTGGTCTTAGTCACCAAGTTATTTTTGATGCTACAAATATTAAAAATACTGTAAATGATGCTTTAGAGCGAATAACACTAGACTCAGAATACTTTAATGAGTCAGTTGCATTACAAATACTACAGAGTATAAGCCTCAGTAATCAGAAGGTATTACTAGCCTCTCAATTTGCAACTAGAGCAAACTTTCGACATCAATCAGACGGTATAACAGAGGATATGGTTGCCTTCTTAAAAGACTACATACTTGTTTCTGTTAACCCCAATGCTTTTAATATTGATGTAACTTTAGACACTGATGAAGGAATTGAATTTACAAGGACATTCAAACCGCTAGAACTATCAATAATAATTGATAATTTTGTATCAAATGCTCAAAAAGCCAGAGCACCTCATATCAACTTTAAGATAACCATAAAAGATGGTGCTCTCAATATTATCGTTAGTGACGATGGTGATGGGCTTGGATCTGAAATTGATATCTCACGTATTTTTGATCTTGCCTATAGTGGCACCCAAGGTTCTGGTATCGGTCTTTACCATATTAAATCTGTGCTTAAGCAATTAAATGGATCAGTTAAATTATTAAAAACTTCTAACAATGAGGCTAAATTTTTAGTGGAGATAAAAGATGAAAACTAGTTTTAATATAGCGTGGGTGGATGATAACTTTAATGACCCCACAATGGATCTTGCATCACAACTAAGTAGAAAGCTTAAAAGGAAGAATGGCTTTTCATTAGTCACTGAGGATGTCTATGCAAAAGTTACGAAGGGGGATTTTAATAGCCTGTTATCTAACTTAGCCGCTAGTATTGATTTGTCAAACAGCTTTGACCTGATTGTTATCGATTATGAACTTGGAAACAGCGCAACTGGAGAAAAAATTGCAAATAAATTTAGGTCTAAACTACCTACATTAGACATTCTTTTTTACAGCGGCAAACAAGATGCTGAGGATTTAAGGCAACTAATAGCAAAAGAAAATGTAGATGGGGTTAATTGTGTTGGGCGTAGAAATTTAGCTGAAGGCACATATACAGTCATTGAGAATATCATCAACAGATCCCATAAGATCAGCACACTTCGAGGGCTAATTCTTAACTCGGTATGCGAGATGGATCACATGATCAGAGAGATTCTTTACAAATATAGCGCAACCAATACAACCCAGATGGACCAAGTTAAGAATAAAGCCGTCCACCTAATAAACTCAAGAGCCTCTCAATCCTCTAAAGACAGACTGAAAAGACAATCTGTTGAAGACTTATTGAATAATAAGAGCATGATGAGTGGAAAACTATTCGGCACTTTAGAAGAAATTAAAAGTAACCTTGGGCTATCTAGGCAACAGTTAGATCTTTTGAATTCGTATCGCTCGGCAATACTTGATTTAAGAACAACTGCAGCGCATGCAAAAGAGGCAACCTGCCTGACTTCTGGGCAATCAATGTTAACGTTTAAAAATGTAGAATATAAGCGCGGTGACATTGATGATATTTGTAAAACAATTGCCGACCATGAAAATAATATTCAATCAATATTAGAAGGTATGAGTTAGCTGCCTATATATTCCTAATTGAAAGCCATAATTAATCTGCCTAGCGCTTCGCCAAGTAACGGTGGAACAGCATTGCCAACTTGGGTATAGCGAGGACATTCCATCGTTCTTCTTTGCCCACCTGTTGTGTATTTTCCTTTAAAGTCAAAATCATCTGGGAATGATTGGATTCGAGCACTCTCTCTAACCGTTAGAATTCGGGGTTCTGAATAATGAAGAATATCATCAGGAAGGGTTGTTAAGGTTCTTGATGGTTTATTAGAATCTAATACACTGATCACTTGCTTCTTTGTGCCTATTTTTTCTTTTTGTTCATCATTTAAAGAGACACCTGGGGTACAAATTTCCTGAATAAGTTTGAATTTGGTAATTGTTGTTTCTTTATGTCTTGGAATTCTTAAACCGTTGGGCTTATCACCATTCAAATTTGGGCGCATCACTTTTTGATACTTAGTTAGACGCTTAGGTTTTGCATAGTCGAGTTTTTTAAACCCACTTTTTTCTGAACCCGAGTGATAAACCAAATTCGCCGAAGTATGTTCCAAATCTTTGATCGCTTGTTTCACTGTAACTGGTTTATTAGGCAAGCCCTTATCTTTGATAAACTGTGGGCGTATTTCTTCTAAAATATCAAAAGGATTAGCTTCTGTTTGTAGAACATCACGTCTAATACCAATCATAATAAAACGTGTTCTTTTCTGAGGCACTCCAAAGTTTTGACTATTAAGATAATCAGTGAATACTTCATATCCAAGTTTTTCTAATTTCGCTTTAACAATTTCAGATTGAGAAATTTTTCCTTTCTGCCCTTTTGCATCTTTAAATTTAGAATTAAAACCTCGAACATTTTCTAGCACTATATATTTAGGAGAAACTAACTCAACCATTTTAATATATTGATTTGAAAGCTTGTTTCTTGGATCATTGGGATTTCTTTTCCCTGCTAGAGAGAAACCCTGACATGGCGGCCCACCGGCAATTAGATCTACCATACCATTAAGACCAATAAGCTCTTTTTTATAATCTTTTAAGAGAACTTCGATGGTTGTGGCTTTTTGAGGAAGCCATTCAGGCCAATCAAAATGGCCATAGTTTCCATCAATCAAATTATGCTTGAAAGTTTCAAACGCCATTTCATCCTTTTCGACCGCAAAAACCCCTTCCCAGCCAGCATTACCAAGGCCCAGAGACAAACCGCCACAACCTGAAAAAAGATCGATATATGTATGTTTTTTTTGTAAGCCCATAAAGAATAAAATTCTTTAAATTAGTTAAGTGAATCTACCATTTTTTGCTGAAAATATCATCAGCTATTTATTATTCTATAGCACTAGCCCCTCAAACCATGAGGGAGTCATCAAGTATTGGAACCAATTTTACAACCTCCAACTCCAACATAGAACTATCCTGCAAATTAAAACCATACAAAGCCAAGTTAGCCACCTGTTCTGCCTTACTCCAATGCTTACCCAGTTCTGACTTTTCATCCTTATCAAAAGCGTCATAACATTTTAAAAAATCCAAGCCATGCTCAAAAAA
>JAKIVF010000169.1 GCA_021647145.1 Methylococcaceae bacterium | reverse complement strand
TTCTTTAATATTCATAATGGCTTTCATTGCGTCATCATGAACAGATTCGCTGGTTTTGTCAGCTTAGACTCATTCTGTATTGGAATACGGGGGCGTTTTCAGACTCATTTCATATTGGAGAAGGCTTTCTCTATGTAACATTATTACTAGTTTGATATACTATTAGTAATTGGTCTAATGGTCTAATATAAAGGGTGCTTTTTTTGCACCCTTTTGCATTTTATAATATGCTTAAACTACTATTAATATTCCTGCTATCTTTTTGTTCCTCAACTTTTGCAACGGAGTATCAAAGCAAAGAACAGTTTTTACTTGAGGCCTTTTCAGGAACACCGCCCAAACCACAAATTTTATGGCTAAAAAAAGACTTAAAGAAAGCAGCTACTAAAATTCTGAAACACAAGCCTGGTTTTTTACGTATACGTTATTGGAAAAACTCAAAGCAATCTGTTTGGATAATCAACGAAATAGGTAAAACTAAACCAATAACTGTTGCAATTATCATTAAAAACAAAAAAATCACACGACTAAAAGTGCTAGCCTTTAGAGAAAGCCGTGGCTGGGAAGTTAAACATACTTTTTTTACTGACCAGTTTAAACAAAACTCTCTCAACCTTAATTTATCACTTTCAAAACCTATTGACGGCATTTCTGGTGCGACTTTATCAGTCCGTGCATTAACAAAAACAGCCCAACTTGCCTTATTTTTCGATAGCCAAATTGAGTAATGGAAAATAAAAATCAAATTTGGCGTTTGTTATATAAGCTCCATCGCTATCTTGGATTATCTTCCGCTATTGTTTTACTAATGCTATCCGTAACAGGTATTGCTCTAAACCATACAGAAGATTTAAAGTTAGATAGTCAAATGGTAGCTTCAGAAGTCATATTAGACTGGTATGGAATTGAACTTTCTGAGACTTTAAACGCTTTTGCAACTCAAAACCATTGGTTAACAGAGCTTAACCAGAAAATATACTTTGATCACAGTACCTTAAACACAAGTAAACAGGGCTTGCTAGGTGCTATTGAAACAGAGGAATTTATTGTCACGGGATTTAATAATTCAATTTTACTACTTTCTTTAGAAGGTGAACTAATCGAAGCAAGTGTCATTAAAACGATAGAAAAAATTGGCTTGGATACTCAGAAAAATATTATTATAAAAACTCGTAATGGTATTGTTTTTAGTGATGATGGTCTACTTTCCTGGCAACCATACGATGATAAAAACAATCAGACAATTATCTGGTCTAAAACTAGCACACCACCTAATACTTTAGCAGAAAAATTAAAAACTCTTTCTCGCTCGTCAATATTACCCCTGGAAAGGGTTATTCTTGATCTTCATAGTGGCCGTTTTTTTGGCTCATTTGGAGTGTTTATTGTTGACCTTAGCGGTATATTTCTAATTATACTCTCCTTGAGTGGCTGTGCTATTTGGCTAAAACACAAAGCTAGAAACTTACGAAGGAATAAAAAAAACGGCTGATATAATTTTTTAACCCCAGTACTCGTGGCTTGCAGGTTTACCTAAAAGATTGCCTTGAAAATAATCACACCCAAGCTCAGCCAAACATTGTTTTTGTTCTTCGGTTTCAATCCCTTCAGCAATGACCTTCATATCAAATTCATTTGCCATAAAAATCATTGTTTTTATTAAAGAGATATCTGAAGAAGAGGAAGGTAAATCTTTAATATACTCTCGGTCAATTTTCAAGGTATCAAAATTTAATTTTTTTAATTGCGCTAAATTAGAATAGCCTGTACCAAAATCATCAATAAAATATTTAATATCTTTCAAACACGGAGAATTCACTATACTCTCAAGGTGTTCATTCATATCCATCATTAACCTTTCTGTTACTTCTATCACTAATTGCTTAGGCGATTGAATGTTTGATTGCTTAACAATAGATTCAAGACTAGACTTAAAAGCATGATGTTTAAGTTGTATGGGCGATACATTAACGGAAACATATTCACCGTTCACACATTTTTTATTAATAAATTCAACAGCAGCCTGCAAAGTCTGCACACCAAGCATTAAAATCAAATCAGACTCTTCTGCAATAGGTATAAACTCTGCCGGTGAAATTGTACCAAATTCAGGACTGACCCATCTGGAAAGACTTTCATAACCAACAATCTGGTCGTTTTTAAAAATAGGTTGGAAGTGAACTGTAAGTTGTTTATTTTTCATTGCTTTACGCAACTCATTTTCTAATTCCAGTTTACGCTTCGCCGATAGGAAAAATTGTTTTTGGTAAGATGTATATTCTTTCTTATAAAAAGTATAACTTCCCTTTCTATGTCTTTTTGTCTCATACATTGAACTATCAGCATACTGAACCAATGCATTAATGTTTGTACTATCATCCGGGCAACATGCTATACCAATACTTGCGGAAAAAATAATCTTTCTTTTATCTAATTCTGTTGGTTTTTTTAGAGCAGCTAGCACTTTTTCAACAATAGTTACAACATCATTCTTTTCCCTGTAAGGCATTAACAGCATAAATTCATCCCCACCAATACGTGCAACCTCTCCCTTCTGCTCCAACACTGTAGAAATTATTTTTCCCGTTTCTTGAATTAGTTTATCTCCTGCAGCATGCCCATAGCTATCATTTACAAATTTAAGCCCATCCATATCAAGGTACAGCAAAGCAAATTTTTGATCTCTGGTATGGAAGTTATTAAGATATTTTGTAGCTGCCTCATCAAAGGCCACACGATTCATTAATCCAGTAATACAATCTCTGTATGCTTGCTTACGAAGCTTTTTGTTTAAGTGTTTTAATTCGGTAATATCTGTAATAACACCACAAAGAAAATCTCCTAGTTCACACCCTTCCAGAATCATTTTTTTAGTCTGAATAATCCGAGTATTGCCAAAAAAATCAGTATGATTTTCTTCATTGATATTAGCTTGTCTTGATTTAAATACTCTATCATCCATCTCCAAAAAAACATCTGCTTCTTCTTTTAGGGACAAATCATAATCTGATTTTCCAATCAAGTCTTTGTATCCACGACCCATAAATTTGCAAAAAGCATCGTTAATAAATATAAGTTGATGTTTTGTGTTCTTAACAAAAATGGGAGAAGGTAATGAGTTAATGATCTTCAATAATAATTCAGCATTAAACAATTGCTCTTTAGCCAAAATTAATGCCTCTTTTTGAAATTATAGTTGTAGTAATAGTCATTGTTATTGTTATTGTTATTGTTATTGTTATAGAGAACTTTATGCTACTGTTTATCTTTCTAAAACTTCAAGCCCTGCATCTTCTGAAGGTATATGCAACTCATTAGACTGCTTTCGTTCTAAGCTAACAAAATCAAATAAATCTGTATCAGCCATTTGTGAAGGTGAAATGTTTTTTAGGCTAGAAAAAATTGTTTCTAACCGGCCAGGAAATTGCTTATCCCACCCTTTTAACATTTTTTTCATTTCTTGACGTTGTAAATTTTCTTGTGAACCACACAGGTTACATGGAATGATTGGAAACTGCTTGAATGTAGCGTATCGAGTAATATCTTTTTCCTTACAATAAGCCAGTGGTCTAATCACAATATTTTGTTTGTCATCACTTAGTAGTTTAGGTGGCATAGCCTTTAATTTACCAGCAAAAAACATATTCAGAAAATATGTTTCTAAAATATCATCACGATGATGCCCTAACGCAATTTTTGTTATTTTATGTTCTTTTGCAAAACCATATAACGTTCCTCTGCGTAACCGAGAACACAAACTACAGGTTGTTTTACCTTCAGGGATTACTCGTTTAACAATACTATAAGTATCATGTTCAATGATATGAAAAGGTACACCAATAGATGTTAAATATTCTGGCAAAATATGTTCGGGGAAACCAGGTTGTTTCTGATCTAGATTAACAGCAATAATTTCAAAAATAACCGGCGCTGTTTTCTGTAAATTTAACAGTATATCAAGCATAACAAAAGAATCCTTACCGCCTGATAAACACACCATGACTTTGTCACCGTGTTCAATCATTTTATAATCGGCTATTGCTTGACCTACGTTCCTTCTTAGGCGTTTATGCAATTTGTTAAATTGAATTCTTGATTTTCTTTCAGGATGCGACATAATCGGAAAAGCTGGTTTTCCTTTTTTATTAAAACGGGATAAAACTAAAAATCAGATTAATCCCATAGAAAGCAAGGAAAATAAAAAGAAGGGATTTAATTGTTAAATCGCTGAAAAATAAGTGTTGCGTTTGTCCCACCAAAACCAAAACTATTTGACATAATAGTATTCAAGGTCACGTTATCTTGTCGCTCTCTTACAATAGGGATGCCTTTGGCGCCAGGATCTAATTGTTTGATATTTGCAGATTCACTCAAGAAATTTTCTTCCATCATCAATAATGAATAAATGGACTCATTAACCCCTGCCGCACCTAGCGCATGACCTGTGAGTGATTTTGTTGAACTAACGGTAGGAACACTATTATCCCCAAAGACTGTTCGTAATGCCTCTAGCTCACGAGTATCACCTACGGGTGTACTGGTACCATGAGCATTTATGTAATCTATTTTGCTATTTTTAACTGTTGCCATTGCTTGCTGCATACAACGAACTGCTCCTTCCCCTGAGGGTTGAACCATATCATAGCCATCTGAGGTAGCTCCGTAGCCCACTAATTCAGCGTAAATTTTTGCACCACGGGCTTTTGCATGTTCCAGTTCTTCCATAACTAAAACACCTCCTCCACCAGCAATCACAAATCCATCTCGTGTTTCATCGTAAGGTCTTGAAGCAGTTTCAGGATTATCATTATATTTTGAGGACAAAGCACCCATTGCATCAAACATAACTGACATAGACCAATGGACCTCTTCTCCACCACCGGCAAAAACAACATCTTGTTTTCCTAGCTGTATCAACTCCATTGCATGGCCAATGCAATGTGCACTAGTTGCACAAGCAGAGCTGATTGAATAATTAACACCTTTTATCTTAAAAGGCGTTGCTAAACAAGCTGTATTGGTACTAGACATGGTACGAGGTACCATATATGGACCAACACGTTTGACGCCTTTTGACCTTAAAATATCTGCTGATTGAACCAAGTTTGAAGTTGATGGCCCACCAGAACCCATGACTAAACCAGTACGAAAATTTGATACCTTATCTTCTGTTAAGCCAGAATCATCTACTGCCTGTTGCATTGCAATATAATTGAATGCAGCTCCATCACCCATAAACCGCTTTACTTTTCGATCAATAAACTCATCCAGATCAATATTTATAGGAGCATGGACATGACTTCTAAAGCCCATTTCTTCATATACATCCGAATGGACAATACCTGAACGACCTAATTTTAGTGACTCTACAACCTCATCCCGCTTGTTACCTATGCTTGAAACAATACCTAATCCTGTT
>JAKIVF010000168.1 GCA_021647145.1 Methylococcaceae bacterium | reverse complement strand
GGCAAAGGATACAGCGATGAACTTAACTGGAATCTACGAGATACTGGCCAGATTGTAGCGCATGAGTTTGGACATATGCTGGGTGCTTTTGATGAATATAAAAGAGGGGCTAATGACCCTGATAATCCTATTAATGATAAGAGCAGTATCATGGCTAGTAACCCTAAAATAGGGGAAAGTTATGGAAGGCATTTTAATAAGATACAGGGCTGGTTTTTAACAAAGAAGAAAATTAGTCAAGCGAAGATAATTAAATTTTGACACCTTTATCTGATGTGATTTTAAGTCTTTTTATGAAAAAGATAGGTTGAGTAACTGGTAACAAGTCTTTTTCAGTTAATTTCTACAAGGGACGATGTGAGTTTTGGAAGAATGGGATATTTGACCAGAGGGTTATTATTAATCATGATAAAGGTAGGTACAGAGTAAAAACTGTTAATAGTAAGGCTATACCTGCCGTAAGACAGGGACGGAAAGCTTCGGTTCCATAAGTTGGAAGGCTGGGCTGCCGATTTTGATCTGCGATTAGATCATCTAAGGTAAAGGGGGCAGATTATTATGTTTCAGAAAGTTAGAAAAACAGTTGATTTCAATCAGAAATTAGCACAAATGCCAATGCTTGAAAGAGTGCTTTATATATTCTTTAGTTTTATTGAGCCTCTTGCAAAACTTCAAATCTCACCAGTTTGTATTTGTTAATGAATCTCATTTGCGTTTTTTTGAAAAATGAAACCATCACTTTTATATTTAAAAAGTTATTAAACCCTGTTTTTCAGGTTTTTTCTAAATTTAGAATATAACTATCCTGTTGTTGTCATTAAAATGCATTCAGTTTACTTTTTAAGTGCTACAAGTAATACCTTACTCAAGGAAACACATCAATTGGTTGCTGGTCAGTGCCAAAATACCAAACATCAAGTGACACATTACTTTTTCAGCCCCCTTAACGCGAACAACACGCCCACCAAACTCATCTTTTAAGCGTGCATTCACTCTTTCAACTGTACTCCGTTCTTTATACCGTGTTTTTTCAGCTATTTGATAGCCAGCAATTCGTCGTCTTTTATTTTCGGCCTTTAACTCTTTATTTCTTCGTGGGTGCTTATCAATCAGAGGAATATGCCCAAGCTCTCGGCTAACCGCGTGAGTTTGAGGGTTGTCATAGGCCGAATCCATTAAATCATAGAGATTAGTTATTCGGTCACTGCTAATCTTTGCTAAAGGAATGGCAACTTGGCTATCATGTAGCGATGCAGACGTTAATACACAGCTAATGGGAATGCCACCATCGGCTGAATCAATATGTAATTTATAACCTATCCAACTGGTTTTATAGCCTTTGCTATTTTTCTTGGTGCCTACGTCACAGGCGGTAGGCAAGTCTTCTAGCATATCAGAGAGATCCATGCCTGCCGCTTGCTTTTCAAGCCGCGTGGGTTCTTTAATGCGTATTTCGCCTTTTTTGGGACGCCCTCGTTTTTTAGGTTCTTTTGTTACTTTCTCTTTTTTAAGCGGTTTTTCACGTGCCCCTATGGCTGTGGAGTCTCGTGAATTATGGCCAACAATCTCATCTTTATAATGTTTTTTGATCAAGCTTTCATGAACACGTTCAGGTAATTGCGATTCAGAAAACTCAGCAAAAGCGCGTGAAAAAGTCCATTCTGCTGAGATATCATTTTTACGTTCCCAGCCACAGATTCGTCTGAGTGAAATATCTGTTTTTAACCGATCAAGTAAAGCACGGGTTGTTGGCATGTTATAAACCATTTTTGCAACGAATGCTCTGGCTATAGCAACTCGATCTTCAGGTGGCCGACCTGGATACCCGTAACTGGAAAGAATAAACTCCTCTATCCGTATCATTTCGAGTGTAGTGACCAATTCTTGTTGCTTGTCTGTTAACTCGCCTAATTCTTCTGATAGCCATGGAAATAATGAAGTTTGAATGTTAAGCCATGTTTGTGCTAATGTGTCGTGTAACTTACTCATTTATCGATACTTTTAGATTGTTTTTAGGCTTCCTATTTTATCATTTATGAGTAAGTTTTTTCTTTTTTTAGCGTGTCTGGCTAAGAATATCAATCACGTTTCTTAGTTTTGCAAGAGGCTCAATTGTTTTAAAGTGGGGGCTTATCAAAGTGCTTCATTTTCTAAAACAATAAAAAATAGAGGCTCTTTTGAAAAATGAGTGGGTAAACTATAATCTACTGAGCCTATAAACTATTAAATTCATTATTTATGCAGTCAGAATTATTTCAACAAGCCCTTCACATTAATGCCCCTTGGCTGGTTAAATCAATTGATTTTAATGCAGAAAAAAAGCGGCTTGATATCTATATAGACTTTAAGCCAGGGAGTACTTTTGTTGATCCTAGTGCGAGTGGTGATGGCGCAAAAATGTACACAGCGTATGATACCGTTAAAAAAACCTGGCAGCATTTGAATTTCTTTGAATATGAATGTCATTTGCATGCCAGAGTGCCTAGGATTAAACGTGATGATGGAAAAGTTCGTTTAATACCCACCCCTTGGGAAGGCAAGGTTGCAGGCTTTACCTTGCTATTTGAAGCTCTATTAATACAGCTATGCAAGGCGATGCCCGTTCATAATGTCAGTCAGCTAACAGGTGTCTCTGACCATAAGGTATGGCGCGTTTTGGATAGTTATATTGACCTCGCCAAGAAAGGTGAAAATTATAGTGATATAAGCACCATAGGAATGGATGAAACGTCTATTGCCAAAGGACATGAATAGAAGTTACGCATTGACGACAGATTGAAATTCTGGGTTTAAATGATTCATATTTGGCATAAATGTTCCGATAAACGAAGCAATGACATCTTTGAATAAATTCCGCTGTACGCTATAGCAATTATTAATCACTTCTGCAAAGCTCAATTTTTGTAATTGAACAAATCCACAAATTGCAGAAAAAATATGATTATTTATCGCTCCTTTACTACGAACCTGGAACCGTTCAATATTACACACCTGCTTTATTGCTCGATGATATTGCTCAATCTGCCAATGCCTATCATGTTGTTCAATAAAGGCTTTATTATTAAAAGCAGATGTTTTTTCTTCATCAGGTAGTGAGCTTATATAATGGCGAATCTGGTCTTTCAAAGTCGTCCGAAATAATTTTACATACCCAAAATTTTTGAGCCAAACCATCAAGCCATCTTCTGGAATTTCTAATTGCTTAACTTGAGCCCACGAACCTTTTTCAATGGAGACTAAGCGGTTACTTTCTAGTGCAAAGAGTAATCCTATCTGATGGTTTTTTATCAATTTAAGATTACTCACACAACTGTACCAGCTATCTCCTGTTACAAAAGCAGGCTCAAGCCCCCAAGCTAATACTTCGGTTAGCATATCTTGAAAATAGTCGTTTTTTGTCTTTCCTTCCGCCTTGTCGACCACTCGGAAATTAAGAGGTTGGTGTTTTCCTTGAATGTCTGTGTAATACAAAGTGACAAGGTTGATTCCTTTAACCGTTCTGTGATGTTTTCCTGACCAAAAATGACTGACAAGTGCCATATACTGACTATAAGGTTTATCCAGTACACTATCGTCAACACTTAAGGTTCCTCCCTTTAAATTCAAGGTGGGACTGGCTTCATCGTATAAATCTCGCCCTGTATAAAGTTCACGGTTCAGAAATCGGTTTACGCTATCGTGCGATATAGACATCACTTCTCCTAAACGCCGACAACTCGCCTGTTTCGGTTCACTTAATAAAAAACCAATATACATTGGCAAGGTACAATGGGCAGTTGATGGTCGTGTTATTTTTCTTATCAAGGCTTGGCCTTCCAGTGGCTTTAGTATTTTTAACGGTTACAGTTTAACATTGTCTGTCAATGCGTAACTTCTAACCTATCCATATAGGATAGTCATATTCACTGGTGATTCTTTTATAATGCCCATTCAAACTTACTGTATCACCATAAACGATACCTACAACCATATCAGCATGAGTAATTCGTAAGTTATTTGTTCGTCCTAAGCTTATTACTTTTTTAAAGTGACCTGCTATGGTTTCTACATCATCTTTATTGATTGTATTTGGATCTGATTTCAATTGGCAGTAAATTTTATGCTTGCTTATTTGGTCAATAAATTCAATATCAATACCCGATGTTGTACTTCCAAAAGACGATAAAACTTCATTGGTAAACTTTTGAATATTTGTTCCGAAAGAGGTTGTGATAGAAGTGCCTAGTACACGAGGATATAACAGAGCCTTAGCAATACTTTCTGGTTCTGTATTCCCCGTTAAAAAATTAGATAAATAAACAGCTAAAAATGGATTAATATCAAATTTTGATGCATTTACTAACTTTTGAGTATTCTTGATATGATTTTCAGCAATACTTTCCTTAAACCAAATTTTAGCCCTCTCTAAAATTTCCTTCTTTTTCGCTTGATCCATACCTTAAAACCCCTTAAAATAAATAACCCTGTATAACGTTGACTACCTTTTAATTTGAAAAACTATTATTCTTTAGCAGAAACCGCCGATTTATTAGCAGTCTCTAAGCAAACTCTTAGACGGTGGGATAAAAATGGGACATTAACACCCACTAGAATGCCTAATAATTATAGGGCATATGCTCCTGACCTGTTAAAAGAGTATATAAATACTACTCCTAAACAGGAAATCAAAGAAGGTAGTGCAATCCATAGTCCTGCTATTAAGCCTTATTCCGTTATAGAATTATTTGCAGGTGCTGGTGGAATGGCACTAGGGCTAGAAAAAGCAGGATTATCCTGCCAATTACTCAATGAAATTGATGCTTGGGCATGTAAAACATTAAAAACGAATAGACCTCACTGGAATGTTATAGAGGGCGACATTAAACAGCAATCATTTACCGAGTTTAAAGGAAAGATTGATGTTGTTACGGGTGGCTTTCCTTGCCAATCTTTTAGCTATGCGGGTAAAAAACGTGGGTTAGATGATGCAAGAGGGACATTGTTTTATGAATTTGCTAGAACAGTACAAGAAGTACAGCCCTTAATTTGTATAGGTGAAAATGTTCGTGGGCTTTTAACTCACGATAAAGGCGCAACCTTACGTTCGATGGTACAAATTTTAGAAGACTTGGGGTATGACGTTTTAACACCTAAAGTACTCAAAGCTGCATTTTATAAAGTCCCTCAAAAAAGAGAACGTTTATTTTTAGTTGGCATAAAAAAAGGCACTGGAATTACCTTTAATTACCCAGTACCTAGCAGCAAGATGATGAATTTATCTGAGGCTCTCCAAGCAGGTGAGTTATTTGAAACTAATGTTGCTGAATCTATTGGGCAAAAATACCCCCCTAGAAAGTATGAAATAATGGAGATGGTTCCTGCTGGCGGTTATTGGCGTGATTTACCCGAAGACATGCAAAAAGAATATATGCTTAAAAGTTTTTA
>JAKIVF010000022.1 GCA_021647145.1 Methylococcaceae bacterium | reverse complement strand
AAAATAGGAGGTATCTTTGGTGGTAGCTCCGGTGGAGGAAATTCGGAAGGTGGGTCATTAAAAGGCTTAGGTTTCCTTGCAATAGGTGCACTGGATTTATGGTGCTTAAGCGGTTTTTATATAGTCGATGAAGGTAGGCGTGGTGTTGAAACACGCTTTGGCGCTTATACAGCAACGACTGAACCAGGATTGAATTGGCGTTTTCCATCACCTATTGATCAGGTTGAAGTAGTGGATGTTCAAAATGTCCAGGTTATTGAAGTTGGTTATCGATCAGGAGGTCGCCAAGGTGCAGGTTCTGTTCCTAGGGAAGCATTGATGTTAACTAAGGATGAAAATATTGTTGATATCCGTTTAGCTGTGCAATACCAAGTAAAAGATGCAAAGGATTATGTTTTTAATGTGCTAAATCCTGCAGCAACTTTGAAGCAAGTAACTGAAGGTGCTTTGCGTGGAGTTATTGGTCATAGTAAAATGGATTTTGTTTTGACAGAAGGACGTAGTGAAATTGTTGCTGAAATTCAAACTGAAATCCAGAAAGTGCTTGATACTTATACTGCTGGAATTATGATTACCTCTGTAAACCTTCAAGATGCACAGCCACCTGAGCAAGTCCAGGGTGCTTTTGAAGATGCAATTAAAGCACGTGAAGATAAAGAACGGTTTATCAATGAAGCGCATGCGTATGCGAACGAAGTAGTTCCTGTTGCTCGTGGTGCTGCTTCAAGAAAGACCCAGGAAGCGGAAGCTTATAAAGAACGGGTTATTGCTAGATCAACCGGTGAAGTGAGTCGATTTACTCAATTGTTAACAGAATATAAAAAAGCACCTAAAGTCACTAGACAGAGAATGTATTTAGAGTCTATGGAAGAGGTATTAAGTAAAACATCTACGGTAGTGGTTGATGTTAAAGGCGGTAACAACTTGCTTTACCTACCTTTAGATAAGTTAGGGAATCAGTCTAAAATAACTAATACTACAAATGCATCGGCTAACTCACGTCCTATTAAGATTCCTAAACGGACAACTAATAATAACAGTATACGAACCTCGGCTCGTGGACGTGACATGAGGGGGCGTTAAGATGGGACAAAATAAATTTATAGTCGCAGCTGGTATTTTATTTTTTATTTTATCCACTGCCGTATTTACAGTATCAGAAACCGAAAGGGCGATAAAATTCCGTTTAGGGGAAGTTATTCAAACTGACTTTAAACCTGGGTTACATTTTAAAATGCCTTTTATTAATAATGTTAAGAAATTCGATGCTCGAATATTAACAATGGATTCAAAACCAGAACGGTTTTTAACATCTGAAAAGAAAAATGTAATCGTTGATTCTTTTGTTAAATGGAAAATTGCTAATGTTAAAACTTTTTATACTGCAGTAGCGGGTGATATTGGCCAAGCAAATATTCGGCTAGACCAAATTATAAAAGATGCATTTCGGAGTGAATTTAGTAGACGAAACATTCAACAATTGGTTTCTAGTGATCGACAGGCAATTAGAGAAGCATTAATTACTCGGTCATCAGCCGTTGCACAAAGATTAGGTATGGAAATTGTTGATGTTCAAGTGCAACGTATAGATTTACCAAGCGATGTTAGTTCTTCAGTTTATCGTAGAATGGAAGCTGAGCGCGAAAGGGTCGCCAGAGAGTTCCGTTCGCAAGGTATGGAGGCAGCTGAAAGAATCAAAGCTGGTGCCGATAAACAACGTGAAATTATAATGGCTAATGCCTTTCGTGATGCAGAAAAATTACGAGGTGAAGGTGATGCGGTTGCAGCTGATACTTATGCAAAAGGTTTTGGAAAAGATATTGAATTTTTCTCTTTTTATCGAAGTATGAATGCTTATAAGAAAACATTTAATAGTGAAGGTGATATGTTAGTCGTAGAACCAAACTCTGATTTCTTTAAATACTTTAAGAAACAAAAGTAAGGAGATTAATAATAAAAATTTATTGTTAAAAATGTTATGTAATTGAGTATTTATGTAGCTTGGTCTGATTTTTAACTTGCTAATTATAGTGAAACTAAAACGCTCCGTTATTTTATGGGGCGTTTTGTTTGAGTGGACATAAAAAATATATGCAAAAAAAAGATTCTTGGCTATTACCCCAAGGAATAGAAGAGGTCTTACCTGATGATGCTAAACAATTAGAATTATTTCGTCGGCAAGTACTGGACGTATTTACTTGTTGGGGGTATGAGCTGGTTATTCCACCGGTGGTTGATTTTCTGGATTCGTTACTAACAGGGTCTGGGCGAGACCTTGATCTTCAAACATTTAAATTCACTGATCAAGTATCAGGTGAAATGTTAGGTATACGTGCAGATATGACACCACAAGTTGCACGTATTGATGCTCATAATCTAAAACACAATAGACCTACAAGGCTTTGTTATGTTGGAACTATATTAAGAGCATTAGGTGACGGTCTAGAAAAAAACAGAAGCCCTATGCAAATTGGTGCAGAGATTTATGGGCATTCCGGGTTAGAAAGTGATTTTGAAGTTATTCAGTTAATGCTTGAAATGTTGGCTGTTACTGGTATTCAAAATGTACATTTAGATTTAGGTCATGTTGGTATTTATCGTGCATTGTCTGACCAAGCTGGGTTAACACAGCAACAAGAGTCAGAATTATTCGATGTTTTACAACGTAAAGCAATAACAGAACTCAATGCATTAGTAGCTAGCTTTAACATTGAAGATAAATTTAAACAAATTTTCATGGCTTTACCCGCATTAAATGGTGGCAGTGACGTGTTAGATAAAGCAAGAGAACTTCTTGCAGAGACAAATAATGCCGTTGTTCTGGCTTTAGATGAATTACAAAGTATTTCTGCTAAGCTAAATATGAGTTTTCCATCATTAGCAGTGGGTTTTGATTTATCTGAATTACGTGGTTATCACTATCATACTGGTATTGTATTTGCTGCATTTATCCCGGATATTGGGCGGGAAATTGCTAGGGGTGGTCGATACGATAATATAGGGCTGTTTTTTGGTCGAGCTCGTGCTGCAACAGGTTTTAGTGCTGACCTAAAATTATTGTCATCTTTAAGTCATCATTTGAGCCAAGAGAGTAATAAGCAAGTCATTTATGCACCAGATATTGACGATCAGGGGTTAAGAGGGTTGGTTCGTGATCTTAGAACTAAGGGAATTATTGTGATTCAGCAGTTACCTGGACATTCTGATGAAATAAGGCAGCTTGATTGCACTGACATTTTAGAAAAAGAAAATCAAAATTGGGTTGTTAAACCTTTAGGTTAAATGGAATAAATATGGGGAAAAATGTTGTAGTCATCGTTACGCAATGGGGAGATGAGGGTAAAGGGAAATTAGTTGATCTATTAACAGATCAAGCGGAAGCAGTTGTGCGCTTTCAAGGTGGACATAATGCCGGCCATACTCTTGTCATCAATGGTGAAACAACCATCTTGCATCTTATTCCTTCTGGCGTGCTTAGGAAAGGAGTGCAATGTTTAATAGGAAATGGTGTTGTCTTATCATTAGAGGCCTTGATCGAGGAAATAGAAACACTTGAGAGCGCCGGTATTCCTGTAAGAAATCGTTTAAAAATCAGCGAAGCTTGTACATTGATTCTACCTATTCATATTGCAATTGATAAAGCAAGGGAAATTGCTCGTGGAAAAAAAGCGATAGGAACAACGGGAAGGGGAATAGGGCCTGCTTATGAGGATAAAGTAGCAAGAAGGGGGTTACGTGCGGGTGATTTATTAAACCCTGAAGAGTTTGCGCCTAGATTGAAGGTATTGGCTGAATATCATAATTTTATGTTATCTAATTACTATAAAGTGGAAATTATTGATTTTCAAGAAATGTTAGACACTACTTTAAAATTGTCAGAACAAATAATGCCAATGTTGACGGATGTTGGAGAAGAGCTACAAAACTGTCTGCGAGATAATAAAAATATACTTTTTGAGGGGGCACAAGGTGCCTTATTAGATATAGATCATGGAACTTACCCTTACGTCACTTCATCTAATACAACAGCAGGAGGTGCAGCGACAGGAACGGGAATTGGGCCATTAGATCTTGATTATGTTTTAGGAATTACTAAGGCATATTCTACTAGAGTAGGTAATGGACCGTTTCCTACGGAATTGTTTGACAATTATGGAGAATACCTAGGAATCAAAGGTCATGAGTTTGGGGCAACAACAGGACGTAAACGTAGAACAGGCTGGTTTGATGCAGTTTCTATGCGAAAGTCAGCACAAATGAATAGTTTAACCGGAATTTGCTTAACTAAGCTGGATGTTCTAGATGGCCTGGATAAAATAGGTATATGCACTGCATATAAGATAAATGGTAAATTAACTGAAATTGCACCGCTTGGTGCTGATCAATATGATGCTTGTGAAGTTGTCATAGAAGAAATGCCTGGGTGGACCGATACAACAGCAGGCATAACCGATTTTGATAAATTACCGGCTAATGCAAAAGCCTATATTGAGCGTATAGAACAATTAGTGGGTATTAAAATTGCTATTTTATCAACGGGGCCAGATCGTGATGAAACAATTATGCTCACCAACCCATTTACTTGAAATAGATTTAGAAAACAAGTAAAAGATAAAACTTATAAAAAGGGGAAAACCAAAGCCAGAAATGGCTTTGGTTTTTTTTTGCTTATAAGTATCCAAGAAAAATTAATTTAACGGTTTTGTTTGTTCTAAAGCATAAGAATCGCTAAAGAATTTTTAATCTTTTGCTATCCTTTTCTTCACTGTAAAAAAAGTTGTGTAGCTCGGTATGCGCCTATTTTTAGGTCTTGAAAAGAATAAAAGATCTTGTGTAAAACCGTTAAATTAATTTTACTTGGGCACTTAGAAAAAGTAGGTTTATTGAGAATATGGGGGGGAAGTCACAATTTTAACGATTTAATTAACTATACTTTTTAGGGTTAACGGAGATCTAACAGAAGAAAGACAATTAATTTATCTGGAGATTCAATATGCTAATTGAAGATGTTTATTTAATGATGGTGTGGGAAATGGTACTTGGGGCTTATATGCAACTAGATAACGATTTTAATATTAATGAAATTGTAATGAATGAATAGGTGATAGGTTAACGAATCATATATGACAGGATAACCCATAACTTATAGTTATAAATAAGTAAATTCTATAGTGTAATAACAATGATTATTAGCTTATTTAATTGTTGTTTTTAATAAAATGGAAAATAATATAAATAAGTATGAAAATCTAGGGTTTACGTTACTTGAACTAATGGTAACAATTGCTATTGCAGGAATACTGACTGTGGTTGCAGTTCCAAATTTTAGTCAAACAATAAGAAATAGTCGATTAACTACAAATATTAATAGATTGGTTGCATCTTTAAATTATGCTAGAAGTGAAGCGATAAAGAGAAATCATGCTGTATCAATAAGAAAAAATGACACCTATTGGGAATCAGGGTGGATTATATTTGCTGATATTAATGGTAATGGTGTGCAAAATGCAGGTGATACCTTACTTAGAGAATATGAGCCTATGCCAAATAACTTTACCTTAAGAGCTACAGGGATTAATAGAGTGACATATAGAGCATCAGGCATAAGTGGTAATAGCAGTTTTGTGCTTTGTGATAATGGTGATGGAAATAATATTCCTGAGCCTAATACATCTAAGTTAATGATTATCAATACGATAGGTAGAGTCAGAATGGGAACCGATAGTAACAAAAATGGCATTCAAGAAAAGTTTGATGGTACTGAAATAATCTCTTGTATTACCTCTCCATTTACATAACGATCCGCATCTCTAGAAGTATAAATTTTATAAGAAAAGATTGTTCAAATTTCGTTTATTGAGCATAAATAAAGATCGTCTAAGCAATAAAAAAACAGGACTGTTTTGGTTATCAGTTCGTTTTGAAAGTTCCTAAATCAAGTAGTAACTCAAGTTTTTCTAGAATTTGAGATCAAGTTCAAAAGCCCAGATTAAGCAAATGGTTCACTTCACAGTTTTTTTTTAATTTATAGCTATACTCTAATTTAACTTTGATATAGAACTAAGTTAGAAACTCATATGCTAGAACAAAAAAAAATACAAAGGAACGGGCACGAAAGTAGTTCATCAACTAGCTTGTCTTTTTGTCCACCTACCGTGTTAAGGAGACAGGCGCATAGCCGACTATGTATCTGTCTCTATAGCTTGAAGACAAACAAAGGTCATACGTTAGCTGTCGATCTTATTCCGCGCGCGTCCCTAAGTAATTTTCAACAAGGTTTTAGTTTAATTGAATTGATGGTAACACTTGCAATTGCAAGTATTTTAATGATGGTTGGTATTCCTAGTTTTAATGAGTCTATTAAAGGTAACCGGTTAACTACGAATATTAATGGTTTGTTCACTTCCCTTAATCTTGCCAGAAGTGAGGCGATTAAAAGAAATATTCCCGTTACTGTAAAAAAAACAGGGGCGCAATGGGAATCAGGATGGACTGTATTTACTGATAATACAGGGGTAGCAGGAGTTAAGGATGGAACCGATGAGTTGATCAGAAGTTATGATGCAATACCTGCTGGTTACACCTTAAGGGCTACTTATACAAATTTTATTACTTATCAGCCAACGGGAATAAGCACTAGTGGCAGTTTTGTTTTATGTCAAAACGGTACCAGTAGCGCCCCTGCAGCAAATACTTCAAAAGTAGTTAATGTTAATTCAGTTGGTAGAGTTGCAATAGGGGGAGATACTGATAATGATGGAGTGCCTGATGTTAATGACGGGACAGAAATCACCTCTTGTACAACATCACCTTTTACTAGTTAAAGATAATGAAACTTAATAATGGGTTTACCCTAATTGAAGTGTTAATTGCATTGGTCATTCTGGCAGGAGGGTTGTTAGGAATGGCTGCAATGCAGGCAACGGGATTAAAAAATAATGTGAGTGCTTACCAGAGAAGTCAAGCTACACAATTAGCCTATAGCATGGCAGATAGAATGCGCGCAAATATAAATGCAGCAGGAACTTATGCTACAGCTGCAACAACGGCTTCTGCAACACAGAGTCATTCTGCTCAAGCATCTTGTTTAACAACCACTGGATGTTCCGTTGCTAATATGGCTGCTAATGATATTTATGAGTGGAACGCTAAAGTAAGTAGTGTTTTACCTGGTGGAGAAGGCATTATTACATTTGCTGACCCAATTTATACCATAACTATTAGTTGGGATGATGATCGCGACAGTACAACAAGTAAATTAAGTTTTCCAATGAGTTTTACGTTATGAGTAAATCTATTTTAAAAGCCAATCAACAGGGTATGACCTTAATAGAAATAATGATCGCAATGTTGTTAGGGTTATTCTTAATAGCTGGTGTGATGAAAATTTATATTGGTAGTAAACAAAGCTCTAGAATGCTTGATAATTTATCTAGAATGCAAGAAAACGGACGTTTTGCAATGGATTTTATTAGGCGGGATATTCGACAGGCAGATTATTGGGGTTGTTTACAAAATGGTCTGGCAGATGTAACCAATAATACTAAAGCGATATATGATATGACACATGGTCTTATTGGGGTTGAGGGTGCGAGTGGTGCTCCCGATACACTAACAATGGTCGGAGGCAAAGGCGTCAGCATCGCTGTTCAATCACAAGCTTCTGCTAGTGCAAATATTACCATTACCGCTGCTGCTACAGGAAACGAACTTCAAACAGGAGAAGCTGTATTAATTACTGATTGTGGCGGAGGGGTAGGGGATATGTTTACCGTGGCTGGAGTGACAGGGGGGACAGTTGTTTCACAAGATATAACTGGTGGACAGGACATTTCCAAAGCTTATGGTGCCGGGGCATCTATACATCATTTAGTTAAATCAATTTATTTTATTCAAGGCGGAGCACTTCAGCGAACAATGAATGGCATAACGACTGAATTGGTTGAAGATATAGAAGATATGCAAATTTTATATGGTGAAGATACTGATAATGACTACACCCCAAATTATTATGTATCTGCTGGTAATGTGGTCGATATGGATCAAGTCGTTAGTGTTCGAGTTAATTTATTAGCAGTTTCAGCAGATAACAATTTAACTACTGCCCCTGTTAATTATACTTTTAATGGAAGTACGAGCACTCCTTCTGCTGGAGATCATAAGCTACGGCGTGAGTTTTCTTCTACCATTGCTGTGCGTAACCGTTTGCCCTAACCAAATGTGATTAAGATGAAAAAAATAAAGGTAAAAATAGTAAACCAGTCGGGTGTGGTTTTGGTTGTTAGCTTGATTATGTTGCTTCTACTTACCTTAATTGGCGTATCAGGAATGCAAACAACAGCACTTGAAGAAAAAATGGCAAGTAACAGCCGCGATCAGAATATTGCCTTTCAAGCAGCTGAAGCAGCATTAAGAGCAGGTGAGTTATTTATTGAAAATGCCGTTTCAAGTGATAAAACTGATTTTACAACAAGTCCTACTAATGCGGATGGATTACATTTAAAAACAGAAAATCTTGATTATAAGGCAGCAGCTACATGGAGTGATGCTGAGTCAGTAGAATATGCAGAGACCATCCCTTTAGTTGCTGCTAATCCACGCTATTATATTGAATATATAAATGATCTAGCACCTAATTCCTATTTTCGTGTAACAGCGAGAGGAACGGGTAGACAAAGTACTTCACATGTGTATTTGCGATCATATTATGGTAAGAAATTTTAAGTATTTTTACTTGGTAATTAACTATTTTGAAACAGTCATTTATTAACAAACAATCCAATATTATACGGAGTAAGCTCAATGGTTAGTCACAAATTAAATCCTACTTTAGGGTTAATTATCTTATTTACTTGTGCTTTGCTTTGGACTAATTCCGTTCAATCAGCACCGGGCCGTCTTGCTACTAGCCCAATATTTACTAACAGTAATGTTCCACCTAATGTTTTTTTTGAGGTTGACGATTCCGGCTCTATGGATTGGGAAATGATGAGTAGAGCTCATTGGCATTATTGTGCGTATGATAACAATGCAGCCGGAGATATTGGAAGTACTGATTGTGGTTACTATATTGAATCAGGTCTGAGCAGTAATTTCGTTGGTGTTATTCCAGATGGGTGGAAACTGTGGCAATATGAAGTCACGTATATTTTTGATGAGGAAGATAATCTTTATTATGATTCATGTGCAAATGCAATTGAAGCTTGCAGTGATGCTTTTCAAAGGCTTGATTGGCGTTTATTTTCATCTGATTTGAATACGATTTACTATGACCCTAGTGTGGACTATAAACCATGGCAAGGCGCTAGTTTTACTAATGCTTCCTTTGTAAGTGTTCGTAGTGACCCTCAACCAGGTAGTGATGGGTATGATCAAACAAGAAATCTGGAGAATGATATCTCCGATGGTGTAAATACTGGTTTTATCTATGAAGTTTGGCAAGACTCCCATGGTTTCAGTGGTTCTAGACCGAGACGAGGAATTAATAATAATAGAACTACTACTAGTAATGGCTTAGTAGATTTATGGGATAACCATACGCGCTATTATGTTAAATCTAATGAAATTGTTGAACAAAATATAAGCTATTCACTTAGCTCCGATGGAACAGTTATTGAAAATACTAATTCAGTAACTATATATACCGGATCAGACACCCTTAATGGCAGAACAATAGCTGAAGTCCAACAAAATATTGCTAATTGGTATCAGTATTATCGCCGTCGTTCTTTTGTGGTGAAAGGAGCGTTAGGTAGGGTAATTACTGAAAACCCAGAAAATCGCTATGGTTTAAGTTTTATTAGCAATGGGGATGATCACTCCTTGGCTACTAGTGGTCCTTTTATAAATGTACCAACAGGAATATCTGGGTTTTCTACGCATAACAGTTCTTTATTACAAGAGTTGTACAATTTAGATTGGCAACGGTTAGGTACACCACTAAGGAGAGGTTTAGATAGTGTCGGACAATATTTTGATAATAATTCATCTAATGATCCGATAGAATATAATTGTCAACATAATTTTTCGGTGTTATTAACAGATGGTTACTGGAATGGAACCAACCCTAATACTACAATTGGTAATACAGATTCTGATGGATACAGTGATACAATTGCCGATATTGCTAAGTATTATTACGATAAGGACTTAAGCACTAAAGATAACAATGTTCCTACTGATTCTTTTGATTTAAAGACAACGCAACATTTAGTTACTTTTCCTGTTTCATTTGGTGTTGCGGGTTTATTGACTGATGCTGATGGTGATGGCTGGCCAGAAGATTCATCATCAACTAATCTGTTAGAAAATGGTAATTGGGGAGACCCCTTTTTATCTGATGAAGTACCAGAAAAAATTGATGACTTATGGCATGCAGCTTTTAATAGTAAAGGGGGGTTTGCATCAGCAACAACACCCGTAGAGTTAGAAAATGCCTTGGCTAATGCTGTTGGTAGTGCTGGAAGCATACGGGGTAGCGTGGCAGCGGTAAATTTTAATACAACATCTTTATCTAGTGATACAGATGTCTATGTAGCAGAGTTTGATAAAACAGATAATTTATGGGCTGGCGACCTTACTTCGTATAATCTTGATCCAACATCAGGTGCTATTGCAACATCATCAAACTGGACGGCAGCAACTCAATTAGATGCTCTGGTTAACCCCACCAGTTCTCGAAAAATAATCACTTATAATCGGGCGACAGCTAATGGTATTCCATTTCAATGGACTAATTTAACGACGAATCAAAAGGATGATTTAAAAAAGGAGCCCAATGGTTCATCATCAGATATTTCAAAAGCTCAGGCAAAATTAAATTTTTTACGTGGTGATCGAACTAATGAGCAGTTAAATACAGGCAGTTATACTTTTCGTAATAGAGCGAGTTTATTGGGCGATATAGTTAACTCAGCCCCTGCTTTTGTTAAACGTCCAAACGATGATTGGCCTGCTATCTCACCTTTTCCCTCTACTACTGGGGAAAAATATAGTGATTTTCAATCTACTCAATCAGCTAGAGAGGGTGTTATTTATGTAGGAGCCAATGATGGCATGTTGCATGGCTTCTCAGAAGCAACGGGAGAAGAGTTGATCTCTTATATTCCCAATTATTCCTTTTCTGATAACTCTTCTTCTGAAGGGTTACATTTTTTAACAGATCTGAATTATCGACACAGATTTTATGTAGATTTAAGTCCGGTCGTTTCAGATGTGTATATTGATAAGGCGACCAGTGGAGGCAGTAATAAAGAATGGGTTAGCCTTCTTGTTGGGGGCAGTCGCTCTGGAGGACGAGGTATTTTTGCCCTAGATGTAACCAACCCTAGCTTATTTAGTGAAGCCAATGCTGCAAGTATTGTACTGTGGGAATTTAGTGGTGCTGACGATGCTGATTTAGGTTTTATCTTTAGTCCACCGACCATTGCAATGATGAATAATGGGCGTTGGGCAGCAATATTTGGTAACGGCTATAACAATCAAGGGGATGGTAAAGCAAAACTATTTATTGTCTTTTTGAATGGAGGAGTTGATGGCGTCTGGACCTCTACAACAGATTATATTGAAATAGATACAGGGGTAGGTTCTATTGTTAGCAATGATTGCCTGGCTTCAGGTAGTGATTGTAATGGCTTATCTATTCCTGAGGCGGTCGATCTTGATGGAAACCATACAATAGATCGTGTTTATGCAGGGGATATAAAAGGTAATCTGTGGGTGTTTGATTTATCAGATACTACCGCGTCAAATTGGGGTTCTGCTTATCCTACCAGTGGTGGAACAGCAAAGCCTCTATTCATTGCATCTTCAAACCAACCTATTATGGACAAACCTATTACTGTTAAACATCCAGATATTAAAAATAGTAACAGTCCGTCCAATGCACCTAATCGATTAGTTTTTTTTGGCACAGGTCAATATCTGTCAAATTCTGATGTAACGACAGTTCCTGGGACGCAATCATTTTATGGTGTTTGGGATCATGGGACTGAAGAGATAACGCCAGCTAATTTATTTGAGCAACATTTTGATACCAGTACTACTTTTTTTGATAATGAAGATGATTGTGCTACAGCAACGGGTTCTTGCACAGATACGGAGAATAATCTTACTAATTCAATCAGAGTATTTAATAATGATTTAAATGCTAATGGAGTTATTGATTCAAATGAAACGATTGATTATCTAGGTACACCTCAACATCAAGGATGGAAAATTAACCTCACTCTTTCAGCGGGGGAGCGGGTTGTTTATAGCCCTCGTGTTTATGATGGACTGGTCATTTTTGAGACAATTATTCCAGAAGCAATACCGTGTAGTACAGGAGGCTCAGGTTACTTAATGGTAGTTAATCAAAAGGATGGTGGATCTCCTGATATTAATGACCCTGCATTTGACTTAAGTGGGGATGGAGAAGTTGATAGTGATGACTTGGTAAAAGATTCTTCGAATAATACATCAACCGTTGTTGGAAAAAAACGAGAGCATGGTATGGGAGGGCAGTCTAATATGCTAGATGATAAGCTTTACACTTCTATTACTGATGGAGGAATTGAAGTGGATAGTTTTAGAGTCTCTAGTGACTTAGGGCGGTTATCTTGGCAGGAGCTTAGGTAATATAATACTTCACGCGGATGAGGGTTTTTTTTTAACGCTGAATTAAAATTTATCAGTTTTTACTTTTAACCCTTCTTTATAAACAGAAAAGTTATAAAAAATATGAAATATAAATTATTAGCAATATTTATTCTTACTTTATCAATTTTCAATTTATCGGTTGCTGGAGAAAAAAGAAAAAGCAATTATTTTGGTGATGATAATTTCTATGCTGGAGAAATTAAAAAGAAATCAAAAAATAACATAAATCAACAGCCCAAGCGGCTTGAGTCAGAGAAAAAACAAAGTAAACGGTCTCGCAGAGTTAAACTAAAAACAGACAGACATTAAATTTTATTATGCAAAAAAAAATAGCTTTAAAAAAATCAGGGTTTACTTTAATTGAGCTAATGATCGTAGTTGCCATTATTGGTATTTTAACTAGTATTGCTTATCCAAGTTATCAAGAATCTGTAGCAAAATCTCGCCGATCAGATGCAACAGGGGCGTTGTTAGTATTTGCTAATGCAATGGAAAGACATTTTACGGTTAATAATACATATGAGGGTGCTGCTGGAACCGATGGTACACCGACAAATACTGGTTCACCTAGGCCGGGCGTATTTGCCCATCAGCAAAGTCCATTAGATGGTGGTACAGCTTTATATAACTTAAAAATAAATGCAGCAAACGGAACCACTTATACCCTTTATGCTGAACGAACAGGTGCTCAATCAAATGATGGTTGCGGTACTTTGACATATACTAATACAGGCGTAAAGGGTGTGACTAGTAATTCGAGTGGATATACGGCAGATAGTTGCTGGTAAGAAAAAGAGCTTATCCTTGTTATATTAGAGGTTAATAATAAAAGGTACACAGAATTATCTACAGTCTCCGGTCTTGCAAAAAAAATTGGCGCGCATGTTGTTCTAGTTGTTTCTTGCGCGTTCTTTATTAATCAACGGGCTTGTAATGAATTGAATTAATAACCCATTCTTTTTTTCCTTCTGGCGTAATGACAGCAACCTCATCATCTACTGCTTTGCCAATCAGTGCTTTAGCCATTGGGGAGTTTATACTAATTGCATTTTTGTGAGGATCAAACTCATCTGATCCAACAATCCGGTAATGAACTATTTCCCCGTCTTCGTTTTCAAGCTCAACCCATGCCCCAAAAAAAACCTTACCTTCTTGTTGAGGAGAATAGTAGACGATTTCTAAAACATCCAACCGCTTTCTCAGAAAACGAATTCGTCTGTCAATTTCTCTTAGACGTCGTTTTCCTTCTTTATATTCAGCATTTTCTGATCGATCACCATGGGCTGCTGCTTCAGTTACAGATTGTGTGACGGCTCTACGTTCCGTTCGCCAAAGATAATCAAGCTCATTTTCTAATTTGCTTCTGCCTTTGCGAGTTATCAAGTGATTTGATGATTTCATTATTTTCCCTTTGATAGGAAGCAATCAGATAGCTGAACTTTATCTTCACTACCTTCATGATATGTCAGTTTCTACAATTATAATATATAATTCTAGTATTTTTTTAAGCCAACTATAGCTATAGGATATATTAAAGGTTGAAACTTAACAGTTATTAATTAACTTAAAATAACTAATAGAGATATAGCATTTAGCTAGTTTTTCTAGGATAAAATTTCAGATAAATTTTGGGTTGCTACTTTACGAGTTAAGCGAGCGGTCAATGTACGGATTTCTATTGGTCGATTTTTACCGATAGAATGCTCATAAACCTGTTTTAAAAAGAATAATTTTTGGTTGGTTCAGATTGGTGTTTTATATTAATAATAAAAGGAGAAAAATATGATCGAGTTGTATAGCTTTGCCTCTGCTTTTGGGGTTGCTGACCCAAGTCCATTCGTTCTAAAAGTTGATGCATACATGCGATTGGCAAATATTGAATATGAGAGTTTCCCTAGTGTTGATAACTTAAAAAAAGCACCCAAAGGTAAACTACCTTTTATTATGGATGGTGAAAAAAAAATTGCTGATTCGGAATTTATAATTTCTTACTTACAAGAAAAATTTCAAATTAATTTAGATTCAAACTTGTCTATGGAACAAAAAAGTATGGCTTATCTTATGGGTAAATCACTGGATGAAAACCTTTATTGGTGTTTAGTTTATTCACGATGGGCAAAAGATGAAACCTGGATTCAAGTAAAGAAGGCATTTTTTGGTTCAATGCCTTTTCCATTAAAGCTTATTGTTCCGCCCATTGCTCGTAAAGGTGTGACTAGTGCTCTATATAAACAAGGCTTAGGACGTCATTCAGATGAAGAAATTAAAATAATTTCGGATAGAACGTTTCAGTCCTTATCTAACCTATTAGGTGATAAAACCTATTTTTTTGGTGATAGTCCTTGTACTTTTGATGCGACTGCTTTTGGTTTTTTAGCCCAATTTATTAGTGTTTCACTTAAAAATGAAATCAATGACCTTGCACGTCAATACAAAAATTTAGTTGATTATTGCCATCATATAAATTCTACCTACTATAACTAAGCCAACAGTTTATAGATGAGCAAGAAGTCTAAAAACATACAGGGGAAATAGCTGGCACAGACAAGATAAAAAAGGAAATATTTAATAATCAATTAATATTTAACATTTCTTCAGCATGAGCAAGGGTATTTTCTGTTATATCAACGCCACCTAGCATACGGGCAACTTCTTCAATGCGTTCTCTAGGTTGTAATAATTCAACAGTAGAGGATGTCATTTCTGTTTGATTAGTTTTTTTTACGTATAAATGCTGGTGGGCTTGCGAGGCGACTTGAGGTAAATGAGTAACACACAATACTTGGCAGTTATGGCTCAAGTTGCGTAATTTTTTTCCTACTATTTCTGCTATTCCACCACCAATACCTGAATCAACCTCATCAAAAATCATCGTGGGTGTGGTTTTGTCTGTGCTAGTGGTGACTTGTATGGCTAGGCTTATGCGTGATAATTCCCCCCCTGATGCTACTTTAGCCAGCGGTTTGGCGGGCAGTCCAGGATTAGCACTGACTAAAAAATCAATTTTATCGTTACCATTGAGTTTGGGAAGATCATCTTGGTTACTTTCTACTTGAACTATAAAATCACCTTGTGGCATACCTAATTCTTTGATGATTTCCGAAATCTTGATTTGGAGGTTTTTCCCGTTTTGACTGCGATTTTTTGATAATTTTTTGCTCAGCTCCTGGTAGGTAGATAAAAACTTTTGAGTGTCTTGAGTTAGTTCCTCAATTCTTTCACTACTATGGGTGATTGCTTCAAGTTCTTGTTCTAGATTTGCCGCTATTTGGGGTAATTCTTCGGGGGTTATTTGGTGTTTACGGCTAATATCCTGAATAATGCCAATCTGATTTTCTAACCAGATTAACCGTTGCGGATCTGCTTCCTGGCTTTCTAAATAACGACGCAGTTGTTGAGATGCTTCTTCAATTTGAATTTGTGCCTCTGAGAGCATCGTATTTATTTCACTTATTTCAGGTGAAAATTGGGCTAAATCGGTTAGTGAGCTTAAGCAGTGCCCTAGCATTTGATTAACTGATTGCTGTTCATTTTCATACAAAATATCTAACTGTTGCTGACCTTCGGTTAATATTTGCCCTAAATTAGCTCGTTTATTATGCTCTTCAGAAAGGGAAGGGTAGTCAAAGCTTTCCAAATCAAGTTGTTGTAATTCATTTAATTGATAACGGAGTAATTCTTCCCGTTCAACCTGGTCGGTACTTGCTTTTATTAATTTGTTTAATTTACTACTAGATTGTTTCCATGATTGGTAGCTTGAGTTAACTTCATCGAGTAAATTTTGGTTGTTAGAAAATGTATCTAGCAATTGTCGTTGCTGGTCTGGCTCAAGTAGTGTTAAATGAGCATGCTGGCCATGTATTTCAACTAACAAACTACTGAGTTGTTTTAATGATTGTAGTGTTGTCGGTCGGTTATTAATATAAGCTTTTGAACCACCATCCTGATTAACTATGCGACGAATAACACATTGCTCTTCATCATCAAGATCATTTTCTTCTAGCCATTTTTTGGCTGCAGGGGCATCGGATAAATCAAAATCAAGGTTGATCTCTGCGCGTTTGGAATTAGGCCTAACATAGCCAGAATCTGCTCTATCGCCTAAAGCAAGACCTAATGCGGTTAGTAAAATAGATTTTCCTGCGCCTGTTTCACCGGTCAATACTGACATGCCTTTATCTAGATCTAAGTCGAGTGATTTAACAACAGCCAGGTCATTAATATTAAGGTTTAATAACATAATTTAAATATGATAGCCGCTACTCCAGCTTAATTTCTCTCGAAGAATATGGAAAAAATCATGATCCTCAGGATGTAAAATAGTAATAGGGTCAGGTAATTTTTTAATTAAAATTTTATCATTAATAGAAATTTTAGGTATCTCAAGGTGATCGCAGGTGACTAATGCACTAATTTGTTTAGACTGTTTAAAACTTATCTCAATTTCCGAAGAGTCATCAACGACAATCGGACGGTTAGATAAAGTATGTGCATTTAATGGTACCAAAACAAGGGCATGTAGAGACGGGTGTAGTATTGGCCCACCAGCAGAAAGTGAATAAGCTGTAGACCCTGTGGGGGTTGAAATAATGAGTCCATCAGATCGTTGAGAGTTTAAGAAAATACCATCTATATGAGTAACAATTTCAAGCATGCTAGGGGTAACCCAACGGTGAACAACCACTTCATTAACTGCTGTTTCTTGATGGATAGTTTCACCATCACGAATGATTTTAGTTTGCAATAAATAGCGTTTGTCTTCTAAATAGTTACCAGCCAAAATACTATTTAATTTTAAGTTGATATATTCGGGTGAAATATCCACTAAAAACCCCAGGCGGCCGAGGTTAATGCCAATTAAAGGCGTGTTAAATGTAACTGAAGCGCGTGCTGCAGAGAGAAAAGTGCCATCGCCTCCAATGGCAATAATTAAATCGCATTTAGCACTTAATAAATCAATTTCACACGCTATGACTGTATTTGGTGATAAAAGAGCAGCACTCTTTGAATCAACAAGGACTTTATAACTATTATTTTGGAGGTAGCTCAATATTTCAAGAATAGTATTTGCAATACGGGAATCGCTATATTTACCGATAATACCAATGGTTTTAAATGATTTTAGCATTGCAAGAAAAAATAATGTCAGGGTGGTAAGTGGATTATACAAAATAATCAGCTGAACGGAATGCGATTTTTTGCATAGAAATGTATTTTTTGAGAGGCCAGTCTACATACTGCAATTGAATAAAGCTAATTGCTCATCTATCTTTTAAAGTAGGTAAGTCAATTAGGGTTGGTTATTTGAGAGCAATTAAAAGGGATGTAAATATAAATTTGTAGGTTGATCTGCCTTTTTTGCAATCTAATACTATTTTTGCTAATGATGTTCGGTTAATGATAGAGCTGTTAACCCAACCTGCCATTTCCTGGATTTGCGAAACTATTATGGAAATCAAATTAATTTTAAATTTGTACGTGCAAGGGTTTTAAGGTGCGTAAAAACAATAAGACTAATAATACAAAGGTAAATTTTGATTCATAAACTGAGTTGGGTCGCTAGGTTATTTAAACGATTATCGGCACAAGTAGCATCAACGCGACCTGAAAAAAATGCTCGATTTATTATTGAAGAAATGGAGTCTAGAAAGTTGTTTTCTGCTGATCCCATTGCTGGATTACTTGAAATTGATAATTTTGAACCTCCTCAAGTAGAAACATTAGTAGTCGATCATGTGAGTGAGTTATACAACAATAACTCAAGCAGTACCATTCCAGACGATATATCATCAACTAATATAGAAATTCGGCATGAATTAGTCTTTGTTGATGCTGGTGTAGAAAACTATGAGCAATTGATTGATGATTTGAATTCTCAAGGTAACGGTTCTAGAATTTTTTCAGTTTTTATATTAGATAGTGGAAAAAATGGGATTGAGCAAATTACCAATGAGTTGCAAAATTATGGAGATGTAGATGCGATACATATTCTCTCTCATGGAACACAAGGTTCAGTCTCCTTAGGTAATATTCAACTTAATTCAGAAAATTTAAGCCAATACGATACTCAAATTTCTCTATGGCAAAATTCTTTAGAGAAAAATGCTGATATATTATTTTATGGTTGTGAACTGGTTGGAAATGAAGCAGGAGAAAATTTAACTACAAAATTGAGTCTACTAACAGGGGCTGATGTTGCTGCTAGTGTTGATGATACAGGTAGCACAGCCCAGGGTGGTGATTGGGAGCTGGAATTTTCTACGGGAGTGATTGAAACTGAAATTGCTATTAGTGAGAAAACCCAGCAATCCTGGGATGGATTGCTGGCTTATCAAACTTATCGAGATGAATTTGATACGATAAGTTTTGAAAATACTAATGGTTCAATAGATTGGACAGGGAATCCATGGATAGAACTTGGTGAAACAAATGGTGCAAACGCTGGAAAGCTAATTGTTTCGACAGAACTGGGAGAACAAGGCTTGAGTATCAGTAATTTCAATAATGGTGCTCAAAGAGAAGTTGATTTGTCTGGGGCATCTAATGCCACTCTTAGTTTTGAATATGCAAGAATTGGCCTTGATGATGCTTTAGACTCTATTACCCTTTCCATCTCTATAGATGGGGGGGGGAATTGGTACACACTTGATAGTTGGCAAGGTAGTGCAAATGATACTTCATTAAATTATGCCAATTATGATATTAGTAATTATATTGCTAGTAATACACAAATTAAATTCATTTCTTCTGGCTTGACCGAAAATGGAGATAAGTTTTTTGTTGATAATTTTCAGGTTGCTTATAGCAATGATCTTGATACAAAATCAGAATTTTTGGTTAACCAAAATACAGCGAATGTACAAATAACTAGTGGAGCAACCCGAGGCAGCCAGCAGTCTGTTGCAGTTGCCAGCAATGGTGATTATGTTGTGGTCTGGACAGAGGTTGAAAGTGCAGGTGGCTTATCTGATGTTTTTGCCCAACAGTATCGTGCTGATGGAACAATAAAGACAGCAGCTTTTCAAGTAAACACTACATCAATAGGCGAACAACAATGGGCGTCGGTAGCGTCAGATGCATCGGGTCAATTTGTTATTACTTGGACTGGCGATAGCCAAGATGGAAATGATCAGCAAGTCTATTTCAAGCGATTTAATGCTAATGGTTCTGCTATTGATGTAGGCGATGTTCTGGTTAATTCAGGGAATATTACGGGTAATCAACATAGTGTATCCGTGGCACTTAATAGTCAGGGGAATATGGTCATTACATGGCAAAGTGATGAAGTAGGGAGTGAGGGGGTATATGCTAGGCTCTTTGATATGACCTCAGCTACAACAGGAAATGAAGTTCAAACATCGTTAATTACTGTAGCTTCAGGGACGAATCAACTAAATCCAGCAGTAGATATCAACAGTGAAGGTAAATTTGTTATTGCCTGGCAAAAAGGTGATAAACCTTATGTCCAACGATTCAATTCAAATGGAAGTTTGCGAGGATCCCAGATAAATATTAATCCTCTTAATTTTGGTTTTGGGGTAGAGAAATATCCAGTCGTAGCAATACAAGAATCGGGTGAGTTCTTAATAGCCTATCGTTCTGAAATACTTAAAGGGGTATGGGTTAAACATTACAGTGATGATGGAAGTGCAAAAGCCATTGCTACTAAAGTAGGTAGTAGTAGCGATACCGCACACTCGATAGCTAAAGATTTGAATGGTAACTTTATCCTAATTTATGAAAGTGATGGTGATGGTGAAGGCCAAGGTATTTTTGCACGTCGATATGATTCCAGTCAGAATGCACTAGAAGCCGCATTCCAAATTAATGAAACCAATTTAGGCAATCAGCATATGGCCTCTGTGGCCATGCTTGATCTGAATAATTATGTTGCCGTTTGGAGTGGTAATGGGCCAGGTGATAGTAATGGCGTTTTTGCACGTCAATTTAATACAGGAAGCCCTAATTCTTTACCAACAGCTGATGCTAGTGCTGGCACACCTTATGTGATTAACGAAGGTGATTCAGTTACACTTAATGGGGCAAGCTCATCAGACCCTGATTCTGATACGTTGACGTATTTATGGGATCTTGATAATGATTTGGTCTATGGAGATGTTGTGGGTGTTAATCCAATAATTAGTTGGGCTGCATTGCAAGGTAAAGGGATAGCTGACGAGGGTAGCTATATCATAGGGTTACAGGTAAAAGATGGTCGTGGGGGGATAGCTACCGCAACAACGACCCTCACGGTGAAAAATACAGCCCCTACTTTAAGTACAACAGGTGCAGCAACCGTTGCCCAAGGGGGTGTTTACACGTTAAATTTATCAGCTGTTGACCCAGGAGCAGATATGATTAGCAGTTGGACGATTAACTGGGGAGATGGAGCAATAGAAACCTATGCTGGAAACCCATCTTCAGTAACACATACTTACACTAACGGTGGGTTTACCAATAATATTCTGGTATCAGCAATTGATGAGGATGGGATTCACCTGCAAAATGATTTGTTGGTAACTGATTACACTGGCACGGGTGGCATCTTTCACTTTTCTGAGACAGGAGAATTTTTGGATCCTGCTATTGGCACGAGTGATCTTGATAAATCAGTGGCCGTTATAGTAGGGCCTGATGGGAACTGGTATGGGAGTGGAGAATTATCTGGGAATGTGTATCGTTATAATACAGATGGAGGGGCATCAAAAGTCATTATGGGTGGGTTCGGTGAGGCCGGTGGTCTTGCTTTTGATTCAGATGGTAATCTTCTTATTGCTAGTATGGCACAAAATAAAATATATAAATTAACGCATAATACGAGTGATGATTCATATACGAAAACAGAGATAGTTTCTGATGCCGCGTTTAATGGCCCCTACGGACTAATTTTTGGTCCAAATAGTGATTTATATGTTAGTAGTTATGCTGATCATAATGTGCAGCGCCTTGCTCTGAATACTGATAGATCATATACAGCATCAGTATTTATAAGCGATGGACTTGGGGGATTAAACTCTCCTGAACAAATGGCATTTGGGCCTGATGGGAAGCTCTATCTTACAAGTGCAGGAAGCAATGATATATTTCGTTTTAATCCTGAAAGTTTGAGTCTGGATGTAATTGCTACGCTTCCCTCCGGAGGAAAGCCAGAGGGACTAGCCTTTGGGCCTGATGGTAATCTTTACATAAGTGACTATGATTTTGGCGATATTATTCGTTTTAAGATGGTTGTTAATGGAACAACAGGTGAGCTTGAAGTACAGGGAGTAGGTGAAATTTTTATAGATGGAACTAATAGTACGCTGACTAAACCGGTTTTCATGGCATTTGTACCTGAACAGCAAGTGAAGGTTATTAATGCAAATCAAACGCCTGTTATTACTGATCAAAGCTTTTCACTGCTTGAAAACAGTGCCGATAATAGTGTGGTCGGGACAGTGATAGCCAGTGATACAGACGGTGATACTCTGATTTATTCAATCACTGCAGGCAATACCAACAATGCCTTTGCCATCAACAGTAGCACTGGCGAAATTACAGTGAATGATGGCAATCAGCTGGATTATGAAACCACTCCTGTTTTTAATTTGACGGTTCAAGTGAGTGATGGAAACTTAACAGATACAGCCGCAATCAGTCTTAATGTCACCGATATCAATGAATCTCCGGTAATAAATGATCAAAGTTTTTCATTGCTAGAAAACAGTGCCGATAATAGTGTGGTCGGGACAGTGACAGCCAGTGATACAGACAGTGATACTCTGATTTATTCAATCACCGCAGGCAATACCAACAATGCCTTTGCCATCAACAGTAGCACCGGTGAAATTACAGTGAATGACAGCAATCAGCTGGATTATGAAACCACCCCTGTTTTTAATTTGACGGTTCAAGTGAGTGATGGAAACTTAACAGATACAGCCACAATCAGTCTTAATTTAACGGAAATTAAAGAACTTTCTAATTCAATTTTTTTGTCCAATAATCGAATTGATGAGCATGTTGATTCTAGTACTGGTATTACAATAGGAGTGCTAACGTCTTCTGACGAAAACGCTCATAGTTATCAAATTAATGGTGGTGCTGACCAAGAAAAGTTCTTTATTGGAGGTAGTGCTAACAATGAGTTGTTTCTTAATGATGGTGTGCTTGATTTTGAAAAGCAATCATCGTATCAAGTAACCGTTAGCGCAATCGATTCAAAAGGAGCAGGCCATAATGAAACCTTTATTGTTAAGGTTAATAATCTAAACGAATTGCCTGTCATTACATCAAGTAATTTATTTACCCTTGAAGAAAATATTAGCAATATAGCAACGGTTATTGCAGAAGATAAAGATCAACCCGTTCAAAAATTAAGCTATTTTCTTTCTGGGGGAGCAGATAGAGCATTATTTTTATTAGATAATGAAACGGGAGAGCTATCATTTAAAACAGCACCAGATTTTGAAACCCCTAGTGACTCAAATGCTGAAAATGTTTACAAAATCGAGATTACTGTTGATGATGGAAATGGCGGTACTTTTTCTCAACCTGTCTCTATACAAATTGAAAATGCGGCAGAAGCACCCGAGTTGTCAAATCAATCTGTTTCTATTGAAGAACAAAGTAATGCGGGAGCTATAGTTACAACTTTAGTTGCAAATGACCCCGATGCTAATGAAACTTTTTCTTATAGCATTATAGAGGGTAATTTATCAGATGCTTTTAGTATTGATAATATGGGGCAGTTAATTGTTAGTAATCCGGAATTACTTATTAATCAGGATAATTCCAGTGTTTCTCTTGTGGTTCAAGTAACTGATAGTCAAGGGCTTACCGATACATCTGTTGTACTTATAGAGATTCGAAGCATTATTCCAGATACTTCAATATCAAAAACAGAGGCAGAACTAGAAAAACAAGATGCGTTTGTTTTTTCAGTTTTTACAGAAATACCTACAGAAGATGTTACAAATTTAACAAAGAATGAAACAGGTTCTATCTCTGAGCTTAATGAACCAGAAAATTCAGAGCAAGCAACAACAGAAAACAATACTGTAATTGAAAATACGGAAAATAAAGGGATTAATAAAGGGCAAGGTGCTGCAGAGCTAGAAATACTGGGGGTAGAGGCGGAAACAATACAAGAAAAATTTTCATTCTCTACTTCAAAAAATAGTGAAAATAGTTGGACATCTAAAAATATTATAATTAAAGCAAAAGCTCAAATTATAAATAATGTCCTGTCACCTCAGTTTTCATATTTTGATATTGAGGCAAATGTGCTGAAAACCTTAATAGAGGAGAGTGGTTTTTCCGAAAGGCTGGATGAGCTTCGTGAGCAAATACAGGAAAACACTCATTTTGAAAAAACCATCGTTGGTTCAAGTATCACGCTAACTACTGGGTTGTCTATTGGCTATGTTATTTGGCTGGTGCGTGGAGGTGTGCTTTTAAGTAGTGTGCTTTCAACATTACCTGCCTGGAGAATGATTGATCCACTTCCAGTAATTTCAAGCCTTAATGGGGCGCTTGATAATGATGAAAATGGTGACACACTAGCATCTTTAATTAAAAAAGGAAGCGCAGTTGTTAAAGCGAAAGTTCAAACTTCTATACCACCAAGTAATTAAGATGAACTATTACAGGTTGATAAAATGAGAACGATTTATTTTTCTAAAAAGGACGTACGATGAAAGGTTTGTCAGCAAAATTTCATATAGCAATGGGACAGGCATTTATTGTTGTTAGTTTATTGTTATCTGCTCTATATTTAGAACTGATCCCGGATCAAGCTGTAGAGATCAGAAATAGTCGTGCATCACTAGCTGAAGCAATTGCAGTAAATAGTTCAGCTTTAATTTCCCAAAAGGATCTTCATCGATTAAAAGGGAATTTAGAAATGATTGTTACCCGAAATGATGATATTCAATCAGCGGCTATCAGATATAAAACTGGAAAATTAATTGTTTCAATTAATAATCATGAGCAACTTTGGGAGCAATTAGAGGACGATTACTCAACAGACTCTCAACTACTCGTTCCTCTTTGGTCAGATAAGAAAAAATGGGGAGTGATAGAGCTTAAATATAGAGAGCTTTCTGAAAAAGGATGGCGGGGCGTAATTTTTTCAAACAAATTTCAATTAATCGCTTTTATAGCAATCAGTAGTTTTATTTCGTTTTATTTTTATCTTTCCAAGATGCTAAGGCAGCTAGACCCGTCTCGTGCAGTGCCTGGTCGTGTACGTTCGGCATTAGATACGTTAACGGAAGGGTTGCTTGTTGTCGATCCAAATGAATATATAGTGTTAGCAAATGAGGCGTTTGCAAATGTAGTTGGAAAAACACCTGACGAACTTGTTGGTCTAAACGCAACAACTTTAAACTGGTCAAAAAATGATAAAGAAGATGAGCAGGCTATTAGTTTTCCTTGGTTAGATGCGATTAAAAATAATACTGATATTAGAAATCGCATGATTTATTTAATGGACGCTCAGGGAATAAAACGAACCTTTATTGTCAACTGTTCTTTAGTGTTAAGTGATGGCAATAAAAGTAATGGCGTTTTAATTAGTTTTCAGGATGTGACAGAGCTTGAAAAAAAGGAAATTGAGTTACGAAAATCTAAAAATCAGGCAGAATCAGCTAACAGGGCGAAAAGTGAATTTCTTGCCAACATGAGTCATGAAATTCGTACTCCAATGAATGCAATTCTTGGTTTTACCGAAGTATTACAGCGGGGATATGGTGGTGATAAAACAGACTCAAAAAAGCATTTAGAAACAATTCATTCGAGTGGTCAGCATCTTTTAGGATTGATAAACGATATTCTTGATTTATCTAAAGTTGAAGCTGGGCATCTTGAAGTTGAAAAAATTGAGTGTGTACCGCAAGAAGTGATTAGTGATGTGGTCAATGTATTGTCCGTTCGCGCAAGAGAAAAAGATATTTATTTGGATTTTAAAGTTGAAGGGAAAATTCCAGAGACAATCAAATCAGACCCTTCTCGATTGCGTCAAATAGTAACTAACCTGATTGGCAATGCAATTAAATTTACAGATAAAGGGGGAGTAACCGTTTGTCTTAAAACGTTGTTAGGAGACGAACCAAAAATCAGGATTGATATTACTGATACTGGAATTGGGATGGAAAAAGAAAGTCTGGGTGCTATTTTTGATCCCTTTGTTCAGGCAGATAGCACGGTTACTAGAAGATTTGGTGGGACAGGTTTAGGGCTTGCAATCAGTAATAAATTTGCTAAAGCTCTGGGTGGCGATATTACCGTGACCAGTGAGCCGGGAAAGGGGAGTATTTTTTCTGTCTTTATTAATCCAGGGTCACTTGAAGATGTACGATTTTTAGAGCCGGAAGTTGTTCTTAGCAATGTGAAACAAACAAAACAACAGATTCAAAAATTTTGGGAGTTTCCTGCTTCCCGGGTTTTGGTTGTTGATGATGGTAATGAAAATAGAGAATTGCTGGAGCTAGTGTTAAATGATATTGGGCTTAATGTAGAAACCGCAATTAATGGAAAAGAAGCGTTAGATAAGGCATTAGAAACATCTTTTGATATTATTTTAATGGATGTGCAAATGCCGGTTATGGATGGTTTTACAGCGGTTAAAAAAATGCGAGAAGGTGGTTTGAAATGTCCGGTTGTTGCTTTAACAGCCCATGCCATGAAAGGGTTTGAAGAAGAATGTTTTGCCGCTGGGTATTCCGGCTATCAAGCTAAACCGATAGAAATCGACAAACTCATTAATTTGTTGGCAAAAGAGCTAGATGCCAAACAATGTGATCAAAATTCAAATATGACTAATGAGCCATTTCATGAAGGGGTATCTGTTGATGATGAAAACATCACCACAAGCCAGGACAAAGTTGAACCCATTTATTCTAGACTGGGCACTATTCCAAAATTTCATCCAGTTATTGTAACGTTTATTTCGCGTGTTGAGGAACAAGTTTTAGCAATGCAGCAGGCACTGCATGAAAAAGATTTTGATGCTCTAATCAACCTTGGACACTGGTTAAAAGGAGCGGGTGGCACAGTAGGCTACGATGTGTTTACCGAGCCAGCAGCTTCATTAGAAGATTTTGCCAGGGAAGAAAGTAGAAGTGGTTGTGATGAGGTCATCATTAACATTCAGCAATTGAGTGAAAGACTGGTTGTCGCTGAAAATGTAGATTAAATCCAGCATAAATTGAATTGCCAGCTACAATTAATAGTAGTAGTTGGACTGTTTACTTAAAAATAACAGCTCACATAGCTATGCTATTACGGATGTTTAAGCTGATGAATAAATAAACCTTAAAGAAAAGAAAGATTGATTTGTATGAATACACTCTCTAATAATCTTAATTCATCTGAAATAGATCAGAATGAACTGTCTGCAGATCAGGAAAGCCAGTTTGATAATTTAACGGGTGCTAAAATCATGATGGTTGATGATGAGCCTATTAATTCTGAAATGGTTAAAATATTTCTAGAAGAGGTGGGCTATGAGCATTTTATTACCATTGATGACTCGGTAAAAGCATTCGACTTAATTGCTTCTGAAAAGCCAGATGTTGTTTTGCTTGATCTAATGATGCCAGAAGTTAGTGGCTTTGATATTTTAAAGCAAGTCCGTGCGGATAAAAAGCTTAAATATACCCCAATTATTATTTTGACATCTTCTACAGATGCAGAAACAAAAATGAAGGCATTGCGTTTAGGTGCTAATGATTTTTTAGGCAAACCTGTTGACCCAAGTGAATTAGTCTTGCGAATTAGAAATACCCTTGCTGCAAAAGTTTATCAGGACAGGTTGGCGCATTTTGATGTTTTAACTGACTTACCTAATCGACAAACATTTATTAATCATCTGGATTGGGCTTTACATAAGTCAAAGAAAGAGCGATTTTCAGGGTCAGTTTTAAAATTAGATTTAGATCGATTTAAAGAGATTAACGATACACTAGGGCCAGAAGTTGGTGATGTGTTATTACAAGAAGTGGCGCGGCGTTTAATAGAATGTCTTAGATACGGGGATACAGTCGGCAGGTTTGGAGAAGATTTGTCTCAAACTGGTTTGTCTAGAATTGGAGGTAATGAATTTGCAGTGTTACTACCAAGTTTAAGACAACTTGATGATATTGTGCCTATAGCAGAAAGAATTTTACAATCATTAGTAGCTGCTTTCCATCCTCAGCAACATGAGTTGTATATCACATGCAGTGTTGGAATAGCTGTTTTTCCTCGAGATGGGCATGAAATTAATTCCTTGCTTAAGCATGCAGACATTGCTCTATCACATGCTAAACAGAAAGGCGGTAATTGCTATCAATTTTATGCTGATGGGTTAAACACCAAATCTGTTGCTCGATTAAAAATGACGAATGATTTGCGTAAAGCCGCTGATCGGGGAGAATTGGAAATGTACTACCAGCCCAAAGTGAATGTTCATACTGGACAGCTCATCGGTGGAGAGGCATTAATGCGGTGGAATCATCCAAAACTTGGTCTAGTCTCTCCCGGTATTTTTATTCCATTGGCTGAAGATATTAATCTTTTACCTGAAATTGATGAATGGGGATTTCAAACAACGTGCGAACAGTTAGTTGAATGGCTAAAGTTGGGTAAAAGAATTGTTCCTATTTCAGTAAATATCACAAGTCAAAGTTTTCGACAAGGAAGAGTGGTAGGAGCAGTTAGAAATGTACTCAATAAATCGGGAGTAGCTCCTAAGCACGTAAAATTAGAGCTGACAGAGAGTGCCATTATGGAAAATGCTAAAGAAAATATAGAAGTCTTGTATCGATTAAAGGAAGAAGGAATAAAACTTTCAATTGATGACTTTGGAACGGGTTATTCATCATTAAGTTACCTAAACCGTTTTCCTATTGATGAATTAAAAATTGACCAATCTTTTATTGGAAGTATTCTTACAGAGCCAAGTAATTTGGCCATAGTTAAAGCAATTTTAGCAATGGCAGGCAGCCTTGATTTGCATGTGGTGGCAGAAGGTGTTGAAACAAAAGAACAGTTAATGGTGCTTCAAAGTCTTAATTGTCTTGAATATCAAGGCTACTATTTTAGTAAACCTGTTCCAGCGAAAGTTTTTTTAGAATTCTTAAGTTAAGTTTTCTACTCTTAAAATAAAACCCACTCACAATCTCTTTCATTCAAGAAATAAAGGAATTAGTACTTTAACTTGGTAAATAGTTAGATTAAACCTAGCACAATCCACAAATTCCACAGTGCTTCAAAAAAATGCTCGCCAATGGGGTGAGCTAAGGTTTTTTCAAAGCACTGTGAAACCAGCGGTTTGCACTATAAATTCGCACCCAACCGATCATTCCAGGTTATACTTTATCTCAAAAATCCTCTTAAAAATAAGTAGCATCCTGCTGACTTTTTTAATTCTTTAAAGTGCTATAAAACAACCTAAAACTGTTTTTTTATGATTCAGCTATTCGTTTGTTAGGTTTTATTAAAGCATCAGTTTCAAAAAACAGATTTACAAATTAAAGAAATAAATTATAATGTGGGGTTCAGTAGAGTTTTTAACTCTATCCTTGCTTTACTACTTTGATTGGCAAAGTGGAAGGCTTAACCGAAAGGAGAAAAGATGCGACATTATGAAATAATCTTTTTAGTTCATCCTGACCAGAGTTCTCAGGTTCAAGGGATGATTGATCGTTATAAAACAATTATAGAAGATGCTTCTGGTAAAATTCATCGTCTAGAAGACTGGGGGCGCAGACATTTGGCGTATCCGATCAAAAAAATTCATAAAGCACATTATGTGTTGATGAATATTGAGTGTGATCAGGCAACTCTTGAAGAACTTGAGAGTGGTTTTCGCTTTAATGATGCAATTTTACGTAGCATGACTTTAGCTAAAAAAGAGGCGGTTACCGATGCTTCATTAATTGCTTCTGCAAACGCAGAAGAGCAGAAAAAAGAAACTGAATCTAAAAAAGTAGAAGTTGAACAGCCTAAAGTTGAAGAGAAAGTAGCTGAAACAAAAGAAAAGGTAACTGAAGAAAAAGTAGTAGTTGACAGTGACTCAGTTAATAAAACAGAAGATGCTGCAAAAGATTCTGAATAACGATAGATAGGATTATTAAAGAGGAAAATCATGGCAAATAACATGAAACGTAATAAAAAGGGTCAGTTTGGGACTGAAGGTTCTCCAGAGATTGATTATAAAAATCTGGATTTGTTGAGTGAATATATTTCAGAAACAGGTAAAATTGTTCCTAGCCGTATAACTTATACGCCTGCGAAGTATCAAAGACAACTAGCTACGGCAATAAAACAAGCAAGATATGTGGCTTTGTTACCTTTTTGTGACGCACATAAGTAAATTTTAGGGTAGGTTAAAGTGAACTTTTTAGCTGCTTTTATTATGAAAGGCAGGATGCAAGCGATTATAGTTGCATCTTCCTTAGCAGTATTGTCTATACTTTTACCTCCCGTAAGTATCGTAAGTTCAGCCACTGTAGCATTGGTTACTTTAAGGCACGGCGGATATGACGGGCTTTACGTTCTGTTTAGCGCCTGCTTGTCGGCAGCTATCTTAGGTTTTTTTCTTTTTGGGAATTTTCAATTTGCTTTGCTTTATGGTTTAGTCTTATGGCTACCAATATGGCTTATTTCTATTGTATTAAGAGAAGGAAAACACTTATCTGTTGCTGTCAATATCGCTGTATTATTAGGTGCTGTTGCAGTAATAGGATTCTATTTATATGTGAGTGATCCAGCTGCATCTTGGTATGGAGTTTTAGTTCAGATGATTCAACCAATGATTGAGTCTGGTAATTCTGAACTGCCCATTGAAAAGATTAATAAATCAGTCCAAGTGTTTTCACACTTTATGACGGGTGGTATTGCTGCAGGAAGTGTTTTTGGATTATTGTTTGGTCTTTTTTTGGCTAGATGGTGGCAATCTACACTCTATAACCCGGAAGGGTTTAAAAAAGAATATTTAGAACTTAAGGCTTATCCGTTGATTGCTTTGGTTAGTCTTTTTGTTATATTGATTGCTTGGTTTACAACGGGTTTTGTTTCAGAAGCATGCTGGAATATAGCTATTCTTTTTGTTGTTTTATACACATTTGTTGGCTCAGCAATATTACATACAGCTTTTTCTCTATTAAAAGCAAAACGCTTTATGGTGCCGTTTTTGTATATAACATTACTGTTGGTTCCTCATATGATTGCAATTGTTGTCATTATTGGATTCATTGATACTTGGGTGGACTTACGTAGTAAAATTTTAAATAAATCTGGAACTCAATAGTTCTTGTTGTTCGATATAGGGGTATTAATAAGATGGAAGTTATTCTTCTTGAAAAAATCGCTAACTTAGGTGGCTTAGGTGACAAAGTTAGTATTAAATCAGGTTATGGTAGGAATTATCTTGTTCCACAAGGCAAGGCAGTTGCTGCTACAGCAGAAAAAATTAAAGAGTTTGAAGCGCGCCGAGCAGAGTTGGAAAAAATAGCGGCTGAAAAATTAGCAGCTGCTCAAACGCGAGGAAATGCATTAAGTAAGCTGGATATTGTTATTAGTCATAAAGCAGGTGATGAAGGCAAGTTATTTGGTTCAGTAGGGACGCAAAACATTGCTGATGCGATGACAGAGGCTGGTGTTAAAATTGAGAAGCATGAAGTAAGAATGCCAGAAGGTGTTATTCGTCAAATTGGTAGTTATGATATTGATATTAATTTACACTCAGATGTAGTTATTACAAAATCAATCGAAATTGCTGCTGAAGATTAATTAACTAATCAATGATTATCGTAACCGGAGGTGCTGGTTTTATAGGCAGTAATCTTGTGCTGGGTCTAAACCAGCGAGGTTACGATGATATTTTAGTCGTTGATAATCTCACCAAAGGAATTAAGTATAAAAACTTGGTTAATTGTCGAATAGGTGATTATTTAGATAAAAAAGATTTTATAGCAAAAATACAACAAGGTTTTTTTCTAGATAAAACAATAGAAGCTATTTTTCATCAAGGTGCGTGTTCCGCTACCACTGAGTGGGACGGACGTTACATGATGGATAATAATTATGAATATACTAAAATTATATTCCACTATTGTCAGAGCCATAAAATTCCTTTGATTTATGCGTCCAGTGCTGCCGTGTATGGTGCAGATACTAATTTTAAAGAACAAGTTAAATATGAAGAACCATTAAATGTCTATGGTTATTCAAAATTCCAGTTTGATCAATACCTCCGACACTACCAATCAGAATTAACAGCTCAAGTCGTTGGTTTACGGTATTTTAATGTTTATGGTCCACATGAAGAGCATAAAGGCAGTATGGCTAGTGTCGCTTTTCATCTGAACAATCAATTATTAGATTCGGGTGTTGTTCGGCTTTTTGAAGGCTGTGATGGCTATGGTAATGGTGAGCAACAACGTGACTTTGTTTATGTTGGTGATGTGGTTGATATTAATTTATGGTTTTTAGATAATCCTAAAATATCGGGTATCTACAATACAGGGACAGGTCGGAGTCAATCCTTTAATGATGTGGCTAATGCTGTTTTAAAATATCATAAGAAAGGTAAGCTTGAATATATTCCATTTCCGCAGCATTTAAAAGGTTGTTATCAAAGTTATACTGAGGCCAACTTAGAACAATTACGATCCACAGGCTGTGAATATCAGTTTAAATCAGTAGAGGATGGTGTAAGTCTTTATATGGAATGGTTAAATAAATAAAGACAATTTTTAAATATATATGCGATATATTTATACTACTCTTTTTTATTTATTAATCCCTTTAATTTTATTGCGCCTCTATTGGCGTGGATTTAAAGCACCTGAATATCGAAAACGCTGGAAAGAGCGTCTAGCGGTTTATGACAAAAAATATTCTGGTAATGTCATCTGGATTCATGCAGTTTCTGTTGGTGAATCTGTCGCTGTTTTTCCGTTAATCAAGCTGTTGCAGCAACAAAATCCTACGGATAAATTTCTTGTCACTACAACAACGCCAACAGGCTCAGCACAAGTTAAGAATGAATTGGCTTCTTCCGTATCCCACGTTTATTTGCCCTATGATTTGCCCATTGTCATAAAACGTTTTTTGACTATTTTTCGGCCAAAAATTGCAATTATAATGGAGAAAGAAATATGGCCAAACCTTTATCATCAATGCAGTCAAGCTAATATTCCACTGACAGTAATTAACGCTCGACTTTCGTCTAAATCTGCGAAGGCATATAAAAAAATACCTGGCCTGGTTATCCCCGCGTTAGAAAGTGTTTCACTAATAGCAACTCAAACAGAAGAAGATAAAAAAAGGTTTGTAGAGATTGGAGCAAAGGCAGCTTATGTTGAAGTGACTGGAAATTTAAAGTTTGATGTCAAAATAGACGAAGAGCTTATTCAGGAGGCAAAAACGATTAAAGTACAATTATTTGCGGGTCGTTTTGTCTGGATAATTGCAAGTACACATAAGGGTGAGGAAAATATTTTTTTTGAAATATATCTTCTTTTAAAAAAACGAATACCTGAATTACTTCTATTAGTTGTACCTAGACATCCTGAACGATTTAAAGAAGTAAAACAGTTGGCTGAAAATATGCAATTGAAAACATGCATGAGAAGCAGTAAAAAATTGATTGGGACTGATACGGATGTTTATGTTGCTGACACTATGGGTGAATTAAAATTGTTATATGGTATGGCGGATATAAGTTTCGTTGGAGGGAGTATAATTCCAGTTGGAGGGCATAATATTCTCGAACCTGCGGCAATGAATACACCCATAATTTTTGGGCCTCATATGTTCAATTCAAAAGAAATAGCTAAGGATGTCGTTTTATTGGGTGCTGCATTACAATGCTTAGATAAAGAAGAAATAATGGAGAATATTATACGCTTGTATGAAAACCAGGAAGAAAGAAGGGAAATGGTGCTTACAATGTCTCAATTTTTAAAAAATAATCAAGGGACTACTGAAACAACAGAAAAGCTATTATCAAGGCTATTATTAAGTAATTAAGGCTTGGCTATTGTAGAAGGTATACATTAAAATTAACTTTTTTATAGGTTGAATAGAAATTATCAAGAATTAATTTCATTTTTTCTATAGAATCATTAATTATTCATTAATACTTTAAATTTACCCGCTCTCTATGGATTTAAAATTTCTAGACTTTGAACAACCAATCGCTGAGCTTGAAGCGAAAATTGAAGAACTTCGGAAGGTGGAGTTTGATAATGAAATAAATATTTCTGACACACTTAAGCAATTAGAAGAAAAAAGTGAACAATTAACTGAATCAATTTTTGCAAAATTATCGGACTGGCAGATTTCACAGTTATCCAGACACCCCAGGCGGCCCTATACGCTAGATTATATAAAACATATGTTTACGGATTTTCATGAGCTTCATGGGGATAGAACATATGCAGATGATTCCGCAATTATCTGTGGACTAGCAAAGTTAGAGGGGCAGCCAGTCATGATTCTTGGTCATCAAAAAGGCCGAGATACAAAAGAAAAAGTTTACCGTAACTTTGGTATGCCAAGGCCTGAAGGCTATCGTAAAGCTCTAAGAGTGATGAAAATGGCAGAACGATTTCATATTCCCATTATTTGTTTGATTGATACACCAGGGGCTTATCCTGGAATTGGAGCTGAAGAACGTGGGCAAAGCGAGGCGATTGCTACAAATTTATTTGAGATGTCTAAACTAAGAACACCTATTATTTGCACCGTGATTGGTGAGGGTGGTTCTGGCGGAGCATTAGCTATTGGAGTAGGCGATAGGTTAATTATGTTGGAATATAGTACCTATTCAGTGATTTCCCCTGAAGGTTGTGCTTCTATTCTGTGGAAAAGTGCTGATAAATCTAAATTAGCTGCTGAAGCGATGGGAATTACTTCAGATAGAGTTCGGGAACAGGGATTTTTAGATGAGGTGGTGCGAGAGCCACTGGGTGGGGGGCATAGAGACCATCATAAAATAGCATTAAATTTACGAAAAACTTTGATTAAATATCTTGATGAACTTAATAAGGAAGATATGGAACAAATGTTGGAAAAGCGATTTCAACGCATTATGGATTACGGCTCATTTTCAGAGGATATTATTTAAGAAAACATATAATCATTTTTTATAATTTTTTAAAGACCGGCTTATGCCGGTCTTTTTCGTTCAATATGCTTACACAACAAACAGTTGCCTCTATATTGTTATCTAAAGCTGACAAGGTATTTATTGCTTATAGCGGAGGAGTCGATTCGCATGTGTTACTTCACTTGGTTTGCTCGGTGGAGCAGCTAAAGTCAAAAACTACAGCCGTTTATATAAACCACGGTTTACAAAAAGAAGCTGAACAGTGGGCATTACATTGTGAAGCAGTTTCTTTGGATTTAGGTATTAAATTTCAGTGCATCAATGTAAATGTGCAAAAGGCTACTGGACAAAGTCTTGAGGAAATAGCACGGGAAGCTCGATATGCCGCTTTTAAAGCTTTATTAGAAAGCCATGGTATTTTGCTTTTGGCTCAACACCGTGAAGATCAAATGGAAACGGTTTTATTACAACTTTTTCGTGGTGCTGGAGTAAAAGGCCTTTCTGGAATGCCTCTGTCGGCAGTGTTTGGTAGAGGGAAAATGTTGCGACCTTTTTTGGATATTTCAAAAAATGAAATTATTTGCTACGCAGAGAAAAATAAGTTGCAATGGATTGAAGATCCAAGCAATAAAAGTGATACATTTGACAGAAATTTTTTACGGAACCAGATTATTCCTCAGTTAAAAGATCGGTGGCCCGCGCTAGATAAAACTATCGCACGTTCTGCGCGACATTGTGCAAAAAGTGAGCATATATCCCAATCATTAGCAGAACAGTTGCTGAATAGAGTTTTTAACGAAAGAGATCAAACATTAGATATTTCTCAATTGATGGATTTAGATATTAATCAACAGCAATTAGTGATTAGACAATGGTTCCAGGTTATGAAATTAAGAATGCCTTCAGAAAAAAAATTAGAGAGAATTTTATCTGAAGTAGTTCAGGCAAAGGCATCTGCAAACCCTGAAATACATGAACAAGGACACTACATTAAGCGTTACCGAAATAGGCTGTATTGCTTAAACCAAGTAATTATTGGTCAGGTGATAGAGAATAAAGTATGGCTCGACGAAGCAAGGCGGATAGACCTTAATAATGGGTTTAGCTTAACAAGGGAGGACTCTTTAGAAGGAATTCCCAAAACCTTGTGGCACAAGTCAGAAATTAGTATAAAGTTTCGAGAAGGATCAGAAAAAATTAAATTGCCAGGAAGAAATGGTCACCATTCTCTTAAAAACTTATTTCAGGAAAAAGCAATTCCTCCATGGGAACGATCTCAGATACCTTTAGTTTATTTAAATAATCAGCTGGCGGCCATTTCTGACCTTTGGATTAGTGCCGATTTTTATAGTGCGGATAAAGTTGAATGCTATCAACTTAATTACTCCGGAAATGAATTATAATAAAGTATTAGATAATATAGTCAAGGTTGAGCCTTCTCCAATATGAAATGAGTCTGAAAACGCCCCCGTATTCCAATACAGAATGAGTCTAAGCTGACAAAACCAGCGAATCTGTTCATGATGACGCAATGAAAGCCATTATGAATATTAAAGAATTAAAAAACACCCAAGAATTACAAACTTTTTTAGACGGAGCCCAAGCAATCGTCT
>JAKIVF010000167.1 GCA_021647145.1 Methylococcaceae bacterium | reverse complement strand
TAGGCGGCAAAAAAGTATTTGTAACAGGCGCATCATCGGGTATCGGACAAGCAACAGCCATTATGCTAGGGCGAGCAGGAGCTCATGTGGTTCTGGTAGCACGTGGTATGGAAAAATTGATTGAAACACAAAAATTGATGAAAAAAGAAGGCTCAAAAACCTCACTTTACACCTGTGATTTATCCGATATGAAATCAGCTGATAAACTGATTAAGGATGTCACCAAAGATTTAGGTGCAATTGACATCTTAGTTAATAATGCAGGTCGTTCAATTCGTCGTTCGATTGCCTTAAGTTATGACAGATTTCATGATTTTGAACGCACTATGCAACTTAACTACTTTGGTTGTCTGCGTTTAATCATGGGTTTTTTACCCGGCATGACAGAAAAACGATACGGACAAGTAGTTAATATTTCATCAATTGATGGGTCATGTCTATTTTTTTTCTGTTTCCAGTCTGAGCAGCCTTCATATCTGTTACAGAAATAGTCCATATCAATATGGAGAAGAATAGGTTGTTCTGTATCTATATCAAATGCATCTTCAATAGAAGTGAAAAACTTATATGTTAAATTACTACTGCTACTACCACTTTTTTTATCAATAAAGTTACATACTGGTCTTTTATAATCGGGAGCTAATTTATGCTTCTTATTGCATGTGACCTCAATTGAGTAGTTTTTGCTATCTCTATCTTCATGAAGCTTTTGCCCTAAATGTCTTATCTCAATATTCCTATGAGAAAGGAAATAGAGAAATAAAGTAACGAACGAACCAATTTCAATTGAAGATGATTTTATTGCGTTAAAAACCTTTCTGCTTGTGAAATCGACAATGTCATTTGTGAAAAAATCAAATAAACCTTCATTTTTTTGAAGAAGGTGGGGGGACATCATATCATCATGTTCATCTAGATGAATAATAGTTAGTTTATCAAAATTTTTTTTATCAGTTCTTTCAAACCACCTTAACCATTCATATAGTGTCCATGAATCATTTAAAGCTACAATTCCTTTATTACGCAATTTATAGGCACTAGGTATTTTTTTTATATTTGATAGCCCCCACCAATCTAACCCTTTCATTAAATTAGGATCAATATAGCATTCTTGGCTTGGAAGTGAATCAAAAGTAATTTTCCAACAATGATCAAAATCATCACATGTAATATATTGATCACTAAAGTAAGAATAAAGATAGTCCCATCTCTGTTCTTCGTCGCTTGGTAAAAGCGATTTTAATATTAGAAGTGAATTTGACAATATTCACTATCCTTTTCGAACTTTTCAATCAGTGTTTTTTGTAATTCCATCCCTTTACTTGATAAATTGGTTTTTTTCAAGGTGTCAAATCCTATATTTAATTGCTGAAAGACTTCTTTCAAAGCATTATTTGCTGATGTAAGTTCTTTGGGAGGAATTTTTCCATTTTTAAACAAATAACACCAGAATGAAAACACTTCCACAAATACGAAAATGGCATGTAAAAGTCCGCTTGGAGGACGCAACTCTTCACGCCAAGGTGATTCAACATAGGGATAATTTTGGATAAAAAGGTCAATGAAGTTTTGAAGCATATGAAGCTTTTGATGCAAATGTTCATGTATAATTGATTCAGCAGCTAAGTTTCTTGAAATCATTTCCCCTGAACATTCACAGCCTATATATAAACAACCCGGAACTGTATTATCACTAAATGATACTGCTTTATCAGGGGATGCTGTCGTATCATGGATGAATTGAATAGATGGACTGAGATGAAGTATTTCATTATATAGCTCACGATCGTATTCTTTTATAATTTCGAAGGCATCGAGCATTAAATTCTTAAATTTATTACTTGAGTCACTTTGAAACTCAACTACCCCTTCAAAAGGTAATCGAAGCCAATTATCACTTACATTAATCTGTGGGAAAGAATTCGAAATAAACTTATTAGACACATAACTCGATATTTTATCCCAGTCTATATCAATTTCACTTCCAACTAGGTTTTTTCTCTTGACTCCAGATAGGTAAGAGTTAGCAATCACATGATAAAACTTTATTGCTGGTTTTATACTAAAACTTTCAAAATCATTTTTATTTAAAGACACTACTAAACTATATGCTTCCTCAGTAAGAAAGTCATTAGCTCTCAATTCATCCAAAGTGACGAGCAGTTTTCTTGAAGAGTAAGCTTTGTACTTGTGTAGTAATTGATAAAAAGATTTATTTTTATCAATGCGAAGGCAGTATGAATTTACCTCTAAATCTAAGTCCTTTAGTTTTATAGTCCCATTGTCATCATGCTCATTTTGTATAACTTTAGTTAGTGTCTTTTTTGCATGACTAATTAATGCGTATAATTCATTGCAATATATACTTGGGTTATCGAAATCCCCGCTAAACCTATGCGGAACAGCACCACCACCACATACATTCAAAACATCACACTCAAGGCATTTCTTTGACATTCCCTTTTTTGATAGAAGCTTACGATGCAATTTAATTTTTTCCGACTGTAAGACTTTTATTATGCTGAGATTTGAAACATTGTAACCAAGGTTTGACTGCCCTTCTTTTGTAACTTTTAAAACATCTAAATCGTGATAACTCCCATCTGTTTCTATACAAAGCAAACTAACATCGCCAAAACCAAATGCATCAGTGCCTGTTTTTTCATCACCAGTTAGACTCAAAATTAAAGACTCAAATGTCCTTACAGATATATGAGGGTATTGATTAAACCAAGTACTAAATGCATCAATTAACCAGTTTACATAAAGATCAGGTGAATTTTTTATATATGGAGCTGGTTTAAGATAGTTTGCATCTGGAAGAAGGAAGTCTAATGATGGAATATCATATTTGTCGAAATATTCAAAATATCTGCTTGCAGGAAAGCGAGGGTCAATAACTGAAATTACACCTGTAAAAATAGTTGGGTATTTTTGTAAAAGCTCTAAAGCTCTAGATACTTCATAAAAAGAGTCTTTCCCAGTTCTAAAAGGACGATGCAAGTTGTGAATTTCTTTAGGGCCATCGAGGCTCAAAGAAACAGAGATATTGTTAACCTCAAAGAGTTGGCAAGCTTCATCTGTAAGCAATACACCATTTGTCTGAAGAGATATATCTACCTCACAATTTGAAACCCCTGCTCGTATTGAGTTTGAAAGATCGATTATCCTTTTCATTCCAAATAATATCGGTTCTCCACCATGAAGAATAACAAGTATTTTTTTTAATGATTTTTCTGATATATAATCTGACAGCCTACTGATAAACGTTTTAATCTCATATTGACCAAGAAATTTTGGCATATCTTTCCAGCTTTGATCTGCATGTTGATATACATAGCAATAATCACAGTCCAGATTACAACGGGAGGCAACTTTTATTAAAAAACAAGAAACGGGTGGTATATCCTCCTGTTCTTGTTTTAAAATTTTGCGACTCATCGATTATGAACGATTGTGACGATTGTGCATGCGGTCATAACTTGTAATGGCTTTATGAGGAGCTGATAAAATTTCATCTCTCATTCGAGCAAGTATTGGGTTCTTAGGTATTACTGAAGCTAATAAGTCAGCGTTGCTTTTGATTTCTTTAGTTAGTTGTATTTGTGCAGTAGTCATAGTTTACTCCATTTAGTGATTTAAGTATATTTGTATCTAAAAGAAATCATATGCTACATCATTTTTATTACAAATAATAGATTTCTATAAGTCATTGTAATATATACTAAAAAAAAACACCTAGAGTGCCTAACTATTTGTATTTATTGCATATTTATTATGCATAATAGGGTTTGTAAAAGTGACAATATTTGAATATTAGGAGCTAACGCCTAACATAACGGGATTTGTGTACAGGCTACCATCAACTGTCCGAACCCATGACACTGTACACCGAAACTTACAGCACAATCCCGACTTAACAAATTATTTAAGCTTATGTTTTAGTTAGATATTTTGTAGTATTTTCTCCATATCATCTTCCTCTCTGCATCGTATAATACTTGCCACATCTTCACAAATAAAACCATCACCCGTCTCAAAGGGAGGGATTTTAAAGCGTTCAATAATACTGTGGTTAAAACCTAAAAACTCACTTGCCTCACCATCTCCAAAGTGAGGGTGAGATAGAACTCCATTTTTTCCTAGCAACTGTTTTAGTTTTTCAGCCGTTTCTTCTCTTGTCATGTTGCTACACTCTGAATAATCAAATGGATCGAAAAAGATAAAATCAAAAGTCATATCGTTATTAATATTTGCCCAATCATCAATAATAACCTCAACATTAGAATAGCCCTGAGAAAAGGTACTGGCTATTCCACCAATTTTTTTTTCTATTTCAAATATTAAGTGGCTATCGGGTTTAAAATATTTCTGAATTAAAAAAGCACTAATCCCTAAACCATAGCCAATTTCTAATACTGTTTTAGGTTGCAACTTTTCTAATGACTGAAATAAACGATTAAAATAAGGCTCCTCTTTTCTCGTCATTACAACCTTTTGGTTATAAGTGATTAGTTCTTTGTCAAAAATTTCAAATTCAAGTTCCATTTTCTTAATTACCTAGAGATTTTTATTCTGTAAAAAATGAATATACCTTTGCCCATCATGCACAGTACTAACTGCATGATAGGAAACTGGTGAAATTTCAAACCCTTGAACATGCCCAAGGAGAAGCATTAGTTTCACAGATAAATAAATTACAAAATTATGGGTATAAAATAGTTGTGTTAGTTTGATGTTAGCACAACTATAATTGCACACCCCTTCTTTTTAGCACTTTTGTACGAGGAAAAAGTTCATCTTTAATACTTGTAAATTGATGCCTTTGCGTCGCAGCACAGCTAACGCCTCATTTAAAGGGATTGCCGATTTAACTTAGCTGAAAGTGAAATTCAGCACTACCTATATTAAACGAAAGCTCAGGTAGAACTATAGAATATTAATAATATGAGACCTTTGCACGAATCAGATGACAGGTAAAAATGACTAAAATTTCACTGCTTTTTGTTGGACAACTTGCTAATAACTCGTTATTAGCTTCATTTTCCGCCTCAATCAGTAAAATTTTAGCCTATTTTTTCTTTCGCCCCTGACTCGTGCAAAGGTCTCAATATACAAGATAACAAGGCATTTAAAACAAGGACTTACCTTTTAAGGTCTTCGGATCATATCTTCCGTTTCGGATCATATCTTCCGTTTCGGATCATATCTATACGATCACGAGGATCTACAATATCACGAGGATCTACAATATCAGAAGAAGACAAACGCAAATTTACACCTTTCACCCATTTTCTAAGAGGATCTACAATTTTATAAAATCTATTGTCATTTGTTAGTGGAAACTGTCCATCAAAAGGTGAACGTTTGGATTTAGCAGGTTTTATATAAAAAACCTCACCATCACGTTTTTTAATACAAACAGCACCATCTTTTTTAGCTTCATCAAGGATAGTTGCAAAGTTCTGACGAGCTTC
>JAKIVF010000021.1 GCA_021647145.1 Methylococcaceae bacterium | reverse complement strand
CCACCGGCCTATTCAGCAAAAAGCTATTTTCAATAGCGAAACTCATACCAAACAGTAAAATCGGGCTTGTCCAACAAACGGTTCAGATTGTGGCTCGCTTCGCGATCACAATCTAACCTAATTCGTTATGCTTTTTTTACTAAAATTAATGTGAATGAAGTTCCTGGTCAATTTTTTCAGATAAATATATCTTTAATAGCGATTGATATGGAATATCACGTTTATTTGCCAATACTTTCAGTTCTTCTATCATCATCTCAGGCAATCTGAGGGAAATTTTTTTTGTCGATGGCTTGAGGTTTGGCAACATCATCTTTTTTGATTGTGACCAATCTAGATATTCCGTTGATTCGGACTTAGACCAAAATTCTCTTTCTTCATCTTCTGTAACAAAATTTGGTATTTCTTTTTTCATTGATTATATACCTCTCTTTCTTTTTTACTCATATCTCTAGCAGAAATAACACGAATTAAATTCTGTCTAACTGTACATACAATATACAACTGTCTATCACTATCAGTGTGCCCAAGAACATAGTACCTTTTTTCTATTTCTGAATGCTTTTCATCATTTCCTATAACGAGAGGTTGATTAAAAAATATTTGTTCACATTCCGATTTAGCAACTTGATGTGAAATCCAATTTTTTTCAGAATTACCATCATCCCATTGAAACCCTGTACAGTTTAGTATTTCATGATTTGTCATGCTATATGTATACCATGAGGATATACATTATTCAAGTAATGAGACGAGATTCTTTTAAAGCATAACGCCAAGTTCAGTTGACGCTGGCAGATATTAGATAAACTCCGACGACGCACTGAACTTTGATATAAAAATGGCCTCTGAAAACAAACTGTGCTGCCAGCGGTCAACTGCAACTTATTGTTAGCATTTATAATTTTACATTTTCACGCTCATGTTCGCGGTGTCTTCTCTAGCAAAAGCAGCAGTTACTCTATATTGTTTTGAATTGATATTTTCGATTATTGCTGAAACTATTTGTTTGGTTTCATTAGGAAAAAGATCTATTTTCGCATCAATTAAGCCATTAAGATCTTCCTCAAAATATTTTATTAGTTGGGAGTCATTTAATAGCCTTTTCATTTTCTTGAAATATTTTTTATACTCTTTATCCCTTTTGTCTTTTGGAAGTATAGATATATTCCATGCCGCACAAGCAATATCAAGGTGGGTTTGACGTTCTTCCTCAGACTCCACCATTAGAATAAATTGACCTGCAACATCAAGAATCATTTGGGATACTTTTTTCTCACTATTACTATTCATGAATAATATTTACCAGATATTTGATGCTAACGCCTAAATCAGATGCCGTTGGCAGATGTTCGATGAACTTTGACAACGCGCTTAATTTTGATATAAAAATGACCTTTGGAAAAAAACTGCGCTGCCAACGGTCAGCTGGATTTTTTTGTATGGATAATAAACCTTGTTTCAGGGTAAAGTGAGACCCAGTTTTTGGCAGCAACCAAAGACTTCTTTTACAGCAGTTCGGTGGATTTTTGGCTCCTCTATTGAGAGACCGATAACAAGAACGAACGCTGTATTAGACTCCAAGCAATAAATTCGGATAGTCAACTGGGTCTCGAACCCGTATTTGCAAGAAAGAGTCAGCTTATTATGAATACTAGAAATAATCAATCAGAAATAAATGTAGGCATTGATACCGGTAAATATCAACTCGATATTTATATTCGCCCCTTAGATATTTTTTTCTCTGTTTCTAACGATGAAAAAGGTATTAATGAGGCACTGTGTGAAATAAAAAAACATTCCCCTCAGCGTATTATTATTGAGGCAACAGGACGATTAGAGCATGCCTTTATTATGGCCTGTGCTAAAGCAAATTTACCTTTTGTTGTGGCTAACCCATTACATATTAAACGGTTTGCGGGAGCTATTGGACGACTCGCTAAAACTGATCCTTTAGATGCCCAGTTAATTGCTCACTACGGAGAAGCCATTAAACCTGAAATGTCACAGATAAAGCCTGAAACCATCAGGCTTATGAGTGATTTGTTGTCTCGCAGAAGACAGCTCACCACAATGCAGACAATGGAAAAAAATAGGCTTAAAATTATGCCTAAAGAAGTCTCGAGTATCATCAAACCTATTCTCACAGCCATCAAAAATCAAATAGAAAAAGTCGATAATAAACTATTAAAATTAATTGAAGAACACCCTGAATATCAAACTAAAAACAAGATTATTCAAAGTATGCCGGGCATCGGTAATATTGTTGCTTTTAGCTTGCTATCTGATATGCCTGAACTGGGGACAATTAGCAATAAACAAGCAGCCGCTTTAATCGGTGTGGCTCCTTTTAATCGTGAAAGCGGAAGTTATAAAGGGCAACGTAGAATTCGCGGCGGACGCTATAAAATACGAACAGCTATGTTTATGGCAATAATGTCCGCTATTCAATGCAATCCCGTTTTTAAAGCCAAATACGAGCAGTTATTAGCGACTGGAAAGCCCAAAAAATTAGCGCTTATTGCTTGCGTTAGAAAGATGATTGTTATCTTAAATTCTATGGTGAGAGACGGTGCCCAATGGGAGGCTAATTATGCTAAATAATTATTATTTGACACCATAGTCACTTGTTAGCTGTTTTATGACAGTAACTCTCCTAATCTGTGTGATTCGTTCAGTAACTTTGAACGCTTTTTAACTTCGTTTGTATTTTGAAGTTCATGATATATCTCGATATAACGCTTTCTAACACGACGAAACTCAAATGATTCATATAAATCACGAATCCAAATTAATTCAGATTCTTTAATATTTTCTATTACCTCTTGCGGGATATACTCAACAAAATCTGGTGCTTCATAATTTGATGAGTGCCACATATCGATTTTATTAAATTCTTGCCCGATGACAAAAGGAATTACATATAAATTCGATAACATCAAATTGCACAACATTTGTTTGGCTTCTGAATCTCTATTCATTCTATGTAAAGATATAGCCCAGCACAATTTCTGTATTGGCTCTCCAACATCATCTGTAAACTCATTTAGATACCAATTAAAATAATCTTCTGATTTTTTTAGGTCATTTAACACAAAATAGAGACAAAAAAGTAGATACCTTTTTCCGCCTCCATCACTTATTTGCCCGTATGTCTTCTTTTCTCTATTGAGAGATGACTTATAACTGGAAATTTTACTTCTTATCTTTTTTTCAGTTTCTGGAATATTAAACATTTGTACTCATACTCGTTTAACAGCTAACGCCTAAATCAGCGCGCAGTTTAAAGGGGCGCGCTTTTTTGCTTCGCAAAAAAACGTGACGCTTTAAACTGTCCGCTGGATTTTTTTTGTGTACGCCCAGCATGGGCGTGAACTTATGGGGTGAAAGTCCCCTGTAGGAGAACCTACTCATCGCTGTGATAGCGACGATTATAACTACTAGCCGACGGCAACTGCAAATCCGCGAGGAGATGTGGGAAGGAAGCCCGAGCGCAAAACTGCGAGCTTACGAACAGGAACGTCATATAAGGCTGAGTCTCAGGGATGAGTGGGCACAAGGTCACGAAATCCACAGGTTCGAGAGATACAGTAAATGGCGAGGCAGTGCAGTGACAGTTCACGTTCTTATCTGGGGAGATCTGCTTAACAGGCGATCGGTAAATAAGCGGTAAGGTTCCGCTATAGAAAGACCTTGGCTCTTTGGAATCCCATCGTTCCAAAGAGAGAAACGAACTAGATGGAAACCGATAGCGGTTACGTCAGCAATGGCGTGATTGATTAAGCAGAAGTCAGCAGACGGTATAGTAGCCAAATGCCCATCGTAATGGTTGGGACACGGTGAAGACCTGAACATTAGACGAGGAGCAGCCCGCATCATCTCTGGCAACAGGCGATGATTGAATTGGTAGCGAGCCTCAAACGAGACCTCTATAAAACATGTTATTTGAAGACATCCTACAATCTGAAAATCTGCATCAGGCATGGAAACGTGTCAGGCAGAATAAAGGAGGTGCAGGTATCGATGGGATCACGCTGGATGATTATCCCCAGTGGGCACAAGCCCATTGGCAAAACATCAAGCGTGGTTTGGAGCGGGGCTACTATTGCCCACAACCAGTCAAACGCGTAGAGATTCCTAAACCTAATGGCGGAATTCGCCTGTTGGGAATTCCCTGCGTCAATGATCGGCTAATCCAGCAAGCCATCACCCAATGCCTGCAACCACTCATTGATCCAAGCTTTTCAGATCACAGCTACGGTTTTCGCCCAAATCGCTCAGCACATCAAGCCATTAAGGCGGTGCAAAGCCATATTAAAGCGAAACACCGTTATGCCGTGGATATCGACTTGTCGAAATTCTTCGATCAGGTAGACCACGACTTGCTGATGTTCAGATTAAGCCAACGAATCGATGACAAACGCGTACTCGCCCTGATGGGTCGATATCTTCGAGCTGGCATTAGCGATAAAGGAAAAGTCAGTCCAAGCCTTCGTGGAGTTCCACAAGGTGGACCGCTATCTCCCTTACTTGCTAACATCATGCTTGATGATCTTGATCGGTATCTGGAAAACAAACACTACCGGTTTGCTCGTTACGCAGATGACTTCGTCATCTGCGTTAAAACCTTCGCCGAAGGTCAACAGGTCAAACAGGAAGTGGAGACATTCCTTAAAACCCTCAAGTTACCGATCAATCAGGAGAAAAGCCAAGTAGTCCCAGTACGTGAGCTTTGTTTCCTTGGATATCAATTCAAGGGGCGACATTTAATCTGGAGTCCGAAAAGTCTGCAAAACTTTAAACACCGGATTCGTGAATTAACGAACCGGACGTGGGGAGTGAGTTGGCAATATCGGTATTTTAAACTCAAGCAATATGTTGTTGGTTGGATGAACTACTTTGCACTCGTGATATTTGATCCTGTTGAAAAACTTGACAACTGGATACGTCGTCGTATTCGCATGTGTTATTTAAAGCAATGGCGAAAACCGCGTACCCATATCCGCAATCTCATTAAATTGGGTGTGTCGGTAAGAGCAGCAATCAGCATTGGATTGAGTTCAAAGGGATATTATCGTCTCGCTAAAACCAAAGCCATGCAAATGGGTTTAACTAATGCTTGGCTAAAAGCGCAAGGACTGGTGTCACTCAAAGAACAATGGGTTAAGTTCCGTTATCCGAACGGCTAATGAAACGCCCTGTGCGGAGCCGCATGCAGGGTGTTGTGGGGGCTGGAGGCTAGAGACCTCCGGCTACCCGATTAGCTGTTTTTGATTGCATTTTCGATAATTTCATCAATCTTGTTTCTTTCAACTTCTATTTCTGTTTTTATCTTTTCTTGTGCGTCCAGTTCTGTTTTTATTTCGTCAACTATTCTTTGTTGTTCTTCTTTTGAAATATCCAATAATGGAAACTCTTGTATTTGGCTTGGAAAAATATTTTGATTCTGCAATCCTTTTTTATTTATCTCAATAAGATATTGGAAATACACTGTATTGAAATAATAATAGGCAAATAATTGATTATAGCTTTTTAATCTTATTCTCATTGTGAAATCAGCAAAAATTGCTTTAACTTCTTCATCAATAATTGCAAACTTACCTATTGCCACTCCTGAGCGAGTGACAATAATATCATTAACTTGTACAGTCTTATTTTTGTTTTCTGCGGCAAATTCATCTGAAACAAGCAAAGCATTCTCTTTTTCAAACTTCCAGTTTTTTATAGTTGCCATTGATAGATAATAATATTCACCATTATCATCATATTGTGATGGGGATATTCCTTTACCCAAGACAATAGGCTCTGAAATGAAATCTTTGATTTTCTTACAAGTGATTTTTGCCAGTTCCTCTAATACAAATTGACCAGCTTGACGGTGAAATTTAACGCTTTTTCGTAAGTCCTTATTATTTCCATAGTGGCTAAAATCAACTTCAAATGTTTTTACTTTCTTCAGTATTTCAAAGCGTTCTAAATTAAAATTAAACTCTCTGGAAAAAACTCGATTGATAACCTCTTTAGGCGCTTTGATTTTTGATTTAAGCTCCCTTATGTTTTTTTCGATAGACTCAATTTTTTCTAAAAGACTTTTCTCGTTATTTTCAAATATATTGATTATATTTGAGTCTAGTTTAATACAAAAAAGATCATCTACTTTAAGAGTTGGATAGCCTTTTCCTTGTCTGGCGATTGACATTAGATTGTTATAAAAAACTGTCCGCAAAGAATAGTAAAGTAATTTATTTAGCTTTTTTGGTCTAAGCTGAATGAGCGCAGTTGTATAAAACACATCTGTTAGATCGTTATCAATGAAAACATATTTTTTTAGATTAGGGCGAACTTTTGAAAGTAGTATATTTCCTGATTGAGCTGTTTGAATATCACCTTTTTCTATTTTTTTGAAGTAGTCCTCCACAAGCTCATCTCTTGTAGAAAAATCTAATGTAACTGCCTCGACATCACCTTGTTTTGTGACATTCCCTATTTCAGAATATTGGAATGAAATATCTTCAATATCATCAATTAGAGCTAAACGATCTTTTTTTTCATGTTCAACAACATCAAATAAATCACCAAAGGAAAATGACTTTTCTTTAGGAGTGCGACTAAAATCAATAAAGTCCGTATCACATCGTAATGAGGCTTCTGCTGAAAATTGATCTAGCTTAATATCAAACTGCCTTAATCCCATTTAACACCTCTCAAGAAATCTAAAGCAGTTTCTTTAACTCCATCATTAACCATAACCTCACCATTAGCACTTAAACGGTAAAGGTCATTTGGCATAGGCTTTTCACCTCGCTTGGTGCGTTTGTAGCCTACATGGTCTACTTCTGCCATAAAGATCGAATAGTCTAATTCTTTGGCAACTTCACCGAATACCCACCAAGTATTAACAAAACCAAAACTCTCCTTGGTGTCTTTATCAAATTTACATAACTCAGTAATTTCACTCTGATATTTTTCTACCAGTTCTTTTAATGCTAACTTGTCGTCATCTTCTTCAAGATAATCTTTCAATAATCGGAACAGGTTATTTTGTCGCTTTTCTTCCGTCTCTTTAGAGATTGCCCACTTTTTAGATATGGCTTTTTCTTTGATAAAATGCTCAATTTCTTTCTCACAACGAGTTTTTAACAACCCCCATTCATTAGAATATTTGCTCCATAGTTCATTCCACTGTTCTATTTCACCCGTAGTTTTCTTTTGAGCAAAAAGCAGGCTGGTTTTTGTTGATGTATAGGGTTCAAAAGTAACTTGTGGCAATGAAACAATGGATTTTACTTTGAAATATTTATAGACAAATAAACGGATATATTTATTTTCGGTGGTATCAAAGACGCTTTCTGGTAAAACAGCAGCAAAACGCCCATTGGGTTTTAACAGTTGATACCACCTTTCAATAAATAAGTTTTCAGAGTTCTTTTTGTCACCAAAGACAAACTCTTTTTTTACATTCTTTTTAGTCTCATTATCTAAATCTACGCTAAAAGGTGGATTGGTAATAATGACATCAAATTGTTTGTTTACTTCTTTGTCTGCATAAAGATTGTCTGGTTCATATTGTTTTAGAAAGTTTGGGGCAGTTTCTTTGTCATAGAGCTTAAACGGCAATAAACCATCCTTTACGAAAATATTAGTTGATCCATCGCCGTGTAAAATCATGTTTACTTTGGTGGCTGTACCAAGATTGAAATTTATTTCACTGCCATAGATATAATCTTTAGCCCATTTATTTTCTCGATGATCTGGCATAAACCATTGATGAAATTTATCATCAATGTCTCTGGTGTCATCTAATTTATCCTTAAACCGATATTTCAAGTTTTGAGTGATAAATTTCATATACTCAATTAAAAAAGTACCACTGCCTGCACTGGGATCAATAAGGTAGGGGATTTCTAAATCATTATTAACACGGTCTAATGCTAACTTATCAAGCTGTAAGCCCCATAAGAGAAAACGAACTACATTGATATGTGTGAAAAATTGTCCTTTGGTTTGCTTAAAACCTTCACGAATAATCCCTTCGAAAAAATCCCCTAGAATATCTTTACCATCAAAGCTGTTTTTTCCATCTACAAATGAGTATTTTTCCAACTCTTGAACGGTGTATTTTAATTTTGCTAATGAAAATTTATTTTCATCAATGACATAAGATTTTTTCAGTTTTTTATCATCAAGGATATTTAACCTTTGTTTCAATGCTCTACGATATAGGCTATTGATACGATCAAATAATTCATCTTTTGTTTCAAAGTCATCATCGCCTTTTTTTGCGTAAGAAAAAATCTGAAAGTCATATTTTTTGTTTTTCTTTTTTTCGCTTTCATCTTGAATTTTAGCCAAAATGAGATTGGTTAATGATGAAAAGACCTCATTATCATCTGTTCCGCCACCGCCCCATAAAACATTGTGTAGGTTTTTTCTAAGGTTCTCTAATTGTTCGTGGCTAAAATTAGTTTCTAAGTCTTTTTTGCCGCCTTTAATATAAGGTTCTTTTTGAGCCTTACCGTATCTTGCTGGTATCTCATCCGCATAGTTTCTTTCGTCTTTCCATGAATCGAAAGAAATGTATTTTTCATAATCAATGATGATACATTTATCTTTTATTTCATCATTAACTATGTCAAAAGAATAAAGAACAAGATACTTTACATCGAACCCTTGCCCTTTCTCTTGTGATGCAAGGTTAAAAAGTTGTTTTTCTATAACTTCATCTTTGTCTTTTTCGTAGTCTTCTGGGCTTTTCAGCTCTATATAGAGAAAAGCATTTCCTTCTTTATCTCTGACAACGACATCAATTCTTGGCTTGTTTACTTTTGGTCTGCCAATATCATATTCTTTTTCAATTTCAATATTTTCTGGTTTATAACCAAGAATATTGACTAATTTTGTTAGGACATAGGCACGGACAACTTATTCATCTCCTGTGATTTTCTTTATTTCACGGGTCTGCTTGATGTCTTTTGTATAACTGATTGTTGATTTAGCAAAATCAAACTTCTCTACAGCTTTTACCTTCTGCTTATTCAGGTATTTTTCTATTACAGTTTTATCCATTTCTTCCTACTTTTTGGTGTTGCCATGATGTTTGATTTTGACAGCTAACGACCAAGATCACCGGCAATTTTGGAGCGCAGCGGAAAAATTGTCCGCGTGTAGCGCCTTGTTATACGCGCTTTATGCCTCAGTAAAATCTCTTTTTTTCTCATGCTGAATCTGGTCACGCGTTCCTTTGATTATCTGTTCTATGAATTGTCGGTGCTTTAATAAAGCTACTGAATTACATATCTGTATAATCTCCTCGTAAAAGTCGATTTTCCCTTGCAGCATCGGAACTGCACTGCCTGACCAGCTTGAAATAGTAGGTTCAAAGGGGAGATTTTTAAAATCTTCAAATTCTTTGTTCCTGCTTAAGAATGCCTCATAGAATATCAATTTACGTTGTAGTGGAAAGCCCGCAATTACAGAAAATAAAAATCGCATATAATCATTTTTATCAGATTGAAATTCAATCTCTTTGAGAAGATATTTATTCTGTTTCTCTAAAATAGAACTATCGGTTTGAGGATTTACACTCTTGTTATAAAACGATTCGTAGTAATGATAGTAACGACCATTACAGTCATTTTTAAACACAAAAGATGTGATTCTTTGCATGATATCGGAAAAATCATCGCGCTCCCATATAAATGAATAGTCTCGGCTATCATCATGACGACTTAGATATTTCTTTCTGGAAAACTTATCTTCTAAATATCTATCTATAAAAGCATGATCCTTATCAAGGATTCTCGATAGTGTTTTTCCATTATAATCTGCATGTTGATCAACTCTATCTATTGTGAGATATGCATCCTCAAGCAGACTGAACTTACCCGAAAACACTGAATTTAGTGTTTTGTTTATTTCTGTGTGTGGATTAAACATTAGAGAAAGGGTATGAGCAAACTCTGGTGAGACACTTGCCCTTTTGAGAATAATTTGAACAATATCAGCAACAAATCCCTTCTGTATGGATTCATACTTCAACAGATAATCAATATCATTGATAAAGTATTTGTATTCGGATTCATTATATAAATCATATAACACGTTTATATGCTCTGGTTGAATATCGCCACTAGGAAGGTGTTGATAGTAACTAAAAAGCCATCTGTTTTTTGATGGGTATTCAGGTGTATTTAACACAGTAAATACTCTTGCTGCTCCCAATGACGCCAAGAGACTAGATACAACAATCCAAGGGTTTATTTCCAAATAATCACCTTGTTCTAGGTAATGCCCAATAACTTCTGACAATATATCTGGATTTCGACTTGCTAACTCTTCTAATATGGAAAGAATACCCTGATCGATTTGCCATTTAGAATGACCTTCAATGGTTTTTGAAATCTCTAAAATCTGATGAAGCAACTTGTCATAGTCCTCCTGAGAATAAGACGAAGTTAACTTCGCAATTTTTTTCTTTTTGTATTCTCTATACGCATCATGTCCAAGTTTTAATTCAACCCTTTCTAATTTATTTGTCAAAAGATCATAAAGCACATAGTTAGGCGACTGAAACTGTGTCTTCAAATCTTTGCCTGCTTGAATACTGAAACGCTTTAACATCTTTAAATAATGTTGAGCTACAATACAATGATACAGATTGTTTGGGTCAAGCGAAGTTTTACAGAAGGGTAATATTAAATTTGAGTCATTCTCAACAATTTCACTAACAGAAATATTTAAACCAGATTGCGTGTGAGATAATAGCAACTTAAGTATGTACTTCTGGTATCTCTCATCCTCATATAGGCTAAATAAATACTTCAATAGATTCTGACGGAGCAAGAACAAACTTTGGGAGGCAGGCAAATCAAATTGTGTGAAAGTTATTGTATGACCTCGCCCCGACTTAGTGCTGGAAAAATGTGTATGTAAATAGTTCTCCGCTATAGCAATAAACAATCTAGTGAAGTATTCATTATTTCCCAAATCGCTATATTTTAACAATTTCCCAATAACGGCATGTTGGACATGGTAGTCATAACGGTAAGACTCAGGCTGAAACCCATATCTATCAATAAGGTAATGTAATATTTTAGGCGTATCGAGAGGTTGCTTTTCTGCATATTTCAGAAACAGGTCTAAAGACACCTTGATCTGGTCTTCTTCAAGATACCTAAATAGCGAGAGAGTTGATAAAAATTCAGGTAAAGATGAATTTGAATTTTCTTCAAATTTAATGTCATTAAAAATAATATCTTGGCTCTCTATACTAGAAATCTTGCCCTGGATATAGATTAGCGTCTCAGTTGGTTTTAAAAACCAAAATACATCAATCAGTTGCAGGAAATCACTTTCATTTCTTCCCTGTATTACATCCCATGCATCATTTACAGCCGACTCCATAATTTTTTTAATTTCATCAAAATTAAAGGTGTTAAGTATTGGATTGATGGCGTCGATGAGTCGCTGCTTATACTGAGGGAACAAATCATTTATCAGTATAGAGAAATCAATCAGTTTTTCCTTAAAGAATACGAGATAAAAAAGATAGGTAGAAAGAACTTGATCTGATATTTTTACCACCTCATTTTCAAACATATCTAGCACTTCCATAGCATGAAGTGTCTTTGATGCCTCCCAAAAGTCCTCATTTGAGATTCCGAATATCCTTTTTATATCTGACATGAGGGTATCATTGGTTCTATCTACGTTTCTGAAGAAAGCTACGATTCCTGCAACCTTTAAAATATCTCCATCATCTAGGTCATCAAGATCAGATTTTATTGATGAGTAATATTTGTCATATAATTCTGAAACATCTCTGATACTTTCAAGAGTATTACTATCTTTGGCAACTTGTGCCGCCATTACTGCTACGCGAGGGTTTCCTTGAGCGATATCTACTATCCTATCAAGATATAGATGATTGTTAATTTCAAACTCAGTGTTCAGAAATTCTTTAATTTCTTCGTCTGAAAATGGATCTATGGCTATCTCTGCATCACAATCTACAGGTTGGCATATTTCTCTAATTTTATCTAAGGCATAATCTCTAACGGTTGCGATAATTTTAAAATTCTGATCACTACGTTTTGTTTGTAATAGCTGAACAATATATTGAAAACCGCTTATTCGATTAGCGTCGTCTACGAAAATAAGAAAATCACCAGAATCAGAAAAATATGATTTAATATCTTCAAATAAATCAATTCCTCTATTGAATATACAATAGGCTTTGTATGTATTATTTTCTCTTATGTACTGCCGGTAACATTCAATAGCAATTCTTGATTTACCTACTCCAGCTTTCCCTGAAATAATTATTAGGTTGTTGTCTTGGATTAGTGAAAGCAAGCTGTCTTTTTCATCTACCCTAAAGTGAAAATTAGTTTTCAACGTAGTGGCTAATTTGTTCCTTTCGTATAGAGATATAAATTCGTCTAGCGGCACAATTTGCCCAGTATCTACCTCGACACCAAGATAGTTTTTAGCAATGCTAGGATATTTTTCCAGTAAATCATATGAAATAGCACCCAAGCCAAAAATATTTAGATTCACTTCGAATTTTTCACATTGCTCTCGTAGTTTTTCTATATTCTCTGCTGATAACTCAGATGTATAACACAGCACAATCTCCCTTATTTTAGTAATTGGTACGCCTGTTTTCTTTTCATCAAGACACTTTTCTATATCGTCATAGAACTTACTAAACACTTGGTTTTTAGAAATCGTTGTATATTCAGCAAACACATATTTCCCATCATCTGTGGGTATTAAGGTGTCTGGTGTTCCTTTTCTTACTTTATTGCTTCCAGCAACAGATCCGATAGGATTAATCTGCGGATATCCTTTTCTTAACAGATAAGAATCAGCTAGCTTTTGAAATGCACCACCATCTAGTTCTTGCAAGGCTTTTTGAATTTGGTTTATTTTTGCCATTCTATCCCTACTGACTAATCAGATGATTTTAAGCGTATAACGCCTGCTTCACCTGCTGCCGTGAGTGGCGCGTATTTTGCGGCTTTTTGCAAAATACGTGACGCTTACGGCAGTCAGCGTGCAAGCAATTGTTAGGTTGATACCATGATAGTTGTTGTATGCTTTTCTTGATTAGATATTAACTCCTCACCTCTTTTTACTCTTGCGTATGCTATTAATGACGACCAAGCGAGTGTTCCAGCTAATGGCAAAGTAAAAGCTAACAATAAAAGAGAATGTAAACCCGATATACCAAAATAATTTGATACGACTACAGGTGATAAAGCAATAAAGGCAAGCAAAAAATAACCTGATGAATAAAAAAACTTAAGCCAAGTTCTAAACCAAGATTTTTGATATTTTCTTTTGAAGTTTAACTTCAAATTACCTTCTGTTTTAAGCTCATCCATGAGTTGATTAGATAAAACATAATCCTTCAGACATTGAGAAGGTTTTTTTAAAGATAATATATACGAAATATCTTCTGGACTCAATGTACTTGTACCTGCAATGGCTTGATAACCTTTCTCTAATACGAAGGGATGAATACCGTCTTTTTTAGCATCACTTAAAAAGTCTTTCGCAAATTTATATTCTTCTCTAAGGTGCGCTCTTTTTCCGACAGTTATGTCATAAATTATTTTTCCTGCTCCAAGAACTGCGGGAACAACTAAAATTGACCTTATAATTAATTCCATATCCACACCTCACGATTCTCACATCAACCTAACACCAAGCATCACTTGACGCTGGCGGTTACTAAAGCATTACAATAACATGCTTACCAAACGGAAAACTAAACTTTTCAAAAACGAGGGAGCTTAAAGCGGTCAAGTGGATGCGTTTGTTAGCCGACGGAGGCTGATGATTTTGACTGACTATCGGGCTTTTCATTAAAGGATTATAAATGCTCTTTGCTGTAACAGAGCGATATAAGCTACAGTCTTTTTCTAAACAGCTTTGCCAAACGTGGTTTGAGTTGAATAACTGGAAAGGGTTTCCTGCTAGACAGCTTTTACCACACGGTGCTGCTTTCAGGTTTTGATGAGCCGAAGATTAAACAAAATGCTAAAACTTATAAATGACTGTCATTAAATTACAGAAAGCTTTGGCTATACAGATGAAACCAGCTCTGTTGCCACCGACCCAAATTTTTAAAGTAATAACGGCTGGCGACAATGTGATGACCTGCTTTTATCAATGCTCTTACTGTAACGGGGCTTTTAAGCTAATCACTTTCGGTGTATTCCTGTGAGAGTTGATAAACTTTATTAAACCTTTGAAAATACGGTATTTAATACCCTTTTGTACTAAGATAACCCAGACAGGAATACACTTTGGCTTTAAACAGCAAAAGTGATTTTCAATAATTGACTGATTTAGCCCTGTTATCGCCTGCCCAAGTTTTTAAAAAATTGATAGTTGGAGATAAGCACAAAAGGAGAAGCAAAATGACATTTCAATTTACGAAAACTTATGGAAAAACTAATTAATTTTTCTTTAGGCTAACGCCTAAATCAGCGCGCAGTTTAAAGGGGCACGCTTTTTTGCTTCGCAAAAAACGTGACGCTTTAAACTGTCCGCTGGATTTTTTTGTTAGGCTCTCTCATTTATTTCCACATACTGTTTTTTTGTCTGCCATATTAACTGCTTATAAAAAAAAATGAGGAATAAGGTTGATGCTGTTGCCCAACAAATAAACAGTGAAAAAATATCGTGACTTAAAAAGTGGGCACCTCTCATTTCCTGTGTTAAACCAAAAACTAAACCGATTATAAGTCCTGCCCCCAAACCGTAAAATTTATATTTAGGGTTGATTAACACAAAAAAATAATACAAAGAAACAAAAGCAAACCCTCCTCCAGAATGCCCTCCAGGAAAACAATGCCCAATTGGAAGAGAAGAATCAACTCTATCAAATAGGTGAATATAAGGCCTATTTCCTCCGAACAGTTTTAAGCTCCAAGGACAATATATATGTGTTGAACTTTTTAGGATAGCGATAAATATTGGACCAGAAATACTTGCAACCAATAAAAACAAAAGTAACTTGGAGTGTTTTTTTAATTTCTCAATAAAAAAAGACATCAACAAAACTAAAAAAACAATGCCTCCCATACCCTTGCTTAAATTTTGACCCCAGTCATGAAATATTTCTTTTGTTAACCAAAAATCACGTAAAGGCCATTTATTAGTTTGAAAATCAAAAAATAGACTGCTAAATAAGTAGTCTAAATTAAAAAACTCCAACCCAACTGCAATAAAAAGAATCAATATAATTGGAAATATTAAATGCCAGATTATAAAATCATAGCCGTTATATTTTTCATATTTTTTGATAATTTAGCTCCCAAAGCCTAACATTAGCAATATATGGAAATTTTTCCATATACAGCCCTTATATGATGCAAAAAATTCCTCATATTGTTATATTAAGTAAGTTAAAGTGGAATTATTTGTATCATTTTTCCATTTTCGGATCTTAGCTCTTATTTATTATGGAAAACAAGAAATTTATTATATGAAATATGGAAAAATATATCCACTGCTGATATTTTATAAAAAACACTTTTTAAAATTTACTCCCTTGTTATTTCTTATATTTTAAAAAAAATAAAATATAATCTCAGAGTAATCATTAATATTTTTCCAATATTTTCCATGTACCATATAAAATATTGGTGTAGCATGGAAATTTCTCTTGATTTCCCCTCCCTATTATTGTTCTTTATCATAAATAGACTCATCCGTTCTTTCTACCGCCGTTTTTGGTTTTGAATATTTCATTGGTCCAGATAAGAGTTGTTTTAGGATTTACTCCCAAATATTGGGCTGTTTGAGCAATAGGTTGATCAGGTTTAAGCACTAACTTGACAGATGACTTATCTAATTTATGATGAATAATTATTTGGGTTTTTTAGTTGATCATTCATTTTTAGACACATTTTTCTTTTTAGGTTTTTTATATAGTGTGTTCGCTTTAGTGTAGCCACTTCAACAAGAAATAACCGAGAAAAAAACGACTAATAGTTTAGAATTTAAGGTGATGAGTGAATACACAGTAGAAGGGGGGCTTGCGATAACAAATAGTAATCAAAGTTGATAGATCTCGCTCAACTATACAAAATATGGTAGATCACTATAGGGTGTTACATTAAATCAACTTACGGGATGGAATAAAATTAGTTGGTGGTATACATTTATTACCTTAATTCAACAGTTTTTTAAATATTATGAACATACTGCTAGATAAAGACCTGATTTCTTTTGTTGGTCTAGCCTTACTAATATGCGTACATATTTTTTGTGGCAAACAAACGTGGTGGCAATTTTTTGAGGCGCATGGCTGGGTTTCATTTAGTGCTGGATCATCTGTTGCTTATGTTTTTATTCATGTTTTTCCTGAAATTGGTGTTTTACAACATCAAATTAGTGAGACTCTCAACCAACAAAGCAGCCATCATTTTTTCAATCAGCCTTTATACCTAACTGTATTAGTTGGCATTTGTTTGCCTTATCTACTTGATACATTAGAACTTAGATATACGGAACATAAAAACCAACAGCATAAACAAATACATAAAAATATCTTTCTCATCAGAAAGCTACTTTATATGCTTTACAACTTGATGGTTGCTTATATGATAGTGAATAGGCATAGTGAAGGTTTGTTGAGTATGAAAATGATTGTCGTTGTTTTAGCTATGCATTTCATTGTTCTTAATGCTAATTTTAGGGAAACCTATCCAGAACTTTTTAAAAAGCATATTCGGTGGTTTGCTATTATTGGATTAGTTTTAGGGGCTGTATTGGGGAAGATAACTGCGCTACCTAGCTTTACTCTTTCATATCTATTTGCTCTGATAGGTGGAACTCTTACCTATATTGCATTAAAACAAGAACTACCCAAAACAAATCATCGTTCTCCCTTCCATTTTTTGGCAGGTGTTGTTTGTTTTTCACTGCTAATATTGTCCATTCCCTATTTTGGACAAACACATTAATGCTGACTATCTCTTATTAAACACTTTAGAATGAAATTCGTAATTTAAGTTTAGATTTAATCAAATATTTAAAAAGGTGGTAAAAATGGCTAAAAAACTATATGTAACGTCTAAATTCATAGCAAAAGAAGGTTCGTTACAAAACATAATTGAGTTGCTTGAACAACTTTCTTCTGCTACAAGAGCTGAAAAAGGATGTTTAGATTACTGTTATTATCAATCTACTGAGAATCCATTAATTTTAGGTTCGATCGAGATATGGGAAAGCTGTGACGCTGAGATAGCTCATTGGAGTACTAAACATCTCAATGATGCGTTAGCTAAATTGCCAGAGTTAGTGAATGGTGAACCCGAGGTGATGAAATATTACAAAATTGTCTAATGAGTTAAGACCTAATTAAATAATAAACGTGGAGAATACAATGACAAAAACAATATTGATCACAGGTGCGGGAACAGGGCTAGGAAAAGGAACAGCCCTTGGTTTAGCAAAAAAAGGGCATAAGGTTATTGCCGGGGTAGAGATTTGGCCACAAGTCTCTGCTTTACTGGAAGAAGCTACTCAAAAAAATATCAATTTAGAAGTGATTAAACTTGATATGAAAAGTGAAATTGATCGTAAAAATGCTTACAAATATGAAATAGATATTTTAGTGAATAATGCAGGCATTGGCGAGTCTGGGCCTATTGCTGAAATACCGATGGAACTTGTGAGAAATGTCTTTGAGGTTAACGTTTTTTGTGCACTTGAATTCACCCAGTGCTTTGCCAAGAAATTTGTGGCAAAAGGTAAAGGGAAAATTGTATTTGTTTCATCAATGGCGGGGGTTTCTACTTATCCCTTTGTTGGAGCATATGATGCATCAAAACATGCATTGGAAGCTATTGCACAGTGCATGAAAGATGAACTAAAAGAATTTGGTGTTCAAGTTTGTACTATTAACCCGGGACCCTACCGTACTGGATTTAATGATCGATTATTTGACTCTTTAAATCAGTGGTACGATTCAGCGTCTAACTTCACTAAAGAGCAATCTATTAAGGATATGCAAGAATTAACGGCTAAAGATGAATCACAGTTTGAGCCACAGGAAATGATTGATCTTATGGTCGAAACGATTCAGGCTGAACATCATAAATTCAGAACAATGTTACCAGAGGCAGTAACTGAATGGTGTCTCGACTATCAGAAAAGAATGTGGGAAGAAGAGATATAAACTTATTTCATAGGGTGGAAAAATGGTAGTTCATTCCACCATCCCCCCTCCAAAAAATGTCGGATTATGCTGCTCCAACTAATCTGTTTTTCTGTCTTCAATCTTTTTACTTCGGTTACAAAACCTGACTATTCGCCCTGTGCAAGAAGATCAAATACAAACAAAAAAATCTTCGTAAATTGGGTTGTTATTTATTTCCAGCAGCCTTATCATTTCGCTGTTATCGACATTAACTGAGAATTTTCAGATTATTGGTGGAAAAAATGTGATAACTATTTTGAGTTTGACTAAAATAAATCAAGCAATAACAATTTTATTTAAAGCCCCGGTTTGTTCATTAACCAGTTTAGGAACCAAATACCCAGGTAATTGTTTTTTGATTTGATCCATCAGTAAAATAGCTGTTTTTTTATCAACTTCAAAATGATGGGTTCCTGATGCTTTATCAAGCATATGTAGATAATAGGGTAATACATCAAATGAAAATAGTTTTTCACTTAATACAACTAATTCGTTTGCAGCATCATTAATGCCTTTCAATAAAACAGACTGGTTTAACAAAGTTACATTACATTTTTTTATTTTTTGGCAGGCACTTCTTACATTTTCATTCAATTCATTTGTATGGTTAGAATGGATTACAAAAATGATATTTTTTTTTACTGTTGATAGAAATTGACAAAAGTCGTTTGTAATCCTGCTTGGTAAAACTACTGGAATACGACTATGGATTCTGATTCGTTTCAAATGATAGATTTTATCCAATCGATTAATCAGAGAGAACAGTTTTCTATCACTGAGAAGTAACGGATCGCCACCACTTAATATCACCTCTGAAATATCTTGATTATCTTTAATGTATTGTATTGCTCTTTCTAGCTTTTGTGTGTTGAGTTGAAAATCAGAATAAGGAAAGTTTCTACGAAAGCAATAGCGACAATTAATAGCACAACTACCTGTAGTAATAAAAAGAACTCTTCCTTGATATTTATGGATAACCCCTGTTTCTGTCATCGCGTTAATATCACCAACCGGATCATTGTTGAAGCCGGGAAAGGATATTTCTTCATCTTGAATAGGTAAAATTTGCTTAAGTAAAGGGTCATCAATATTACCTTTTTCCATTCTCTCAACAAATTCTCTAGGAACTCGTAAAGGAAATTCAGACGAATGCAAAATGCTATATTGGCTAGGCGTAAGATCTAGATAGTTACAAAGCTCTTTAACATTACTAAATCCTTCTGTTAATTCATGTTGCCATGTTTTTAAAGTTGGGTTCAAAATTTTTCCTATATTGTGACCGCACGAAGTATATTATAATGTGCCGATTACAGTTTGTTTATATGAGAAAATAATGGCTAAATATAGTACGAATGAATTTAAAGCGGGCTTAAAAATAATGCTGGATGCTGATCCTTGCGCAATTATAGAGAATGAATTTATCAAACCAGGTAAAGGCCAAGCTTTTAATCGAGTCAAAATTAGAAATTTAAAAACAGGTCGTGTAATAGAGCGTACTTTTAAATCGGGGGAGTCTGTAGAGGGAGCTGATGTTGTCGATATGGAAATGCAGTTTTTATATAGTGATGGTGAATTTTGGCATTTTATGGAACCCGATACATTTGAACAATATCAAGCTGACGAAAATGCCGTTTCAGATTCAGTTAAGTGGTTAAAAGATCAAGATATTTGTACTATGACATTATGGAATGATGCCCCATTAACAGTGACTCCTCCAAATTTTGTTGAATTAGCAGTGGCTGAAACAGACCCAGGTTTAAAAGGTGATACCTCGGGTGGTGGTGGAAAACCGGCAACTTTAGAAACAGGTGCTGTGGTTCGAGTCCCTCTTTTTATCCAAATTGGTGAATTAATTAGAGTTGACACACGTACAGGAGAGTATGTGTCAAGAGTTAAAGATTAAATTTTTTTTGTGACGAAGCTATGGAAGCCAGCATGTGAGATGAAGCAACTACGTTTACGAGCACAGATGTTGTCTACTATTCGTAGTTTTTTTGATCGTAAAGTAGTGTTGGAAGTTGAAACGCCTTTGCTTTGTCAGGCAACAGGGACAGATCCGCAACTTGATTTTTTTTCAACTGAATATCATTCATTACCAGAAAATAAAACGATGTATTTACAGACATCGCCTGAATTTGCAATGAAAAGACTACTGGCAGCAGGAAGTGGATCTATTTTTCAAATATGTAAGGCGTTTAGGAATGGAGAGTCTGGTAAATATCATAACCCTGAGTTTTCTATTCTTGAATGGTATCGAGTTGATTTTAATTTAGAGCAATTAATAGATGAGGTGATTAATTTATTGACTGAATTATTGGCTGGCTATTGTGTTATTGAGTCAGTCCACAAAGTAAGTTATGGAGATATTTTTAATCAGGTCACGGATTTAAATGCATTTAACTTTTGTCAACAAAGGTACGCATCGTATGCGTCAAAAAATTCAATTTCTGATGCGATAAAAATTTGTGGTTCTGATCATTCGATGTGGCTAGATTTTATTTTTAGTCATCAAGTTCAGCCTCAATTAAAAAAATATACAATCTGTATAGTTGATAGCTACCCAGCGATTCAATCATCTTTGGCAAGAATAAATAGTCGTAATCCAGATGTTGCCGATAGATTTGAGGTTTTTATCAGAGGAATAGAAATGGGCAATGGTTTTTTTGAGTTATCAGATGCCAAAGAACAGGAAAGGCGTTTTAATCAAGAAAACAAAATCAGACAGATAAAAGGCTTAAAACGTGTTGAGAAAGACCAGCTTTTTCTTCAAGCACTTAAAGCGGGATTGCCTGACTGTAGTGGTGTTGCTTTAGGGTTGGACAGATTGTTGATGATAATGACGAATACACAAGATATTGAAGATGTTATAAGCTTTCCCTTAGGAAGAGCATGATATACTTCTTTTATTTGGCTATGAATTTTTTTAAACGGGTACGTTAGTGAAAATAAAAATATTTCACCTATTAATGTTGATGACAATATTAAGCTTCCAAACTGTAAAAGGTGAGGATGGCTTTTTGGTTGAAAATATTCAAGTTAAAGGGTTGCAAAGAATTTCTGCGGGAACAGTTTATAACTATCTTCCAGTAACGGTTGGAGAAAAATTTTCTTCTAGTAGTATTAGTTTAGCTGTCAAATCTTTATTTAAAACTGGATTTTTTAGTGATATTTCTTTAGAAAGGGAAGGGTCAACGTTAGTTGTGAACGTGGTTGAGAGACCAACTATTGCAAAAATAATATTTGAAGGTAATAGTGATCTAAGTACCGAAGACTTAACTAAAGCACTTAAGCAGATAGGCTTGTCAGAAGGACAAGTATTTAACCGGCAAATTTTAGATAAAGTAGAGCAAGAGTTAAGGCGGCAATATTTTAGTCATGGAAAATATGGCTTAAAAATAAAAACAGAAGTATCAAAATTGACTAGAAACCGGGTGGGTATACATATTGATATTTCTGAAGGTCGAGTCGCAAAAATTAAAAATATCAATATCATTGGAAATAAAGTTTTTGATAATGAAACTTTAACGGATGAATTTGAACTAAGTACTACAAACTGGTTGTCTTTTTATACAAAAGACGATCAATATGCTAAGCAAAAGTTATCTGCTGACCTTGAAAGCTTGCGCTCATACTACTTAGATCGTGGCTATATTAATTTTTCTATTGAATCGACACAGGTTGCGATAACGCCCGATAAAAAAGAGATTTATGTCACTGTGAATATAAAAGAAGGTGAATTATTTACCTTAGAAAAAGTAAAGTTGTCGGGGAATCTAATCGTTGATCCTGAAGAAATGGTTGATTTGGTTCAAGTAGGGCCTGGCGAAATTTTTTCACGGAAAAATGCGACTCAAACATCTAAAGCTATTTCAGATCGATTAGGTGATGAAGGCTATGTTTTTGCTAATGTGAATATGGTGCCTGAAATAGATCAGGAATCAAAAACAGTTGTGATGACCTTTTTTGTTGACCCGGGAAAGCGTGTTTATGTGAACCGGATTAACATGAGTGGTAATACCAAGACCAGAGATGAAGTTATGCGTCGGGAACTACGGCAAATGGAGTCTAGTTGGGCTTCAACAAGAAAAATAGAACGATCAAAAACCAGGCTGGAAAGGTTAGGGTATTTTGAAGAGGTTAATGTTGAAACACCTGCGGTAGTCGGTACATCAGATCAAATTGATGTTAACTACTCTATTACTGAAAAATCATCAGGTAATCTAATGGCTGGGATCGGGTTTTCTCAGACACAAGGGGTTGTGTTTAATGCCAATGTTTCTCAAGATAATGTGTTTGGTACAGGAAAAAGAATTAACCTTGCGTTTAATAATAGTGATGTTTCAACGCGATATAGCTTTGGCTACTTTGATCCCTATTTTACCTTGGATGGTGTGAGTTTAGGCTATGATATTGGTTATACTGCCAGGGATGCGGAGGAAGCAAATATTTCCAGTTATTCGACCGATGTATTTAATTCTGGGTTTAACTTTGGTATTCCATTAAATGAAAATGATCGCTTACGATTTAATCTGGATTTTAGACATACTAAACTAAATACAGCGGATGAAGATATAATTAATTCATCCTGTAACAATGGAACCCTTGATGAAGAAAAATTTGAATCTACAGGTTCAGGACGGCTATCATCTAATGAGATTGCAAATTTTATTTGTAAAAATGGAGAAAAATTTATCACTTTTTTTGGTTCAATAGGCTGGACTCACGATACTTTGAACCGGGCAATCTTTCCTACTGATGGCGGACAACAACGTATATCGGCATTAGCTACTATTCCTGGGAGTGACTTGACCTACTATAAAGTTGCTTATAAGCAGCAGCAATATTTTCCTATAGCCAAAGATTTAACCTTTAGGTTGTTGGGAGAAATAGCTTATGGAGATGGCTATGGTGACACCGATGAATTACCTTTTTTTGAGCACTATTATGGTGGTGGTGTAAGATCAGTTCGTGGGTTTGATGATAATACACTTGGTCCCAGAGATTCCCAAAATAGGGCTTTTGGGGGATCAACTAAAATTGCCGGAAAGGCAGAATTATTTTTCCCTGTTCCTTTTTTTAGTGATGTAAGGTCAATAAGGATCGGAGCCTTTGTAGATGCAGGTATGATTGATGATGGTTTTGACTTTGGAGAAATGAGATATTCTGCCGGTATTTCTGGAGAATGGCTATCACCTTTTGGTGCTTTGTCTATTAGTTTTGCTGTGCCTTTAAATGCGAAAGAAAACGTAATGGGTGGTCCCAAAGGAGAGACTCTTATTGAAAAAGGTGATGATAAACAGCTATTTCAGTTTTCATTTGGTTCTGGGTTTTAGTTTTAAGATTTGTATTTTATTTTTGTACCGCCTAACTTAACACCCCATCCTGTGTTAGGTTAGGTTGTATATTGTTCACTTGAATGTTAGTTTTATATTCAAATAATTTTATGATGTAGAGAATAGGTTGATGATGAAAAAAAGAATTTCTTTATTTTTAGCACTTTTGTTGGTAGCTAACGTAAGTTATGCCGAGATAAAAATTGGTTTTGTTAATGTAGCCAAGGTTCTTGAAAAAGCACCACAAGCTGAGAAAGCAAAAAAACGATTAGAAAAGGAGTTTTCTCCACGCGATAAACATCTGATTTCGCAAGGCAAAGAAATAAAAAAGCTTGAAGAAAAATTAAATCGTGATGCTTCCGTTATGGGGGAGTCAGAGCGGGTTAAACTTGAAAGAGATATCATTGCTAAGAGACGTGAAGCTAAAAGGTCTCAACAAGAATATAGCGAAGATCTAAATATGCGTAATAATGAAGAATTTAGAAAGTTGCAGCGCAGAATTTTTGAAGCAGTAAAAATTCTAGCAAAAGATGAAAAATTTGACTTAATACTAACGGATGGTGTTATTCATGCTAGCCCTACAATTGATATTACTGAACAGGTTCAGAAAAAGCTGTTAAGTTTGTCAGATTAGTTTTTAAAATAGTGGGTAGTTATGGGTGCGATTAAAAGTGAAGTAAAGCAGATTATTTTCTTTTCTTTATGGCGCTGCTCATCAACTCTCGCTTAGGTTAGGCTATCAGAATATCGTTAACTAACATTCTTAGCATACGATTGGTGGGTTGCCAAAGAAACGGAAGGCCAGCCTACTTTTACTGCACTATTAATCATACCCGGTATATATAGATGGCTGGACAATTAGATATATTACAAATTCAACAACTTTTGCCTCATAGATATCCTTTTTTATTGGTAGATAAAGTTATAGAATGTGAACCTAAAGCCCGTTTGTTAGCTTGTAAAAATGTGACATTTAATGAACCTTTTTTTCAAGGGCATTTTCCAAAACAACCCATATTTCCAGGTGTTTTAATGCTCGAGGCTTTGGCTCAAGCAACGGCTTTATTGACATCGCAATCAGACGATCAGTTTGGAGCAGGGACGACTTACTTTTTAGCAGGTATTGATAAAGCACGTTTTAAGAAACAAGTGGGGCCTGGAGATCAATTAATGTTAGACGTTATTTATATTAAAAGCAGACGAAATATATGGACTTTTGAATGTCGAGCTGAAGTTGATGGTCAACTTGCGGCAAGTGCAAATATTATGTGTGCAGCAGTGGTAGAATAGTTTGATTGATTCTAAAGCAATTGTTGATTTAAATGCGGAAATAGCTGACGATGTGACCATTGGGCCTTTTTCTATTATTGGTGCTGATGTACAAATTGACTCAGGATCCGTTATTGGGCCGCATGTTGTTATTAAAGGTTCAACGGCAATAGGAAAAGATAATCATATTTATCAGTTTAGCTCAATTGGTGAAGATCCTCAGGATCAGAAATATGCTGATGAAGAAACACGGCTAGAGATTGGCGATAGAAATATTATCCGTGAGTTTACAACAATGCATAGAGGGACTTTGCAAGACAGAGGACTAACTTTAATTGGTAGCGATAATTTATTTATGGCTTATACTCATGTTGCTCATGACTGTATGATTGGTGATCATGTCATTATGGCTAATGGTGCCTCTATTGCTGGTCATGTTCATTTAGGTGATCATGCTATTTTAGGCGGTTTCACTTTAGTCCATCAGTTTACTCAAATAGGTGCTTATAGTTTTTCTGCTATGGGGAGTGCCATTACACAAGATATCCCTCCATTTGTTATGGTTGGAGGAAGACCAACTCGTCCCTATGGGATAAATTCTGTAGGAATGGAAAGGATAGGTATTTCACCAGAAGTGGTACGGCAAATAAGAAAAGCCTATAAAATTTTGTATAAAACTAATATGCGTCTAGAAGATGCAATAGAAGAAATGGAAGACCTTGCCGGTGAAAGTAAAGAGTTGTCAGATATGGTTAGTTTTTTACGCAATGTTACGCGAGGAATTTTAAGATAAACTCTCAAGTTATAGCTGGTATTGATGAAGTTGGAAGAGGATGTATAGTTGGAGCTGTCGTTGCTGCGGCTGTTATTTTAGATAAAGATAAACCTATTTCTGGTTTAACAGATTCTAAAAAACTGTCTGCCAAGAAACGACAAGAATTTTCTAGTTTGATTCAGGAATATGCGTTGGCTTGGGCTATAGGCAGGGCAGAACCCAGTGAAATAGATCGGTTGAATATTCTTCAAGCTACCTTATTAGCAATGAAAAGAGCTTATTCCCAACTTCAAATTATTCCTGATTGGGTTCAAGTGGATGGCACTTTTTATCCTGATATAGTTAGTCCTGGTGAAACAATTATTCAGGGGGACTCTAAAGTGGCTGAAATTTCAGCAGCTTCAATTTTAGCTAAAGTAGCAAGAGATGAAGAAATGAGGACTTTAGATTTATTATATCCCGGCTATGAGTTTTCAAAGCATAAAGGTTATCCAACAAAACTACACTTGGAAAGGTTAGCCAGTTTAGGGGTAACTGAACAGCATAGACGATCATATTCTCCTGTAAAAAAGCAGTTAGCTTTGTAGGTTGGGTGGTTCTATCGTTAACCCAACTTATGTTGGGTTACTAAAAAGACGGCTACCTAATCAATGAAATTTCCAGTTTAATGTCAACGATTTATGCAACTAGTATAATTCAAGTACCCAAGTAACATTATTTTAAAGGTTTTATTTGTCTTTTTAATCCTCTTCTTTGTTATAAAAAATAGTTGCATAGCCAGCTATGCGTCTGTTTTACACCTTGAATAGAATAAAAAATCCTGCATAAAACAGTCAAAATAAAATTACTTGGGTTCTTAGGCGAAAAAACCCTCACTTTCTTTAACAGAAAAATCAAATCGTCATATATAAAAATGTCTTCATGAAACCTGAGTTTGTTCATTTACGCGTTCATTCTGAATTCTCATTAGTCGATGGAATTGTAAAAATAAAACCTTTAGTTAAGAAATTGCTTGGTTTTAATATGCCTGCTGTTGCACTAACCGAGCAATCAAATCTTTTTTCATTAGTTAAATTTTATCAAGCAACCCAATCTCAGGGTGTTAAGGCTATTGTAGGTTCAGATGTTTATATAGTTAATGCCGAAGATCTTGAAAAACCTTTTAGACTAACCTTAATTGCTAGAGATAACAAAGGCTATACAACACTAACAGAGTTAGTTTCTAAAGCTTATCAGGAGGGACAATATCAAGGTGTTCCGATGATAAACAAGGAGTGGATTAAGGCTAACCATCAAGGATTGATTGCAATCTCAGCAGGAATGGAAGGTGATGTGGGCATTGCTCTTTTAGCGGATAAGTATGAAATTGCCGAACAATGTGCATCTTATTGGATGTCAATTTTTGATCAGAGTTTTTATCTTGAAATACAACGGGTAGGGAAGAATGAGGAAGAGCGTTATCTCCAGTCTGCCGTAGAACTAGCTCTAAAACTTGATTTGCCAGTTGTAGCCACTAATGATGTGCGGTTTTTAGATAAAGCGGATTTTGACTCACATGAAGTACGTGTCTGTATTAACCAGGGAAGAGTTCTGGATGACACAAGACGACCAAAAAATTATACCAATCAACAATATCTTCGAAGTACAGAAGAGATGCTGGAATTGTTTTCAGATATTCCAGAAGCTTTAGAAAATACCATAGAAATTGCTAAGCGGTGTAATGTTGAACTCACCTTAGGTAAAAATTATTTACCCGATTTCCCTGTTCCTGAAGGAATGACCTTAGACGAGTTTTTTATTGATGCATCAAAAAAAGGGCTTGATGAAAGGTTACAACAATATCCTGCAGTTGGAGAGGGAACGAAAGAAGAGAATTTTAAAGTCTATGCTGACCGATTAGAGTTAGAGTTAAACGTAATCACTCAAATGGGTTTTCCCGGCTATTTTATGATTGTTGCTGACTTTATTCAGTGGGCTAAAAGTCAATTGATTCCCGTTGGGCCGGGTAGGGGGTCAGGGGCTGGCTCCTTAGTTGCCTATGCACTTAAAATTACAGACCTTGACCCAATAGAGTTTGATTTATTATTCGAACGTTTTTTAAACCCAGAACGGGTTTCTATGCCAGATTTTGATATTGATTTTTGCATGGATAGGCGAGATGAAGTGATTGATTATGTCGCCAGATATTATGGACGAGATCATGTCTCACAAATTATTACCTATGGATCAATGGCTGCTAAGGCGGTGATACGAGATGTAGGTCGAGTTTCTTCATTTTCTTATGGGTTTGTCGATGGGCTGGCTAAATTAGTGCCATTTGAAATAGGAATGACGCTAACTAAAGCATTACAGGAAAGTCCTGATTTAAAACAACGTTACGAGTCAGAAGAGGATGTAAAGTCATTGATTGATATGGCTCTTTCTTTGGAAGGAATATCAAGAAATGCTGGAAAACATGCGGGTGGTGTTGTTATATCTCCAACTAAACTGACAGATTTTTCACCACTTTATTGTGAAGAGGATGGTGGTAACTTAGTCACCCAGTTTGATAAAGATGATGTAGAAGCCGTGGGTCTGGTTAAGTTTGATTTTTTAGGATTAAGGACTTTAACCATTATTGATTGGGCATTGCAGACCATTAATGCACGAAAAAAACAATATAATGAACCCTTAGTCGATATAACTCAGATTCCTCGTGATGATGAAACAACCTACGACGAAATATTTATAAAATGTCAGACAACAGCTGTATTTCAACTGGAGTCTCGAGGAATGAAAGAATTGATCAGGAAACTAAAGCCTGATTGTTTCGACGACATTATTGCGCTAGTTGCTTTGTTTAGGCCAGGCCCATTAGAATCAGGTATGGTTGATGATTATATTAATGTAAAGCATGGAGCTAAAGCTGAATATGCACACCCATTGTTAGTTGATATTTTAAGCCCAACGAATGGTGTTATTTTATATCAGGAGCAGGTGATGCAAATTGCAAGGGAATTGGCAGGCTACACCTTAGGGGGCGCGGATATGTTGCGTCGAGCCATGGGTAAGAAAAAACCTGAAGAAATGGCTAAACAGCGGACAATTTTCACGGAAGGTGCTATTAGCAATCAAATTGATGAGTCAATAGCTACTTATGTTTTTGATTTAATGGAAAAATTTGCAGGCTATGGGTTTAATAAATCTCATTCTGCTGCATATGCTTTAATAGCTTATCAAACGGCATGGCTCAAACGTCATTATCCAGCAGCATTTATGGCGGCGGTGATGTCATCTGATATGGACAATACAGATAAGGTTGTCATCTTAATTGAAGAATGCAAGGAAATGAAATTAACCTTGTATCCCCCCGACATTAACCAGTCAAATTTTAAATTTACTATAAATGAGAAAAATGAGATTCTCTATGGAATTGGTGCTATTAAAGGAATCGGTGAAGCCGCCATAGAAGATTTAATTAAGGAGCGGGAAGAAAATGGCCCTTTCATTGGACTTTATGATTTATGTAAACGTGTTGAATTACGCAAGGTAAATAAAAGAGTGCTAGAAGCTCTAATAAAGGGGGGGGCTTTTGATAATATTAATGATAATAGGGCCGCTCATTTAGCTGAATTACCTACTGTGTTAAGGGTGGCAGATCAGCATGGAAAAATGAGTCTGACCGGACAAAATGATATGTTTAGTTTATCTGTTAATGTTGATAATAGTGATGATTCGGAAGCCTATGAAACCACCATTGAGCCATGGACAGAAAAAGAAAGACTTGATGCAGAAAAAATAACATTAGGTCTATATTTAACAGGCCACCCTATAGAGCAATATGAAGATGAATTAAAGCATATTCGAAATGCGAGTATCGCTTCTTTGCTCGCTGATGCAGAAAGATCAAAAGCTAAAATGGAAGCTAGGGTTGTGGGTTTAGTTGTTGAAATGAGAGTCAGACAAACTAAAAAAGGAACGATGATGGGGTTTGCAACTCTGGATGACAAAACTGGAAGATTAGAAGTTGCAGCTTTTAGTAAAACCTTTGAAGCCTATAAACATATTTTATTAAAAGATACCATTATAGTTGCAGAAGGTCCTTTAGAAGCAAATGATTTCTCTGGTGGTTTTAGTTTAAGAGCAGATAGGTTATATACTTTTGAAGAGGCAAGAGAGTTATTTGCTAGAAGTATAGTATTAAATCTTGAAGGAGTAAAAAACCAATTGGCTATAAAGCCTTTGGTTGAAGATTTAAAAGACATTTTAAAACCATTTATAGGCGGGAACTGCCCTCTGCAAATAGCTTATTGTTCAAATGAAGCAAAAGCTTCTTTACAATTGGGTGATGAATGGCGAGTTCATCCAACAGATGAATTAATTGCAGGTTTAACAAAGCTTTTTTTAACTGATAATGTTCAGGTGAGATACCGCTAATAGAATGTTGTGATTGCTTGAAGAATAAATAAAATAATGAAAAATAAAATAGTAGCCTCACTAATTATTGCATCTACAATGCCAGGGGCATTTGCTGATTGCAATTATGGTGATATGCAAGCAATAGTAAATTTTCTTACAGCTAATGTTGATAAAGGTTCGGGAGTCTCATATGTTGCAACAGCTGGTGCATTAAAAGGGAAGATTTTACCTTTAAGTTATTATAATACGGCACGGTATTGGGGGGAATATGTGTGTCAAATTAAGGGTAACAAGTGTGATGTAATTGATCAATATAACGCAGAAAACCATACTTTAATGCCAGTGAAAAATTCCCTAAGTGGTGATTTGCAGATAGAGCGTGTCAATATAAATTCAGGTTCAGATATTTATGATGGAGCAACGTGGCAGTTGGCCTTAAGTGTTGCTGCTATACATGGATTAACAGGCCCTAATAGTCAATCATTGTTCGATATTGCTAACAATCAAAACCAACTACTACAGTTAGGTTATGACGGTGATGCAGTTAATGCTCCTATAACGGGAGCGAATAGAGCAGTAACGACAGCTGATGGCATTTTTAAATATAACGGACAATCAATAACTAAGCCTGAAAATGCTTTTTATTTTCGAATGATAGCGCGAGACTGGTTATCACACGACCCTTTTATCAATACGGGCTATGCCAAATACATCACAGTCAACAATTTACCTGCAGACAATCCACTTTATCAAAAAGGGAAAATAACATGGGCAGATTGGAAGCCTATTACAGGTGAGAATGCCTGGGCTTTTTTAATAGGACCTTTGCAATCGGCTTATTTACAAAACAGACAAGCCGATGAAAAGGGTGTTGTTCCATTTGACTCTACACCCATCCAAAATGCAGTTAATATTTTATATGCCTTTAGCCGTATGCAATCGGAAATTGGAGCGGTTTATTATGCGGTAGAAGGCTCATTGTCAAATACCGGAACCCAGCCTGTTGATCCATATGATATTTCAACTGAAAATAATGCCTCCCTACTTGCTGGTTTATTGATATTGAAGAAAATTCTTACACAACAAGAAAACCCTCAAACACGACCCTACTTGAAATTGATTGACGTGATGATCAATGGCGGGGTAATGCCTAATCGTAAGACTACAGAAGGTTTGCTCAATTTTTTTAAAAAATACGCCTGGGATGCCAAGTCCTATAATTTTTATCAGGGTGGTTTAGCAAATAAACCAGGGAAAGGAGCATGGATCCCAACAATTCTTCCAAGACCCGTTGATGTTAATACATGGGCTGTCGCAGTTTTAGGCCAGCCTTTAATTGATAGCTGGTATGGCTATGGTACTGCTTTTAAAATTTGGAATAAAATGAAAGTTTGGGGAGGGTTCTATGATAAGAATGGAGATCTTTGGGGAGTAGGATATTCAAATCAGGATGGTAATGCTTTAAAAAGGAGAAAGGGAAAGGGCATCATGTCGGCAGAATGGACCGCAGGAGCCATTAACATGTTAAAGAATTTGATTACACAATATACATTATTAGAGTCTATTCACCCCTATGTAAAAAAATATGTGGCGAGCCTGAAAGTAGACTTACAAAGTATGGAAACTCACATAAACGTATTAAGAGTTGCTAACTACAGTAAGATCAGCATGTTTAATTCTGTTCGTCCAAAAAACTACGATAGTTTGGTGAGTTTGGATAAAAATCAGCAAGCCTATCTCTATGCAAGTAAACGTTACTTTATTCCATTCGGTTGGTATGCGAATCCATTACCCAGCAATACATCAACTTCATGGGTATTACTAATGAACTACAACTATAACCCCTTTACCTTAGGTGGGGGGCGTATGCCAAATTTTATGCCAAAACCTAAATAGCTTTATACTCCCGCTAGAGCTAGAGTGAATGATTAAAAAGTGAGGTTAATAAAAATGTTGGGCTGCTGTCTTCTTGCAACTCAACATTACAGAGTTGTTAGTTCTGACACATCCACATCCTGCTAGTATTAAAAAAAGACTCATCAGGCTATAAATTGATTAATCAATTTATATTTATTGAATCATTAATTCTAGGTGTGTAGTATAAAGTGTCAAATTGTGTAAATATGAACATAGAAGTAAAATAGAAAAATAAGAAAGAGGGGGAGAGAATGAGGTTGTTTTTTATAATTAGTATTTTTCTTTTAACCACTATAAATAGTTTTGCTTTGGAATGTGGTATTTTTAATTATCAAGAAAATAAAAGTTCTGGTGTTTTTATTAATGATAACAAATGTTCTGAACTACCTTATATTTCACGAGAGACAGTCGTAGAGTTGTTGCCAAAAGCGAGACTCTGGCTGAAATCAATACCATCAAAAGAAGTCTCATCCTTTCAAATGATTTGTCAAAATAGATCAAAAAGTATCATAAAGCTTGAGTTTTCTGAGCAACAATCTCCTTGGTTAAATTTATTAAAGATGAATAATTGTAATGGCTGGACTGAAGATAAGTTAAGTTGCGATGGAGATAAAGACGGGGATTTAGGTGTTTATTGTGTTAAGGCATTGATTAAAAACAAATCGGGAGAAAGTGGAGCAAATACGGCTGAAAGGATAACATCTGTAGAGTTGCGTGATGTAAAATCATCTGCTGGAATAGAAAAAAAACAAATTCTAGACCTATTAAAACCTGAGCTAAAGTTGTGTAAAAAATTGAGTCAAGTTTCACAAGCTATGGAAATCAAATGGACTGTTATGCCTGATAATGAAGTTAATGAAATACAAGTAAATCAGGAAGGTAAAGCTGTTAATAATGAAGTATCTGCTTGTATGGAAGCTGCCGTTTCGGCCTTTATGTATCCTGATTTTTTTAAAAAAGAAATTTTTATAAGTTCTTTTTAAGCACAAAGAAATTCCTGATTACCCATGAGCCTCAGCCAAATGAGAATAGAGTCTTTGCAGCTCTCTATAGACCTCGCCATTCCCGAAGTCTTTTATCGGGAGTCTATTATTGTTTGTTAGATTCCTGCTAAGAGAATGCAGGAATGATGGAGTGTAAAGTGGCTGAGACTCATGGGTAATCAGGAAGAATTTACGGGTTTTTGATGATTGAACTGTTGATTGTAATGAGTGAAAATGATTTGGTTTAAGTAAAGGTCATGCTTAACTAAGTTTGGTCTTTGGACAATGAATAAAATTAGTTTGTGTAGTTGAGCTAATGAATAACCCAACTACACGTATTTTTCTGATTAGTTATTCTAGTTTCTTGTTTTTGTTGTACTAGATTTACGATGTGAAACGCTGACTAAGCCCATCAATGCTGATCCGAATAACCATAATGCAGAAGGTAAAGGAACTACACTTGTCGGTGTGCCAACTGCATTAATAATTAAAGTACCTCCAGAGTTAATTTCTGTTGCAATTCCCAAAAAATTGACGTCATAAATGCCCGCTGAAAGAGTGAGGGGGGTGTCAATAAAAGAAATTCCATTAATTAAAGCATCAAAGCCAGTGATTGAACCAAAAGGATTGTCTATAGCACTTAAATTTACCACATAGTCATCGAACCCTTCGCCTAATATCAAGGTGTTAGTTTCACTAAAAGTCTCTCCAATGTTTGCGATAGATGCATTAAAGAATCCTAAACCAGAGCCGGTAATAGAGACAGTTGCAGCATTTGCTTGGAAGGTGAATATGCTAAAAAGCAAGCTAAGTAATATTTTTTTCATAAAAAACTCCTATAGATTAAAGATACTGATTTAAAAATGTTTGCATAAAACTATGCTGACCATATTTTTAAAGATAGCCTATTTTTTATTAATTACCAGTTGCTTAGGGTATAAAGTTAAAAATTAGATAAGATTTATTTCACAAAGTGTGTTGAAGACCTATAGATAGCAGACTTTGAGCGGTTTATTGAACTGTAAAATATTCATTTATATGAAATTTCTAGGTATTTCTTAAAAATTATTAAAAAAGATAATCGCAATTTATGTTTATTACTGATTATGAGATAATCATCGGTTATATTTTTTATACTGATGGATAAAGACAGTTATTAGGTAGTTAGTAAGCATTAAATTAGATACATAGGTAGGGTAGATGCACAACTTATTTAAATCCTTCCTAATTTAAAGTAGTGTAGCCTGGTGATAATTAATTCATAAGTTGTGGGTGTGTTAAATAGTAGGTAAAACTTATTCAGGAGATAGGCATGGCATTAATAGGAATTATTATGGGCTCGACTTCAGATTGGGATACCATGATGCATGTTGCTGAGACATTAGAGCAACTTAATATTCCTCATGAAGTGGAAGTGGTTTCTGCTCACAGGACACCAGACAAATTGTTTCAATATGCTGAAACAGCTGAATCTAAAGGTCTTGAAGTTATTATTGCAGGTGCTGGAGGTGCAGCTCACCTTCCTGGTATGACTGCAGCTAAAACTGTGTTACCAGTCTTAGGTGTGCCCGTTCAATCTAAGGCACTTAATGGAATGGACTCTTTATTATCTATTGTGCAAATGCCGGCAGGTATTCCAGTGGGTACGTTGGCGATAGGAAGAGCGGGCGCTATTAATGCTGCTTTATTAGCAGCTGCTATTGTAAGTAATAAGCACTCTCAATATCGTGTTGCGTTAAATAGCTACCGACAAAATCAAACAGATAAGGTGACTGCTAATTCCGACCCTCGTAAGGTAAAGTCATGAAAATAGGTATTTTAGGAGGAGGCCAATTGGCGCGGATGATTGCGTTAGCTGGTTATCCGTTAGGATTGGATTTTATTATTCTTGATCCTAGTGAAGATGCTGGGGCCATTGGTTTAGGGGAACATTTACACGGTCAATATGATGACCAAAACTTATTGGCTGAACTTGCTGAAAAAGCAGATATAGTGACTTATGAGTTTGAAAATGTACCTGTTAAGGTTGCAGAGTTTTTAGCTGAACATACCACCGTTTTTCCTGCACCAAACGCCTTGGCTGTTGCTCAAGATAGATTACATGAGAAGGGGTTTCTACAACAGCTAAATATCCCGACAGCGACTTATGCTTCCATAGAAAGCCTAACAGAGCTCGAAAATGCAATGGAACATATTGAATACCCTGCAATATTAAAAAGCAGAAGAATGGGCTATGATGGAAAAGGGCAGGTTGTTATAAAATCAAAAAATCAGTTAGCAGAGGCTTGGGAGTCAATGCAAAATGCTGAGTCTATTGTTGAAGGCTTTGTTCCTTTTCAACGGGAAATATCAATCATTGCCGCAAGAAGGCCTAGTGGAGAAGTTGTATTCTATCCCATATCAGAAAATACTCATGAAAAGGGAATTCTGAGGGTTTCTGAATGCCGTGTTGGTGATGTTATACAAAGTCAGGCTGAAGACTATGTAGTTCGTTTGCTAGATGCTTTAGATTACGTTGGTGTGATTGCTTTGGAATTATTTGATGTTGATGGAAAACTAATTGCTAATGAATTTGCTCCGCGAGTTCATAATTCTGGACATTGGAGCATAGAAGGTTCAGAAACCAGTCAATTTGAAAATCATTTACGTGCTATTTTGGATTTACCTTTGGGGGCGACTAAAGCAAGAGGTTTTTCGGGTATGGTCAATTTTATTGGCGGCCTTCCTGCATCGGATAATATATTAGATACAGAAAATGTCCATCTTCATTTATACGCTAAAGAGTTAAGAAAAGGAAGGAAGGTTGCTCATGTAACTGTTAGGGAAGATGATAGAGATACATATTTCCAAACACTTGAATATTTAATTGATTTAGCTAAATTAACAGATAATTCTTGATGGGATAATACGCACTTGTTGATAGTTTTTCTAAAAAAATATTCATTGTGATTTTTTCTTTAAATCTTCATTTTTAGTGGTCTGTAGATAATTAAGGTATTTGACATTTTTTTATAGGTTAAATGCCCTAAAAAAATACAAATTATGATAAATATCGCTTAAAATTAGCAACTTTTGATAGTCCAACCTTATAGTTAGTAACAATTTTTATGCCAATATAGGCGTCATTTTGACGCGCGACAATTTACCATCTTTTCAAGTATTTCTTTGTTCGTTAAACTTCAGTTAACTCATTAATTATTATGAGTTAATTTTTTAAATTAAGGAGTATTATTTTGAACACAGAAAGTATAGTTTTAGGTTTAGTTATTGTAACGGTTGCTTTTACTGCTTTAGCTGAGTCCAATAAAAATGATGATATAGACGCAAAATCAATTGCTTGGTACACAGCTAATGTTAAGGAGGCTCGTAGTAAAAATAAAGAATGCTTCGAAAATAAAGAATTACAGTCTACTGAAGATTGTGAAAACTCTTTACATGCATTAAAACTCGTTTATGTTGGGGTGGGGAATTAATTTATCGAAATTGTTGCTTGCTTAATATGTCATAAATTGGAGTCACTTGTTTTAAATTTCCTACTTGGCCTGGAAGTACAAAGACTTTCCTGTTTTCTAGGTTTTTTTGAACTATCCATAAGTGGGTTGCAGGAGGCTTGGTGTGTATATTTGCACTTGTAGAAATTAAAGGCGCGCCATATTCTTCACATAATAACTTGGCTGTCGGATGGGTGATGACCCTAACTGCTAACTTAGAATGGTTGCCTGTCAACCATTCAGGAACCCAAGTTTGACAAGGTATCAACCAAGTGATTGGTTCTGAGCTTGCTGCTTCTATTTGAGAGCTTATAGCTGAATTTAATTGAAGATAGGGCTCAAGCTGGGTAAGAGAAGATGCAATGAGTATGAGTCCTTTATCAACAGAGCGTTTTTTTAAAGCTAAAAGATGGAATACAGCTTCTTCGTTTAATGGGTCGCAACCTAAACCAAACACCGCTTCTGTTGGATAAGCAATAACTTCACCTGCTTTAATTTTTTTTACAGCTAAACGAATTTTAAAGGGTGAAGTTGTCTGCATATTCAATAAGTCTTGCAGTCAGTGAAAATAGTGATTACCTAACAGAGACGTTTTTAAGAAGATTGTTCCTTTGGACCATTAACATCTTCAGGGTCTCCCTCATAAGGTGTTACATATTTACATTCTTTTTGTGGGCATACGCGTTCAGTGCCCCGTTTTTTGGTGGTTTTAATCATTGTAATGGGCCAGCTACAGCTCGGGCAGGGGTCTGCCTTTGGCTCATTCCAGATAGCATAGCTGCAATCCGGGTA
>JAKIVF010000166.1 GCA_021647145.1 Methylococcaceae bacterium | reverse complement strand
TACCCTTCATGGTTTTCATACGGTTGAGTATTTGATTTTTGGCGGTGACAATAACAAAAAGGCGGCAGATATTACAGAGAGAGAAAAGGAATATCTTGCCTCGGCAGCAGCATTGCTGAATACGCATATTAATAGTTTGGCTGATGCCTGGAGACCTTCGGAGGGTAACTTTGTAAACACATTTGCCACTGCTGGAGAAGCAGGAAATGCTACCTATCCAAGTGAAACAGCTGCTTTACAGGAATTAGTCAATGGAATGATTGGTATTGTTGATGAAGTGGGTAATGGCAAGCTTTCTGATCCATTTTCAGAATCTAATCATGAGTTGGTTGAGTCACAATTCAGTTTTAACTCATTGCTAGATTTTGAAAATAACATTAGGGGTGTAGAAAATATTTATCTGGGACGTTATTTACAAAATGATGGCCCAGGGTTAAACAATTTGGTACGTCGTAACGATGAAGCATTAGACGTGGAAATTCGTCAAAAAATTGATACGGCTATTGACGCAATTCAGGCGATACCTTTTCCATTTAGAGATTCTATTACAGATACACAAGGCAGAGAATTTATTAGTACTGCGATAGATAAAGTAGTCGAACTAAAAACGCTACTTGAAAGTGAATTGGCACCAAAGATTGCATCGTTTAATTAACCTGTGTAGGAAAAGAAGCTGCAATGGCAGCCTATCTGTAAAATTGATTGATAGAAACTCTTATCCGTGATTGTGTAGATAATTATGGCTACGTGTTTCTATTTGTCATTCTCATTTTTAAAAGGAGTGCATCTTTTTCTATTCCCTAAATTTTAAGTTTACACTATGAAATATTTTACAATTAACCTGGTATCTTCAATATTATTAGGTTTATCCGTTACAGAGGTCTACGCAGCACCTCCTAAAGCCCCTGATATTAGTATATCTAGCATAGGGCAACAGGTTGTTGTCAATTTTGACCCTGTTGCAGGTGCTGAGGGATATAGACTTTATTATGCAGAATTCCCTTCTTTATCAATTATCCAATCAATTGATTTAGGAAACAATACTCAGTTTAAAGCAACTTTGAATGCTATGCATTTTTTTGCATCTGCTGTTAAATCTTATAGTAGTGAGGGAGAAAGTGGTTATTCAAATATTGGGTTTGCCTCATTAAATGGAGATTTACTAGAGGGAGAGACTACTGTATTTGATGAATCATCTCATGCTTTTTCCACTCCAGCACCTAATCTTGATGAAAAAGGATTAGATATTCATTTAATAGGTGATGCAGAATTTGAACAAACATTTGTAACTGCTCCTGCTACGATAAATTCAGGTGTAGGCCCTTTGTTTAATAATACATCCTGTGAAGCCTGTCATCCAAAAGACGGACGTGGTGCTCCGCCAGAGGAAGGTGGCAAGCTTGATACCATGTTTCTGCGGATTAGTGTTTTAGGTACCGATCCTGAAAATTGTGATGGACCAAAACCAGTACCTGGGTTTGGAACGCAATTATTTCAAAGAGCTACTTTTGGTGTACAGCCGCAAGCAGATGTCACAGTGTATTACAAAGAAGAAACACGACATTTTGCTGATGGAGAAGCGTATTTCCTCCGTACACCCAGTTATGATGTAAAACCTTATATCCCTTTTCCTGCCGATATTATGTTCTCCCCCAGGCTTGCGCCTCCTGTTTTTGGTAGAGGATTGATGGATGCAATACCAGAAGCCACTATTCTGGCATTAGCCGATGAGAATGATGTTGACGGTGATGGAATTTCTGGCAAAGCAAACTATGTCTGTGATCCTAGAACCAAAAAATTGGTATTAGGGAGAATGGGGCTTAAGGCAAACAACCCAAATAGCTTTGTTCAAAATGCCGGTGCTTTTCGTAATGATATAGGTATCTCAAACCATATATTTCCAGTTGATTCTTCGGCAGAATTTCCGCAAGGTGATGGCAAGACAGACGACCCTGAGTTGGATGATCAAAAACTGGATGATGTTACTTTTTACACACAAACATTAGCCGTACCTGCACGACGTAATACGGGTAAAGAGTCGGTCAAGCAAGGACAGTTAATATTTGGACTCGCAGGTTGTGGGAGTTGTCATGTTCCTACATTAAAAACAGGTGAATTAGAAGGCGTGGAGGCGGTTTCAAACCAAACAATTCATCCTTATACCGACATGTTGCTTCATGATATGGGAGATGGATTGGCAGATAATCGCCCTGATTTTAAAGCGGATGGTAAGGAATGGCGAACACCACCTTTATGGGGCATTGGCTTAACTCAAACCATTCATAATCATACTTTCTTTTTACATGATGGACGTGCAAGAAATATGATGGAAGCGATTATGTGGCATGATGGAGAAGCTGAAAAATCAAAAGACTTTGTAAATCAACTTAGCAAGGCAGAACGTGAGTTTTTGATTGATTTTTTAAATTCACTGTAACGGATTTTGGCCATGTAGGTTGGGCTAATTGATCCTCCGTCAACTCAATGTTTGTTCCTACGCTGGGTTGCTAAAGAGACGATCGCCCAACCTACAAAATAATTTATCATCAAATAAAAATATGGATACTTTTTTACAAGCAACAATCATGTCTTTTCGAGAAGGATTAGAGGGTTTTTTAATCGTTACTATCCTACTAAAATTTCTTGATAAAACAAACAACACCCATTTAAAACAACAAGTCTGGTATGGTGTTTACGCAGGCATTCTTACCTCAATCATTTTAGGGCTACTATTGATGGGAATTTCCTCCTATATAGGAGGACTAAAAACCACTGCCAAATTATGGGAAAGTGTAGGTGGCCTTATTGCTGTCATGCTTGTCACTACGTTTGTTATCTGGATGATACAACATGGAAGTAAAATTAAAGAGCATATTGAAAATGAAGCGGCTGGAAGTTTAACAAAAAACGGTGTTATGCTACTGACTTTATTTATGATTGCCAGAGAAGGCACTGAAATAGCTATTTTTTCATTTGCAGGTAAATATTCTGCAATACCCGTTACCCTTGGTTTAGCCATTTCTATTGTTTTGGTTTTACTGATTAACTATTCTCTTGTCAGAGTTAATCTAAAAACAATTTTTGTAATTACTCTTGCCTATTTAGTCATTCAAGCAGGTTATTTGTTTGGGTATAGTATTCACGAAGGTCTGTCCGCTGCAAAAAGCTTAGGCTGGTTACAAGCAGACAATCCTATTTTTACTAAAGCATTTAACCTTTCAAAAACAATGCTAAATCATAAAAACGGTGTACTTGGGTTGCCACTCAATGTTATTTTAGGCTGGTATTCAAAACCTGAGTGGATACAGCTTATTTTACAATACAGCTATACATTTTTATTGTTTAGTTATTGGTTTAAAAGAAAAATATAATTTAAAAAAATTACCGGAGAAAACGATATGTTAAGTAAAAGTATGACTCAGTTATTAAATAAGCAAATTAATCTTGAATTTTATTCCTCTAACTTGTATTTGCAGATGCGTTCATGGTGCGATGCTAATAGTTTGGTGGGTTGTGCCAGGTTTTTACAGCAGCATGCTGATGAAGAAATTCAACATATGCATCGCTTATTCAACTATGTAAATGAAGCTGGTTCAATGGCACTTATTGGTGCGATTGATGAACCGAAGTCAGATTTCAAAAATATTCAGGAAGTTTTTAAAATCACTTATAAGCATGAATGCTTAATCACTAAAGAAATTAATAAATTGGTTAAAGCAGCTAGTGAAGAAGCTGATTTTTCTACTTTCAACTTTTTGCAATGGTATGTTGCGGAACAGCATGAAGAAGAACACTTGTTTAATTCTATTATTGATATAATAAAAATGATCGGAATTGAAGGAAAAGGTTTATATTTTATTGATAAAGAAATTGGAGCAATTGCGGATAAAAGAGCAATTGAGTAAGGATGTATTTCTAATATCGATAAGTAATAATGGCACGGATTTGATCGGTATCCTCTGATGAATTTTTATCATCAATCACTGCATACATAAATTCAGCAGAGAGCTTATCATTCCAGTTGTAATTGAGAAAATAATTAATTTCTTCGGTATGATAATCGTTTTTATCAGAGGCTCTAAACTCCCCCCAATTAACACCTAGACTAAATTCACTATTAAGAGCATATTCCAAACCAAAAAGAAAGCTTTGTGTGTCATTACCCACTACTGAATCCAACGTTTGATCTTCCATAGAGGTAAAAAAAGGACCGCCTCCTACACTTGGAATAGCTCCTGTATGACCAAAGTTTTTGTTATAAGCGGCTATTAGTGTTAGATCAAAGCCTGAAATTGATATCGTAACGCCTAAGGTATGAGCGTTAATTTCACCCAACATCGCGTCCCCTGTTTCTTTCCCCCAATCATATTGGATACCAACATTGTAAGAAATATCGGGGGATATTGATTGCTCAACTATAAATTCACCATAAAAAATAGTCAAATGATCAGGAATAAAATAAAACCAGGCATTACCACTCTTATGATCGTCTTCATAAATAAGCCAGCTAATCCACGGGTTTCCGCCACTACCACCTAATGCCTCTCCAATGGGTATAAAGTGTGAGAGATTACCTCCATTTTCCCAACCAGAACCTTCACGAACAAACCCTGCACCGATATAGAGTTCCTCACTAAAATGGTAATCAAGCAAATAGGCTTCAAATAAATTAGGAACCATGCGCAAATCATCAGCATCTAAATGAGGTGAATCTAAATATTGTCGCCCTAAATGCGCTTGAAAGTTATTATAAGACAACGTTAATACGGCTTCACCCAACATCAAATAACTGTCTTTTTTACGATTAAAAAAATCAGCTTGAATATTATCATCGTTCTGACTATTTAACCCTGTATCTAAAGTACCAAATAAGCCTAAATGAGCTTTTATGTAGTTATTTAAACGATAGCCACAACCTAATTCACCCGCAATAGCACTGGCTGATGAAGTGTCAATAGAACGTATTTTAGTTTGTATAAACCCTGTACGAAGGTAGCCATTACAACCATAATATTCCTCTCTGTGATTAATACCTAGATACGGTTTAATATTGCCTGGCGACCTGTAGTTTAATAATTTGTCCTGCTTTCTGTCTTCGCGAAGGTGCGCAAAAGCTGGATTAGCGAGTAAAATCAGTAAAAAAAAATAAAAAAAGTTATTCATTGCGTTCTCTTGTGCCGCCCGCACAAAATAGATAAAGACAGAAAAATACAGGGAGGGGGGGGGAGAATACGAAAAGCATTTATATGACTTGCTACGTAGACAGCCCTCCGCTGTGCGAATTGGCTTCAAGGCAGGTATCCGGGCTTATTAAGTGGCGTAAGCCTGATAAGTCGCCTTCCCATATTTAGATACAGTGGCATATTGACCTATCTTTACTTAATTTACCGTTGCGGGGGCAGCGTTGGAATTGCAAGTTTAAAACTTACGCACCAACTTCCCACGCTGAAAATCATGGAAACGGAGCGATAGCGGAGTGATGATTTTTAGTCCGCAGTAGGCCACAGGGAAATTTGCCGATTCGACGTGTGCGATAGCACGCGAGAGAAGCTAAAATTTTATCCCGATAA